>JAUHWP010000003.1 GCA_030424645.1 Alphaproteobacteria bacterium
ACCCATTGTGATTGAGTTTCTGGAAAAACATCATGCGGAGTTTACAAGCGAGCTTGACGAGGCGTTCCAAAAATCTGTCGTAAGTATTGAGGCGGATGGCGCAACCGAAGCACTCAGCACTTGGAGCTACAACGAAATGGCGACTGCTGGTGGTGCGGCTGTGGTGACGATTGCCCCCTTGGCTGCATTACCATTTTTGACAGGGGGCCTTGTTACATCCGGCACGGTTGTTCTTGGATTCACCCTTAGTTCACCAGCGCTGATCCCGACTGCGGCGGTAGCAGCTGCAACCGGTCTGGTTGTGGTCGCTGCCGGTCCAACGGTTCGCAATAAGGCCCTCAAAAAACTGAAGTCTAGCTTTAAGGAAGCTACGTTCAACGAGGCCCGCACCCGTGTTGTTGGCGACCCCCAGAAACCTGAGATTGGCTCATTGAAGGGCTCGCTCCTGAACGGCCTAACGAATGTTGCGTTGAGAAGACTAGAGGTGTTGGCGTGAACCCATTTACCATTCCGTTCTCCGTTGCCGCGGAACACATACCAGGTTTGCTGAGTGGCCAAGTGGTGCGATACGGAGCAATTCTGAAAGATGCGTCGACCGGTCGAATTCTTGGCCACGTTCAGGAAACCGGCATTGCACAAAAGATAATTCAGTCGGGTTTGTCATTTGATCCAACTGGTGTGACAGGTTTAATCGGAGTGGCACAGAACATCGCCATTGCGCGCAAGTTGGACGCAATGCAGCAAGCACTTGGTAGCTTGCAAGTCGTTCAGTATGCGTCGTTGTTTTCGTCTGTTGTTGGCGTTGGAGTAACGGCGGCGTCTACGGCGATGATCCTCAAGCGCCTTAGCGCTGTAGATGATGCTCTTTCAACGATCGAAGCTTCTATCGGTGACCTGCCGACAAAATGGCGTGAGCTTTCTCTTAGATCCAGACTGGTCGATGTATCCACTTCAGTAGAGAGGCTGCACGAAGCTAGCCTTCGATCTGATGGCTCAAAAGTTGTCTTGCAAGTTGAGAAGGATCTTCAAAAAGGATTCAACCATGTCCACGACGGTCTGTGTTCTGTCGTCGTAGAAACAAAGGTCAATCCAGGCTTGCTCAGGGCCCTTCTGGCTGGCCTTTCCTTGTGTGGGGCATCAGAGTTCAAGGCACTGGTTTGGCTGGACGAGAAGGACGCGGCACAACACCGATCCCGGGTTCAGTTTGAAAAACTGCGGCAGCTCGCCTTTTTGATGCCAAGAAACCAGTTGGCGTCGAGGTTAGGGGGCGATGAGGAACTGAGCTTCGGAATCTCAAGAGAGTGTTCGGAAATCAGGTATCGGGTAGCCTCGCAACCTGCGCTGATACAAAGTCTGATAGGCAGTGATATCAATGGGCGGGCTTACATTGAACAGATACAACAAGAAGAAAAGGAACCATTGCTGCTGCTTCCGACACCCGAGAATAACTGAAACCGGTCACATTAGGCTCACAACAGGTCGAATTCAGTCGCCCTCTCCATTTTCTCAAACGGATGGGGCTTCGATCTGATCTGATTTCCTGTATATCGCGCTGTCTACAATGGCAGCAAAGTCCGCAAAGCCGCCCCCAATCACCCCACCCGTCCTTTCCGTCCGCCGCGCCGCTTAGGCGCCGCAGCGTCCTCCAGCGCCAGTTTCATCACCCGCGTCATCGGGTGGTCCGGCGCATCGGTGCCATAATGCGCAATCAAAGTTTTGATCCGGTCTGCCTGCGGCATCTGGTGGTCATCGAACAGCGCCCAGTCCAGGAAGATGGATCGGCATTCCTCGATCCGGATCCCCTCGATGCGGTAGCTTTCGCGGATCAGGCCGCGCGGATCGATGGCTTTGATGAGGTCTGTCATGTTGCCCCTCCGGTGTGGCGATCCCGGATCAATCCGGGGGTGACGCCAGCACCTCGTCTATGGCGCGGGCGGCGGCCCTTGCCCTGGTCTCCAGTTCCTTGACCAGCGCCGCCTCACTTTCGGCACCAGTCTCACGCAAGAGCAAGTCCTGACCGCCCTTCCCCAGCGCGTCAAGGTCCAATGGACCTTCGGACAACAGTTTCGAGACCGCCTGCAACCGCCACATCAGGTCGTGACTGTCCGCCATCGCCTGCCCCTGTGCGTCGGAAAACCAGCCAAGCGCCACCCCTTGCGCGATCTGCGCGGCGGGGGCGCGGGCGGTGTCATGGGACAGAAGGGCGGCAGCCTGCGCCACCAGCTCCACATCCTGCAAATGCCCGACGCCCAGCTTGGCATCCAGCGCACCACCGCCGGTTTTCGCCTCTGCGATCCGGCCCCGCATGTCGATCACATCGGCGACCACCTTCTTCGGGTCGCGATCAAACGCCATCACCTCGGCGCGTGCGGCGTCATAGGCGGCGGTCACATTGTCCGGGCCGGTTACGACGCGGGCGCGGGTCAGCGCCAGGTGTTCCCAGGTCCAAGCCTCGTCCCGTTGATAGGCGCGGAAGCTGCCGATCGAGGTTGCGACCGGCCCCTGCCGACCCGACGGGCGCAGGCGCATGTCGACCTCGTAAAGCCGCCCTTCGGCCATCGGCGCGGACAGGGCGGTCAGGAAGGCTTGCGTCAGGCGCGCGTAATAGGTGCGGGTGGCCAGCGGACGGCGGCCTTCGGATGTCTCTTCACCTTCGGGGTCATAAATCATGATCAGGTCAAGATCCGAGGTCGCCGTCAGGCTGCGCGCGCCCAGTGACCCCATCCCGATGATCGCCGCCCCTGCCCCCGGCGGGTCGCCATGTTTGGCGGCAAAGTTATCGACCACCACAGGCCAGATCGCCCGGATTACCGCGTCCGCCAGATCGCTGTATTGCGTGCCCGCCTCGCGCGCCGTGATCAGCCCGCGCAACAGATGCACCCCGATACGGAAATGCCATTCCTTCATCCAGCGTCGCGTGCCGTCCAGCCGCGCCTCGTAATCCGGCAGGGTGCGCAGGCGGCGGTCAAGCTGCGCCTGAAGCGCGTCGGCCCCGGGCCAATCTTCGAAGAACCCACCACCGATCACCGCATCCAATACCTGTGCGTTATGTCCCAGATATGTCGCCAAAGCAGGTGCCGTGGCGGCGATATCGACAATCAAGTCTACCAATGTCGGGTTGGCTTCGAACAGCGAAAACAACTGCACACCGGCAGGCAGGCGCGACAGGAACCTGTCGAAATGGATCAGCGCCTCGTGCGGGCGCGGCGCATCCGCAAGCCGGGCCAGAAGGTCGGGCTTCAGGCGGTTGAAAATCTCGACCGCGCGGGCGGATCGCAGGCAGGGATAGCTTTCCCAGCGGCGCACGATCTCGACCTCGGTCTCGTCCAGCTCGGGCGTGTCCGCCGCCGACCCGTCCGGGGCAAAGAACCCTTCTGTGACGGTATGCACCTCGGACAAGGCATCGTGGATACGCGATTTCAGGGCATCGGTATCCCCTTCCCCCATCATGCGCGCCAAACGGTCGAACCCGTCTTCGGTCGACGGCAGCTTGTGCGTTTGCGCGTCGCGCATCATTTGCACCCTATGTTCGACCTCGCGATGAAAGCGGTAGTGATCGGTCAGCGTCTGCGCCACGTCACCGGGAATCCACCCCTTGCCCGCCAGTGCGGCCAGCCCGTCGACCGTGCCGCGCACCCGCAGGCTTTCATCGCGCCCGCCGGCGATGATCTGTCGGGTCTGGGTGAAAAACTCAATCTCGCGAATACCGCCGCGCCCCAGCTTCATATCGTGGTCGGGCAAGGTGATGTCGCCATGCAGCCCTTTGTGTTCGCGAATGCGCAGGCGCATGTCATGGGCGTCCTGGATGGCGGCGAAGTCCAGATGCTTGCGCCAGATGAACGGGCGCAACCGGGTCAGATAGGCATCCCCCGCCGCGATATCGCCGCCGCAAGGACGCGCCTTGATATGCGCCGCGCGTTCCCATGTGCGGCCAAGGCTTTCGTAATAGCGTTCGGCCGCCTCCATCGAGACACAAACCGGGGTGACGGCGGGATCGGGGCGCAGGCGCAGATCGGTGCGGAACACATAGCCATCGGCGGTCAGCTCTGAGAGCATCGCGCTCATCTTACGGGTGGCGCGGATATGGCTGGCGCGTGCCTCGTGAAAATCCGCGCCTTCGAAGCGGCTGTCATCGAACAGCATGATCAGGTCGATATCCGAGCTGTAGTTCAGCTCGTGCGCGCCCATCTTTCCCATCGCCAGCGCCACCATGCCGCCTGCCGTGGCAATGTCCTGATCGGTCATGCCGGGCAGCTTGCCGCGGCGGATTTCCTGTCCCACCTGGAATTGCATCGCGGTGTCGGTCGCGTGATCGGCCAGATCGGTCAGCGCGCCCGTCACCTGTTCCAGCACATAGACACCGGCCAGATCGGCAAGCCCCGCCAGCAGGGCAATGCGCTGCTTGGCAATGCGCAGGGTGGCGCGGAGGGCGCTGTCGCTGTCGGCCTCGGGTGACACCTCTGCCAGCACCGCGGCCATCGCGTCTTCGGGCGCACCGGCCAATGCTGTGCGCAACCATTCGGCCTGGCTTTCCATCAGCCCTTTCAGATAGGGCGAACACCCCGCCGTTCCGGCCAGCACCGCACGCAGCTCGGGCGGCAGGTCGGCAAACAGCGTGTCGATATCTTGGGCCGGTTCGGCCTCGAACGGAATCGGGCAACGGGTGACGCGGGCGGAAAAGGGCTTGTGGTTCATAGCCGCAAATTGCGCTTCTGCGCGGGTCGGGTCAACGGGCGACTGGGCTGTGCGGCAATAAGAACGGGTGCTTGTGCTTTAGCCGGTTTTGGATAACGTGGCCCGAAACCTGCACCAAAAGGAACACCCGCATGTCGAAAAGCCTGAAACGCGTTGAAAAGGCCCTGGGCGATCTTGGGATCGACACCGAGATCCGCGAGATGTCCGAGGGCACGCGCACCGCTGCCGATGCGGCCCGCGCGGTCGGGTGCGAGATCGACCAGATCGCCAAATCCATCATCTTTCGGGGCGAAGACAGCGGGCATGTGGTGCTGTTCCTGACCGCCGGCGGCAATCAGGTGGATGCGGACAAGGCGTCGGCCCTGGCGGGCGAGCCGTTGGGCAAGGCAGATGCCAGGCTGATCCGCACGGAAACCGGGTTTGCAATCGGCGGGGTCTCGCCCGTCGGGCTGACACAGCAAGTGCGTGCCTTTTATGACCCGCGCCTGATGGCGTTTGACACGGTCTGGGCCGCCGCAGGCACCCCGCGCCATGTCTTCCCTGCCCCGCCCGCGGCCCTGATCAACGCCGCGTCCGCGACACGCGGCGATTTCGTGGCGGCGTAACCGGTTGGGTCGGTCGCACCTCACGCACCGTTAACTTGCAACTGCAAGCTTTTGCAGCTATCCTTTCGACGGATAGGATGCAACGCGACTCGCCATCGCCTCGGAGGCCACTTTCATGACCCGCTATCATCCCGCCCTGGTCGCTTTGCACTGGATTCTTGCCGCTCTGGTCATCGGCGCCTTGTTCATGGGCAGCCAGGTGCTGGCCGCCCTGCCGAACGACAATCCCGACAAGATGTTCAGCCTGCGCGCCCATATGACGGTCGGGCTGGTGATCGGCGTCCTGATGCTGGTGCGTCTGGTCACACGGCTCAGAACCCCGCACCCGCCCAAGGCCGATGCCGGTCACGCCCTTCTGAACCTCGGCGCGCGCGCCGCGCATTGGGCGCTGTACGGGCTGGTTCTTCTGATGGTGGCAAGCGGGATCGGCATTGCAATCACCGCAGGCCTGCCCGCCATCGTGTTCGCAGGGGCAGACACCCCGCTGCCCGAGACCTTCGACAACCTGACACCGCGCGCGGTGCATGGTCTCGTCGCCACCCTTCTGGTGCTGACGATCCTGGCCCATGTCGCGGGCTGGCTGTATCACCAATTCGTGCTGAAAGACGGGCTGATCCGCCGCATGTGGTTCGCACCGCGCCGCTGACACGCCCAGATCACGATGGAAAAGCCGCCGATTTCGGCGTTTTTTATCCTTTTACATCAATGCCTTCGCAAAATAATGTAAAAAAGTTTCACATTACCCCTTGATGGTTGAGGGGAAATGCCCACATCCTAGTCATGTGAAAGACATTCACATTCAACGCCAAACACGGAGACCTACCATGAACACCGCCGCTCAAACCGATTTCCCTGCCGCCCCGCGCGGTTGGTTTTCGCGAAGCGAAGCATGGCTGGACGAGCGCGGCAAAGGCGCCTGGATCGCCGCCATGGTCATCAGCTTCATCTTCTTCTGGCCCGTCGGGCTGGCCCTTCTTGCCTATATGATCTGGAGCAAACGCATGTTTTCGAAATGTAGCCACCGCCGATCAACCGAAACAACCGCGTGGAAAGACGCACATTATGCGCGCCGCCACGGGTTTTCGTCCTCGGGCAACACGGCCTTCGACGCCTATAAGGCCGAAACCCTGCGCCGTTTGATGAGCGAACAGGAAGCCTTCGAAGCCTTCCTTGAACGCCTGCGTGCCGCCAAGGATAAATCCGAGTTCGACCAGTTCATGGAAGAACGCGCCAGTGCCGCCCAGGCCGCCCGCGCCGAAGCCGCCGAAGCCTATGACGACGATTATGCCGACGACGACGTGGACGATGTCGAGGTGCTGGACGAACCGGCCCGCGACAAGAAAAAGAAAAAGTCGTAATCCGACCGCTGGCACATATATAAATGACGACCCCGCCCGGCCCCCCAATCGGCCGGGCGCTCTGCGAAACAGCCCATGCACACAGGATCGACCATGTCCGATTATCCTCATGCCTATCACAGTGACGCTCACGGTCGCCGCCCCTATTGGGGGCTGCCCGACCCCGACACACAGGCCGAGTTCTATGACGATGTCACGCTGAAGCGCCTGTTTGCCTGGATCGTCGACGTGATCCTGATCGCGGCGATTTGCGTTCTGATCAGCCTGCTGACCTTCGGGATCGGTTTCTTCCTCTGGGGTCTGATCTATCTGGCGGTCAGCTTCGTCTATCGCGTCACCACGATAGCCAACGCCTCGGCCACGCTTGGAATGCGCCTGACGGCCATCGAACTGCGCAACCACCGTGGCGAACGGTTCGACCGCACCACCGCCGCCCTGCACACGCTGGGCTATTTCGTGTCGATGTCGACCTTTGTCGTTCAGGTGATCTCGATCGTGATGATGTTCACCACGCCGCGCCGCCAGGGGCTTGTCGACATGATGCTGGGCACCGCCGCCGTGAACCGCGCCGCCGGGCGCTGACCCCTGGCAAGCAACGCATGTGGCGCCGCTGCGCGCCACATTTACTCTAAGACCTTCGGGGACTTGCCCGATGTGACTGTCCGGGCTAGTTTTTGAGGGATTGAGCAACCTCGAAAGTGTCATGCGCCATACATTACCGCTTGCACCCCAGTTCTATGTGACTGCACCACAGGAATGCCCTTACCTGGATGGCCGGATGGAACGCAAACTGTTCACCGCCCTGCAAGGCGAACATGCAAGCACCCTGAATGACACCCTGTCCAAGCAAGGCTTCCGCCGGTCGCAGAACGTGCTGTATCGTCCATCCTGCGCCGAATGTTCGGCCTGCCTGTCCGCCCGCATCCGGGTGGCGGATTTCGTGCCGACAAAAGGCCAGCGCCGCACCATGCGGCGCAATGACGATCTGGAACGCCGCGCCCGCGCCCCATGGGCCAGCGAAGATCAGTATGACCTGTTCCGCCGCTATCTGGATACCCGGCACGCTGATGGCGGCATGGCGGATATGGACGTGTTCGAATTTGCCGCGATGATCGAGGAAACACCGATCAAAAGCCGGGTGATTGAATATTCCGAACGCGGTGCGGGTCAGGATCCCGGCGACGAACCCACCGGCCCCCTGCGCGCGGTCTGCCTGACCGATGTGCTGGATGACGGATTGTCGATGGTCTATTCGTTTTACGACCCGGACCGGACCAAGACCTCGCTCGGCACGCATATGATCCTGGATCATGTCGAGATCGCCCGCGAGGCGGGCCTGCCCTATGTCTATCTTGGCTATTGGGTGCCGGGCAGCCCGAAAATGGATTACAAGGCCCGGTTCTCGGCGCTTGAGATTTATCGCGGCGGGGAATGGACCGCCCTGAACGGGGACGAGGATTATGCCTCGGAACTGCATCCGCTTTCCACCGATCCCATTGCGGAACAGGTCGCCGGGATCACCTTGCCGGACACCGTGAAATCGGGTGGGTGAAATCGGGCGGAAGCTGAACTGCGCCCGCCCTTGGCCGATTTCTGAATCCCACCCCGGACCACCCCCGTCTTTTCATTAGTTGCGTCAGGCGGCGCAATAATCGTCCGAAAATTTCAATATTTTCGCAACTGCGACACTTTATTCGCCCATTTCCCTGTTGACGCCCCTTCCCCCCCCTCATAATGTCGCGCCACTATTGTCACAAAGCCCCACGGGCAAACCCGAAGGGCAAGGCCAAGGAACATGTTGCAATGAGCGGCATCCTCGTACTTGTAAGGAAATGGCGCATGGGCCGGTAACGGAACCATATTGGATCCCCATGCGCCCCCGAAAATCGGGGGCTTTTTTGTGAAGAACGCACGTGGAACGGAGAGAGTGATGACACGTCAGATGACCGGAGCGAAAATGGTGGTGCAGGCCCTGAAGGATCAGGGTGTCGACACAGTATTCGGGTATCCGGGGGGCGCTGTCCTGCCGATCTATGACGAGATTTTTCAGCAGAATGATATCCGGCACATACTGGTCCGCCACGAACAGGGCGCGGTGCATGCCGCCGAAGGCTATGCCCGCTCGACCGGCAAGCCCGGCGTTGTTCTTGTGACATCAGGCCCCGGCGCCACCAACGCGGTGACGGGCCTGACCGATGCGCTTCTGGATTCCATTCCCATCGTCGTGCTGACCGGACAGGTGCCGACCTTCATGATCGGCACTGACGGGTTTCAGGAAGCCGACACCGTGGGCATCACGCGCCCCTGCACCAAGCACAACTGGCTGGTGAAGGAAACCGACAAGCTGTCGGACGTGATCCATCAGGCCTTTCACGTGGCGACCACCGGCCGCCCCGGCCCGACACTTGTGGATATTCCCAAGGACGTGCAGTTCGCCACCGGCGACTATACCCCCCCCGCCAAGGCGGAAACCGGGCACTATGCCCCGCAGATCCGGGGGGATATCGACGCCATCACCGAGCTGGTGGCCGCGATGGAAACCGCGAAACGGCCGGTTTTCTATACCGGCGGCGGCGTGATCAACTCTGGCCCCGAGGCCTGCCAGTTGCTGCGCGAACTGGTGGATGCCACCGGCTTTCCCATCACCTCGACCCTGATGGGGTTGGGCGCTTATCCGGCCAATGGCGACAACTGGCTGGGGATGCTGGGGATGCACGGGCTTTATGAAGCCAACATGGCGATGCACGACTGCGACCTGATGATCTGTGTCGGCGCCCGGTTCGACGACCGGATCACCGGGCGCATCGACGCCTTCAGCCCGGGTTCGAAAAAGGCGCATATCGACATCGACCCCAGCTCGATCAACAAGGTCATTCATGTCGAGATCCCGATCATCGGCGATGTCGGACATGTGCTTGAAGACATGTTGAAAATCTGGAAAGCCCGCGGGCGCAAGACCGATGCTGACGCGTTGTCCGGCTGGGGCGCCAAGATCGACGAATGGCGCGCGCGCGATTGTCTGGCCTATCAACCGGACGACAAGGTCATCCAACCGCAATACGCGATGGAACGGCTTGAGGCGCTGACCAGGGACAAGGACCGCTATGTCGCGACCGAGGTCGGTCAGCACCAGATGTGGGCCGCGCAGCTCATGGGGTTCAACGACCCCAACCGTTGGCTGACCTCGGGAGGCCTTGGCACGATGGGATACGGCCTGCCCGCGTCGCTGGGCGCACAGATCGCACATCCCGACGCCTTGGTGATCAACGTGGCCGGCGATGCAAGCTGGCTGATGAACATGCAGGAAATGGGCACCGCCGTGCAGTTCCGTGCGCCGATCAAGCAGTTCATCCTGAACAACGAACGGCTGGGCATGGTGCGCCAGTGGCAAGAGCTGTTGCACGGCGAACGATACAGCCATAGCTGGTCGGAAAGCCTGCCCGATTTCGTGAAACTGGCGGAAGCCTTTGGCTGCAAGGGCCGGCAGGTGTCCGATCCGGCGGAACTGGACGACGCCATTCAGGAAATGCTGGATTATGACGGCCCGTTCATTCTGGACGTTCTGGTTGAAAAACACGCCAACTGCTTCCCGATGATCCCATCGGGCGAGCCGCATAACAAGATGCTTCTGGGCGAAGCCGAGACGCAGGGCGTCATCGGTTCCTCGGGCGCGACGCTGGTTTAAGGAGGGTCTGTAAATGTCTGCACTCAAGATCAAAAAAGGCTCTTCGCGCAAATCGGCCTATGACCTGCGCGATCCGAATGCCGATATCATCGAACGCCATACGCTGGCGATTGTCGTCGACAACGAGGCCGGTGTTCTGGCCCGTGTGATCGGCTTGTTCTCGGGACGCGGTTACAACATCGAAAGCCTGACCGTGGCCGAGGTCGACCACCTGGGCCACCTGTCGCGGATCACCATCGTGACCACCGGCACACCCGCCGTGATCGAACAGATCAAGGCACAGCTTGGCCGGATCGTTCCTGTGCATGACGTTCATGACCTGACCGTCGAAGGCCCCGCCGTGGAACGTGAACTGGCCCTGTTCAAGGTCGCAGGATCGGGCGACAAGCGGGTCGAAGCCCTGAGGCTGGCCGACATCTTCCGCGCCAATGTGGTCGATTCCACACTGGACAGCTTCGTTTTTGAAATCACGGGAACCACGGAAAAGATCTCGGCGTTTTCCGAACTGATGCGACCGCTTGGCCTGATCGAAGTCGCCCGCACCGGGGTCGCCGCCCTGTCGCGCGGCACGCCCGAGTAACGCTGGCGCTGTCCTGTGCCTGTCGGCCGTTACCGACGGGCACGGCGTGGCCGCATATGACAATGCCCCCGGCGGCTGTCCTTTCAGGCCACCACGCGCAACACGCTTCCGGACGACCGGTTGGATGAAGGCCGGTCAAATCCGGCCAGAACCTGCGCCGGGTCCACACCGCTCATCACCACGGGCACGTCTTCGATCCGCACAACCTTGCGGAACCCGTTACTTTCTTCGCATTCGAACCAGATCTGCGCACCGCGCCCCAGGCCGCCTGTATTCTTGGGTGCCGCGACCTCGGGACCGACAAACGCCAGCGGCCCCTGGTCTTCGCACCACACCAGTCCAACGCCTTTTTGCGCGTTGTACCAGAGGATTATCCCCAACATCACCTTCTCCATTTTTTCTAACATTTTAATGGTTAGATGCGGCAGGAACAGGGCAATATTTCGCCTAAGACAAGAAGTCGCGATAGAAATCTGTCCGTCAGGTTGTTTTATCAAAACAATCGCGGCGCCACCGGAAAATTGATGCCGTTACGTCAACCTGCGAATGACATCGCGCGTGCCGCAAAGTGCCCCGACAGAATCAGTTTACCAGCGACGAGCACTCCCAGCGCCCCGTCCCAAAAAGAATGGGGCGCCCGAAGGCACCCCAGTTTCGCTGATAAGGCTCGTGATTGATACCGCCCGGTTGTTTTTGCCTGCGGCCTTATCCGCGTCGGGGACGAGCGCACCCGCCCCGTGTGAAGATGGGGGGCGGCAAGCGGACCCCCACCCCATTTCTGCCGGGCACATCCCTTGGGACGTGGACGCGCCCGGCGGTTCCTCAGCTACAGCCCGTGGTCGATCCGCAGGTGTTGCATTTCATGCAGGTGCCGTTGCGCACCAGCGTGTAGTTGCCGCATTCACCGCAAGGATCGCCCTCGTAGCCCTGCATCTTGGCCTTGGTCCGGGCGTCGATCTTGTTGATCGTGCCGGCGGATACGGCGGTCTCGCTGACCAAGGTTTCCGTCACGGTGGTTTTCACCCCCGCGGTTTCCGGCACCAGCGTGTTCAGCGCGCCGACCGGATCGGTGCCCGTCAGGACCGCGCCTCCCAGATCGGCTCCACCCTGCAGCACCATCAGCTCTTGCGGCATCCGCTTGCGCAAATACCCGGTCGAACTGATTTGCTTCAACACTTCCAAGGACTTGGAGGCTGCTGTTTCCGTGATTTCCTGCACGTTCGACACGCCTTCCTCTTCGCCCCGGCCCAGATCGTCGAAGCTTGCGCCTTCGGGTTTCACATGGGCCAGATCGGTGCGGTCCAGATAGGACACGGCCAACTCGCGGAAGATGTAATCCAGGATCGACGTCGCGTTCTTGATCGAATCGTTGCCCTGCACCATCCCTGCCGGTTCGAACTTGGTGAAGGTGAAGGCATCGACGAATTCCTCAAGCGGTACACCGTATTGCAGGCCAACCGACACCGCGATGGCGAAATTGTTCATCATCGCACGGAAGCCCGCGCCTTCCTTGTGCATGTCGATGAAGATCTCGCCCAGATTGCCGTCTTCATACTCGCCGGTGCGCAAATAGACCTTGTGCCCGCCGACGATGGCCTTCTGGGTATACCCCTTGCGACGCTCAGGCAGCTTTTCGCGGCCCCGCGCCACTTCCTTGATGACCACCTTTTCAATGATCTTCTCGGCCAGTGTCACGGCTTTCTCATGCGGCGACCCCGAGGCAAGGATTTCTTCGGCCTCTTCGTCATCCTCGACCAAAGCAGCGGCCAGCGGCTGGCTGAGCTTCGAGCCGTCGCGATAGAGCGCGTTGGCCTTGATGCCCAGCGACCACGACAGTTCATAGGCTTTCTGGCAATCCTCGATCGTGGCGTCATTCGCCATGTTGATGGTTTTCGAGATCGCGCCCGAGATGAAGCTCTGCGCTGCGGCCATCATATAGATATGGCTGTCAACACTCAGGAAACGCTTGCCTTTCTTGCCGCACGGGTTGGCGCAGTCAAAGACGTTGTAGTGTTCTTCCTTCAGGTGCGGCGCCCCTTCCAGGGTCATCGTGCCGCAGACATGATCATTGGCGGTTTCGATGTCCTTGCGGGTGAAGCCCAGATGGCTCAGCAAGCTGAAATCGGGGTTGTTCAGCTTCTCTGCCGGGATGCCCAGCACGTTGGTGCAGAACTCCTCGCCCAGCGTCCACTGGTTGAACACGAACCGGATGTCGAAGGCCGACGGCAGCGCCGCTTCGATCTTGTTGATCTCGCTTTCGCCGAAGCCATGGCCGATCAGGGTCGTGTGATTGATCCCCGGTGCATTGCCAAGGGTGCCGTGGCCCACGGCGTAGCTGATGATTTCCTCGATCTGCGACGAGGCATAGCCCAGCTTTTCAAGGGCTGCGGGAACCGAGCGGTTGATGATCTTGAAGTATCCGCCCCCGGCCAGTTTCTTGAACTTCACCAGCGCGAAGTCAGGCTCGATGCCCGTGGTGTCGCAATCCATCACCAGACCGATGGTGCCGGTAGGTGCAATCACGGACACCTGCGCGTTGCGATAGCCGTGCTTTTCACCCAGCGCCAGCGCCTCGTCCCACGCGCCCATCGCCAGATCGACCAGCTTCGCGTCAGGGCAATTGGCGTGATCCAGCGCCAGCGGTTTGATCTCAAGCCCCTCATAGCCCTCGGTCGCGCCGTAAGCCGCCGTGCGGTGGTTGCGGATAACGCGCAGCATGTGGTCCTTGTTGCGCTCGAACCCTTCGAACGCGCCCAACTCACCCGCCATTTCCGCAGACGTGGCATAGGACACGCCCGACAGGATCGCGGTCAGCGCGCCACACATCGCCCGGCCTTCGGGCGAGTCGTAGCCAAAGCCCATATTCATCAGCAGACCGCCGATATTGGCATAGCCCAGCCCCAGCGTGCGGAAGACATAGCTGCGCTCGGCAATCTCTTTCGACGGGAACTGCGCCATCATCACCGAGATTTCCAGCGTGATCGTCCACAGGCGCGTGGCGTGCATGTAATCCTCGGCCTGGAACTCGCCATCCTTGAGGAAGGTCAGCAGGTTCATCGAGGCCAGGTTGCAGGCGGTGTCATCCAGGAACATGTATTCCGAACACGGGTTCGAGCCGCGAATCTCGCCGTCTTCCGGGCAGGTGTGCCAGGCGTTGACCGTGTCGTGATACTGGATGCCGGGGTCCGCACAGGCCCATGCGGCGTGACCGATCTGGTCCCACAAGTCGCGCGCCTTGATGGTCTTGGCGACCGAACCATCGGTGCGGCGGATCAGTTCCCAGTCGGCATCGGCCTCGACCGCCTTCAGATAGGCATCGGTGACGCGCACCGAGTTGTTCGAGTTCTGGCCCGATACGGTCGCGTAGGCCTCTGAATCCCAATCCGTGTCATAGGTCGGAAACTCGATCGAGCCGTAGCCCTGCTTGGCGTAATCCAGCACGCGCTTGACGTAAACCTCTGGAATTGCTACTTTTTTCGCGGCACGGATGGCCGCTTTCAGGGTGTCGTTGACCTTGGGGTCAAAGGCATCTTCCTCGGCGCCATCCCACGCGCGGATCGCGGCGAAGATGTGGTTCAGATGCTCTTCGTGCATCTTCGACCCGGCCACCAGCGAGGCGACTTTCTGCTCTTCCTTGACCTTCCAGTTGATGTATTCTTCGATATCTGGGTGGTCGCTGTCCACGATCACCATCTTGGCGGCGCGGCGCGTGGTGCCGCCCGACTTGATTGCGCCCGCCGCGCGGTCGCCAATTTTCAGAAATCCCATCAGGCCCGAGGATTTGCCACCGCCCGACAAGGGTTCGTTGGCCGCCCGCAGGGACGAGAAATTGGTGCCGGTGCCCGACCCGTATTTGAACAGGCGTGCCTCGCGGACCCACAGGTCCATGATGCCACCATCGCCCACCAGATCGTCGTCAATCGACTGGATAAAGCACGCGTGGGGCTGCGGATGCTCATAGCTCGACTTGGATTTGGTCAGCTTGCGGGTCTTGTGATCGACATAGTAATGGCCCTGCGCCGGACCGTCGATGCCATAAGCCCAATGCAGACCGGTGTTGAACCACTGGGGCGAGTTCGGTGCGGCGCGCTGGCTGGCCAGCATGTGGCGCATTTCATCGAAATAGGCCTTCGCATCGGCTTCGGTGGTGAAATAACCCCCCTTCCAGCCCCAATAGGTCCACGCCCCCGCCAGACGGTCAAACACCTGCTTGGCCGAGGTTTCACCGCCGAAGCGTTCTTCTTTGGGCAGATCGGCCAGCGCCTTTTCATCGGGAACCGAGCGCCACAGGAATTCGGGAACGCCTTTTTCCTTCACCCGTTTCAGGGCGGCAGGCACACCGGCTTTGCGGAAATATTTCTGCGCGATCACGTCGGATGCGACCTGGCTCCAATCCGCCGGCACCTCGCAATTGTCCAGCTTGAACACGATGGTCCCGTCCGGGTTGCGGATCTCGGACGAGGTCGAGATGAAATCCAGATCCAAATATGCGTCTTTGCCTGCCTTGGTGAATTTGCGTTCGATTTTCATAGTGCCCCGTCGGTCCTTCGTACTCTGCGGTGTCGCCGTGTCCTGGCGTGGCGTCACCCTTCCCAAAAATCACGCTGATCACGAGGGCCCGAAACATGGCATAGAATATGACATGGAAAACCCTGCCCGAAGCGCGGTGTGAACCGCCCCGGTTAAGCCCAACCCATCAGGTTTGTCATATTTGTTTCACTGTCCCGCTGTAACCTGCCGCCACTATATGTTGTGGCTTGATGACCAGCACGCACAAGGTGGCGTATCTGACCCCAACAGGTCAACAAAAACTTCCCACCTATCCACAACTCTTTTCCGTTGACCTTGCCAGGGGTTTAGGCAAGCGCGGGATTAACCATTTGATTCCTGATCGCGGGGCCTCTGTGGATGGTTTCCGATTTATTTATGTGACCGACGGACTTACACCCGGAAGGGGAAGTGATACCTCAATCCACGACCGGCAAAGATGTATCGCTCGGTGGCGCGACAGACCGGTCCGGCAAGGCAAATCGGCAAATTTCGGTGAAAAACCATCGGGAATCGGGTTCTGTGGCAAATCCGGCGCCCACCCCCTTCGATGTGGCTTTCCGGTGCCACCCGAATGGCGGGTTCGTCCGCGTGATGCGCGACAAAAAAAGAATCACCTTTCGGTTGCCGCGCGGGCAAAACCATAGGCCGTCGCCGATCTATCAACCTGCGGGCGGACAGCATCGCACAAACCACGGCAAGACATCACAAGAGATGGATGGATGGTCGGGACGGCAAGATTCGAACTTGCGACCTACGGTACCCAAAACCGTCGCGCTACCAGGCTGCGCTACGCCCCGAACGCCCCTTCCTTAACGGGGGTTCCGGGTGAAGAAAAGGGCAAACTGACGACCCGCCGCAGCTTCAGTCCGACGACGGGCCTAGTCGGTCGCCGCACACGGCCATGCCGCGATCTTTTGATCCAGGCGCGGGTGGCGCAAAACGGTTCCTTCGACGATGCCAAACCGCTCGGCGATGCCGCCATTCACTTCAAGCACCGCAAGAATGTCGGACCCGCCGGGGATGGGCGACAGATCAAGCGGAACGGCGTTCCGGTGCACCCGCGCCACGGTCCCGTCCGCGGTCAGAAACAGCATGTCCAACGGGATCAGCGTGTTTTTCATCCAGAAGCTGACCGGCTGAGGGGCTTCGAACAGGAACAACATACCATGCGACATCGGCAGGGTTTCGCGATTCATCAAACCGGTGGCGCGTTCGCCGGGGTCGTCGGCAATCTCGACCGTGAAACGTGCCTGCCCCCAATCGCCGCGCAGGTCGACATGGGCGGGGTCGCAACCATCGGCCAGGGCCGGAGCACACAGCAAAAGGGCGCCCATGACAGACGCCCCGGTTCGAACTGCGATGTCCCGCACGCCTTTCATATCAGTCCTTTTGGCTGATCGCGGCGTCCCACGAGGACACGCTGACCGCCATGCAGCCCCGTTTGCCTGCCGCCGACCGAATCCCGATGGCTTCCCCCGGTTGCAAATCGGCAAGCCCGGACCGGCGCAACACCTCGACATGGATGAACACGTCTTCCGAACGCCCGAACACATTGGCAAATCCGAACCCCTTGGCCTTGTCGAACCATTTGACACGCGCCGGTTCCAGCGGGCCGACGCTGTCGGGGTCCACGATCCCTTCGGCAAGCTCTTCAAGCTGATGCTCGGCCTCGCCCACGGGCGGCTGGATGGACAACACGCTGACGGCCTGGCGTCCACGCTCGGTCGATTGCACCGAAATCTCGATCACCGAGCCATCGGCGACCGAGCTTTGGCCGAAATTCCGCAACACGTTGGCATGGAGCAGAATATCCGCGCCGCCTTCATCTGCGATAACGAAACCAAACCCTTTATTCGGGTCAAACCATTTGACCTGGCCACGCAGCACGATTGGCTCATGCGCGTCTGTTTCTTGCGCCATAGTTGTCCTCAAAACTTCGCATCCCCGCCATACTATTGGGGTGTTTAGAATCCGGGTGCAAGCCTCTAACACATATACTTTTAGGCAGGTATAGCACGGAAATCCAAAGTATTTAAGGATTTAAGCGTATAACTGACCAAGAGTCACCGTTTTCGGTTCGGGTCCACCGGAACCGGTCGTGAAGGCGGAACGCGCCGTCGGCCCAGAACTCGATTTCGGTCGGTCGAATGCGGTATCCCCCCCAGAAAGGCGGGCGGGACGGGTTTGCACCATGGGCCGCTGTCACCTTTGCCACTTCGGCCATCAGGGCAGCGCGCGACGCCAACGGCTGGCTTTGATGGGACGCCCAGGCCCCCAGCCGGCTTTTCAGCGACCGCGAGGCATAGTAGGCATCCGCCTGTGACCCGTCTTCCCGCGCGATCACGCCGCGCACGCGAATCTGGCGGCGCAGGCTTTTCCAGTGCATGACAAAAGCCGCCTTGCCCGCGTGATCGAGTTCCCGCGCCTTCACGGAACCATAGTTTGTATAGAAGACGAATGCGTCATCCTCGATGTCCTTCAACAGCACCATCCGCGCATTCGGAAGGCCATCGGCGTCGACCGTGGACAGCGCAATCGCGTTGGGATCGTTGGGTTCGGATTTCTCCGCCTCGGCCAGCCAGTCCCGCGCAATGACAAACGGGTCATCGCCTGCAAATATCCCGCCACGTTCCGCCATCCCGGCCTCCTTTTCGTTACTTTCCAAACATATGGCCTGCGCGGTTCCGTGCCAACTCTGTTACAATACCGTTGCAAGGCGCCCGGCACAGGCTTGAAGAGACACGACCAATCGCCTAAACCGGCTTAACGGAGTATCTCGGGACGGGGAACCAGAATGTCGACCGAATTGATGAAGGGCAAACGCGGCCTGATTATGGGACTTGCCAATGACAAGTCCATTGCTTGGGGAATCGCGAAAGCCTGTGCCGATGCTGGTGCCGAACTGGCCTTTTCCTATCAGGGGGAAGCGTTGAAAAAACGCGTCGATCCGCTGGCCGCCCAATTGGGTTCGGATCTGGTGGTCGAATGCGACGTGTCCGACCAGGGGTCGATCGACACGCTGTTCGACACGCTGAAACAGCAATGGGGCAAGCTGGATTTCGTTGTCCATGCCATTGGTTTCTCGGACAAAAACGAACTTCGCGGACGTTATGTCGATACCAGCCCGGAAAATTTCCGCGTGACGATGGACATCTCGGTCTATTCCTTCACCGCGGTGGCACGTCGCGCCGCCGACGTGATGCCCGATGGCGGGTCGCTTCTGACGCTGACGTATTACGGGGCCGAACAGGTCATGCCGCATTACAACGTGATGGGCGTGGCCAAGGCGGCACTTGAAGCCTCGGTGCGTTACATGGCCGAAGATCTGGGCAGGGACGGGATCCGGGTCAACGCGATCTCGGCGGGACCGATCAAGACGCTGGCAGCCTCGGGCATCGGGGATTTCCGTTACATCCTGAAATGGAACGAACTGAACTCACCGCTGCGCCGCAATGTCACCACCGAGGATGTCGGCAACTCAGCCCTGTATCTGCTGTCCGATCTCGGCGCTGGCGTGACCGGCGAAACGCATCATGTGGACAGCGGCTATCACGTCGTCGGCATGAAGGCGGTGGACGCCCCCGACATCGACGTGGCCACGGGCCGCAAGTAAGGAGCATCCCACATGAGCGACCGCCTGCCCCACGAAAAAGGCTTTCACATCAGCTGGGACCAAATCCACCGCGACAGCCGGGCGCTGGCATGGCGGCTGGATGGCCAAGGCCCGAAAGATACCGGATGGCGGGCGGTGGTTGCGATCACGCGCGGCGGGCTGGCCCCGGCGATGATCGTCGCCCGTGAACTGGACATCCGCACCGTCGACACCGTGTCGGTCAAATCCTATCACCACCAGTCCCAAGGCGAAGCCGAGCTTCTGAAAGCCCCCGACGCCGAGATGATGGGCGATGGCGAAGGGGTATTGATCATCGACGACCTGGTCGACACCGGCAAGACGCTGGAACTGGTGCGCAACATGTATCCCAAGGCGCATTTCGCAACCGTTTACGCCAAGCCCAAGGGGCGCCCCCTGGTCGATACCTTCATCACCGAGGTCAGCCAGGACACATGGATTTTCTTCCCCTGGGACATGGCCCTGCAATATGTCGAGCCGTATCGCGGCACCGACTGACCATCGGCACGCGCTGCATTGAACAAGCCCCGCCCTTCCGGCGGGGCTTTTTGTTGCGGGCGATCTGCTTTTTTGCGACCAATCGGCCGCATGAAAAACCCGGCTCTGCGTTCGCAGGCCGGGTTTTAGCTCGGTATAGCTTCGACGCTTGCCTTACTCGGCGGCTTCGGGCGCGTCCGGCGTGCCACCTGCGCTGTTTGCCTCGTTGTCCGAGGTGTCGGACTTTGCGGATTTGCGCGGTTTGCGGGGGCGGGCGGGCGCTTTCTTCGGTTTGCTTTCCGGGGTTTCGACCAGACCGCTGTCTGTATCGTCATCCACCGCGTCCGATTGCGGCGCGATATCGGGCTGATCGCCCTCGCCTGCGGCGGCCTGCGATGATTTCCGTTCTGCCCGCGCCTCGCGCTCTTCTTTCTCGCGCTGCTGGCGTTCACGGTTCTGTTGCTCGGATTGCTGGCGCCGGGCTTCCATCTCACGCTGCGCTTCGCTTAGAAGCCGGGTGTAATGTTCGGCGTGTTGCTGGAAATTTTCCCCCGCAACCCGGTCATTCGACAGAAACGCATCGCGCGCCAGTTGGGTGTATTTGTCGATGATCTGCTGCGGCGTCCCGCGCACCTTGCCCTCGGGGCCCGAGCTGTCATAGACGCGATTGATGATGTTGCCCGGATTGTTCCGGTTACGGTTCGACTTGTTATTCCGCGAACGTGATTTCGGCGATCTCATAAGCTTGTATTTCCAGCTTTGGCTTCCAACGCGCAGGGCAATTCCCGCGCTGTGTTTTCGAACAAGACACCAATCCGTGCCAAATCGTTCGAATTGTAGGGCTTACCAGCGGTGGCTGTCGCAAGGACTGCGACACCGCTGAAACCTGATTGTCATGTGGATCGCAGAAACACAAGTCTTATCTGGCAAAAACTGATCGAAACGGGGGATTTTGCCGGGACGTGGCGGCTTTCGCGGCTGATTTACACCGATTTGACCGGTCAAACCGGGGCGAACGGCCAGGTTGCGGTGATCACGCGATCATGCCCCGCCAGGTCTTTCAGAACCTGAATCCCGGTAAATCCCGCGTCTTGAAACAAGCCCTTGACTGCGGCGCCCTGCCCGGCGCCGATTTCGACCATCAGATGCCCACCCTGCGTCAGGTAACTGGGCGCCCGAGCGGTAATCTGACGATAGGCGGCAAGCCCGTCGCCACCGGGCGTCAGCGCCAGGTGCGGCTCCCAGTTTCGGACATCGGGGGCCAGGGCCGCCATCTCGTCGTCGGAAATATAAGGCGGGTTGGACACGATCAGGTCGAACCGCGCATCATCTGCGATAGCATCGAACCATGACCCTTCCCGGAACACGGCACGATCCGCAACCTGCACCGCCCGCGCATTGGCCCCCGCAACTGTAAGCGCAGCCCGGGACAGATCGACCCCCTGCCCCCGCGTTCCGGGCCGTTCGGCCAGCAATGTCAACAGGATACAGCCCGATCCGGTGCCAAGATCCAACAGGGTTTCAAACGGAACGGACAGCGCGGTATCAACCAGAAGCTCGGTGTCCGGACGCGGGTCCAGCACGTCACCGGTGACGATGAAATCCCGGCCGTAGAAGGCACGCCTGCCGGTGATCTGCGCAACCGGTTGTCGGCTGGCACGGGCGGACACGGCGCGCTTGAAAGCCGCGACGGTATCCGGCCCGACCTCATCGGGCAGAACCAGCGTCAGGCGACTGCGATCAATGTCCAGCACATGCGCCAGCAACACGCGCGCATCGCGCGCCGCGTCATCGACGCCTGCCGCCCGCAGCGTCTGCGTGGCTGCAATCAGGAGCGCCGTGCCGGTGGTCATCCGTCCAGATCGGCCAGTTGCGCGGCCTGATCTTCGGCGATCAGGGCGTCGATCACCTCGTCCAGATCACCCGCGATGATCTGGTCCAGCTTGTAAAGCGTCAGGTTGATCCGGTGATCGGTCATCCGGCCTTGCGGGAAGTTATAGGTGCGGATGCGTTCCGACCGGTCGCCCGAGCCGACCTGC
Source organism: Alphaproteobacteria bacterium (assembly GCA_030424645.1). Classification (GTDB taxonomy): domain Bacteria; phylum Pseudomonadota; class Alphaproteobacteria; order Rhodobacterales; family Rhodobacteraceae; genus Aliiroseovarius. The sequence continues at coordinate 21,622 of JAUHWP010000003.1, forward strand.
GCCTTGCGATCGGCGGCCCGCGCATCATCGACCCGCTGGCGTTCCAGATCGAAAAGCCGCGTTTTCAGAACCTGCATCGCAATCTCGCGGTTGCGGTGCTGACTTTTTTCCGAGCTTGTGACCATGATCCCCGTTGGCAGGTGGGTGATGCGCACCGCGCTGTCGGTGGTGTTCACGTGCTGACCGCCAGAGCCCGACGCCCGCATCGTGTCGATGCGGATGTCATTCGCATCAATCTGAATGTCCACGTCCTCGGCCTCGGGCAGGACGGCGACGGTGGCGGCCGATGTATGAATGCGCCCGCCGCTTTCGGTTTCCGGCACCCGCTGCACCCGATGCACACCGCTTTCATATTTCAGGCGGGCGAACACGCCCTCGCCCTTCACATGCGCAACCACTTCCTTGATGCCGCCCAACTCGGTCAGGGATTGCTCCATGATCTCGAACTTCCAGCCCCGCGCTTCGGCATAGCGTTGATACATGCGCAGAAGATCGGCGGCGAACAATGAGGCCTCGTCGCCACCGGTGCCGGGGCGTATTTCGATCATCGCCGGGCGGGCATCGGCGGCGTCCTTGGGCAAAAGCACCAGCCGCATTGCCTGTTCGACCTCGGGCAGCCGTTCCTTCAGGGTGGGCAGCTCCTCCTCGGCAAGTTCGCGCATGTCGGGATCGTTCATCATCGCCTCGGCCTCGGCGATGTCATCGAGCAGGCGGCGATAACCTGCAATTTCCTCGACCACCGGCTTCAGTTCGGCATATTCGCGCCCGACCCGCGCAATTTCGTCGCCCGACAGGCCCTGGGCCATGCGGGCTTCCAGAAACTCGAACCGTTCCGTGATCGCCGAGAGTTTTTCCAAAGGAACCATGGTGGCGGTGTCCCTTATCCCAGGGGTTTGGTCAAGAGGCTGGATTGTGCTAGGCTAAGCCATGTTCAGAATTGCGCCCCTTTTGCTTGTCGCGGGCGGATTGTTCGCGGAACCGGTGCTGGCGGATGTCACCACGCCGGGCGGAAAAGTCATCGACTGTTATTGCACGGATACAGCAGGCAGCCGGGTCGAACTGGGGGAAAGCATCTGCCTGTTCGTGAACGGCCGCGCCTTCATGGCCCGGTGCGAGATGAGCCTGAATGTGCCCATGTGGCGCGATACCGGCAAAGGGTGCGTGTCGGCACAGGTGGCACATCCGGGGGCATTGCCCAAGAGCGACGCCCCAACCGAATGGCCCGCCCTTTAGAACTCATCGTCCATGTTGTCGTCGTCAAGATGCCTGAGCTGGTCAAGCCAGGCGTCCACGCGCGCCTCGTTCACACCCATATCGCTTTTGCCATAGACCAGATGAGCATGAATATGCAGCGCGTCGTCGGCCACCCAGGCCACGGTAATATCGGGAAAGCCGATCCGGCGCGACCGGGTGACCACGGCGAACAGGTCGTCCTCCTGATACTTCAAATGCGTCCGCGGGGCCTCCAGGGCAATCCAGGCCAGGTGATCCAGTGCACCCTCGGGCAGAATGCGCAGCGGGATCACGTATTTCACACCGCCCGGCAGCTTGTGCGTGCCCGGATTGTTCGGACCGGGCCGGGCCGAGAACCGGTCGGTTGGCAACGGGGCAAGACGCACCCAGCCAAGCGCCAGAACGGCCAGGAAAAGAAGCCCCAAAAATGCAGCGACAAGATAATTCACACACGCCCCCGAACCCTCCGCCCCCCAGCGGATCGTGACACATCAACTATTGGTAGCGATAGATGAGCCGGGCAAACGCCGCAAGCCTATTCCTGCAAGGGGATTGCGGTGGCCGACAGATATTGCAACATCGCGACGCAACGAAACAAGAGGGTCGGCCCCTGCCGCATCGGGGTCTTTCGGTCCGCACTTAACCGCGCCGGGTCACGGCCCACAGGTTCAGGATTTCCATCGCCACATGCGCGCCCGCGATGGCCGTGGCGCCGGTGGTGTCAAACGGGGGTGAGACTTCGACCACATCCCCGCCGACAAGGTTGATCCCGGCCAGATCGCGCAGGATCATCGACACCTGCGCCGAGGTCAGGCCGCCCCAGACCGGCGTGCCCGTGCCGGGCGCGAAGGCAGGGTCCAACGCGTCGATATCAAAGGTCAGATAGGTTTTGCGGTCGCCCAGGATCGACTTGATCTTGTCCACGACACCAGCGGGACCGGTTTCATGCACTTCACGTGCGTCGATGATGTTCACGCCCATCGTGTCGGCGTTATGGGTGCGGATGCCCACCTGAACCGAGCGCGCCGGGTCGATCAGCCCCTCTTTCACCGCCTTATAGAACATCGTGCCGTGATCGACACGGGTCATGTCGTCATCCTGCCAGGTGTCCGTGTGCGCATCGAACTGCAACAGGCTGAGCGGCCCGTGCTTCTTCACATGCGCACGCAGGATCGGGAAGGTGATGTAATGATCGCCCCCCAGCGTCAGGCAGGCCGCACCCTGATCCAGAATGCCGCTGATATGCGCCTCGAGCGCTGCGGGAAACTGGTCGATATGGGCATAGTCAAACGGCATGTCGCCATAATCGGCGATGGCAAATTCGCTCATCACATCGAAATCCCAGCCATAGGCCTGATCGGGCGATTGCAGGCAGGAAGCCTCGCGGATGGCGCGGGGGCCAAGGCGGGTGCCGGGGCGGTTGGTAACGGCCTGATCGAAGGGAATGCCGGTAACGGCAATATCAACGCCGGTCAGATTCTTCGAATAGGTGCGGCGCAGGAACGACAAGGCCCCGCCGAATGTGTTTTCAAAGGCCAGCCCTTTGAACCCGTCCCGTGTGAACGCCGTGTCCACCTGTGTTTTCGCGTCTTCCAAAGCCATTGGTGCCTCCCTGCTTTCACATCGGTTAGCACAGCGGGACGGACCTGACCAGATAATTTGATCAAATTATGCGTTGCCGCATTAAATGGGGTTCAACCGCTCGACCAACCGCGCGAAGAAACTGGCCCCGTATGGCGCGGCTTCGTCGTTGAAATCATAGGCCGGGTGATGAACACCTGCGCGCCCTTCGCCTTGCCCCAGGAACAGATAGGCGCCGGGGCGCTCTTCCAGCATATAGGCGAAATCCTCGGCCCCCATCTCGCGCCCTTCATTGGCAAACACCCGGTCCGCGCCGCTGATTTCACGCGCCACGGCAGCGGCTTTTTCAACCGCCTCGGCATCGTTCACGGTCGGCGGATAACCCAGCTCATAGTCGATATCGGCGGTGACACCGAAACTGGCCGCCTGCCCCTCGATCACCTCACGCAGGCGTCGCTGCACCATCTCGCGCACGTCTGGGGTGAAGGATCGGATCGTGGCAGCGAACCATGCGTCCTCGGGAATGATATTGTCCGCTGTGCCACCGCCGATCATCGTGACCGAGACCACAAGGTTGTCCATCGGTGACAGGTTGCGGCTGACGATGGATTGCACCGCCTGCACCATCGACACCACCGCCATGATGGGATCGGCCGTATCCTGCGGATAGGCCGCATGACCACCCCGCCCCGTCACCTTGACCTTCAGCGTATCGACCGCGGCCATGATCGGGCCGGGCGTGGTATAGAACTTGCCCACCTCATGCCCCGGCATGTTGTGCAGGGCATAGACCTCGGTAATGCCGAAACGGTCCATCAAGCCTTCGTCGCACATGTATTTCGCGCCACCGTCGATTTCTTCGGCGGGCTGGAAAATCAGCGCCACACGTCCCTTGAAGTTCCGCGTTTCCGCCAGATAGCGCGCAGCCCCCAGCAACATCGTTGTATGACCATCATGGCCACAGGCGTGCATCCGCCCCGGCACGGTCGAGGCATAATCAAGCCCCGTCACCTCGTTCATCGGCAGGGCGTCCATATCGGCGCGCAGCCCGATGGTCGGCCCGTCGCCCTGCCCGTTGATGATGCCGACAACACCCGACACGCCGATCTTCTGGTGAATCTCGTCCACCCCGAAGTCACGCAGGTGTTTCACCACATAGGCCGCTGTGTCGTGACACTCCAACCCCAGTTCGGGATGCGCGTGCAGATGCCGCCGCCATGTTTTCATGTCGCCTGCAAATTCGCCAATGCGGTTGATGATCGCCATGACTTCCTCCTATCAAGGGTGGGACGAAACAATCCTGATTTGGACCATGATGCAATGAGCAAAACCCAAGATCTTTCCCCCTCTGACAGTCTGGTTCATGATCCACAAGGGGGGATGGATCGCCTGCGCGAAATCATGCGTCGGTTGCGTGACCCGCAAAATGGTTGCCCTTGGGATGTCGAACAGAGTTTCGCCACCATCGCCCCTTACACCATCGAGGAAGCCTATGAAGTGGCCGATGCGATCGAGCGTCAGGCCTGGGACGAGTTGAAGGGCGAGTTGGGAGATTTGCTGTTCCAATCGGTCTTTCATGCCCAGATGGCGGAAGAGGCCGGGTTGTTCACCTTCGACGATGTGGCAGATACGATGTCCGACAAGATGGTCGCCCGTCATCCGCATGTGTTCGGGGACGAATCCCGCGACAAATCCGCCGAGCAGCAAACCCGCGACTGGGAAACCATCAAGGCGGCCGAGCGGGCAGGCAAAGCCCAGAAGGGTGTGCTGGACGGTGTGGCCATCGGACTGCCTGCCCTGCTGCGGGCGGTGAAACTGCAAAAACGCGCGGCACGGGTGGGGTTCGACTGGCCGGATATCGGCCCGGTTCTGGACAAGATCACCGAAGAGGCCCGCGAACTGGCCGAGGCCCGCGACACGATGGGCCATGACGAGGTGCGCGAGGAACTGGGCGACCTTCTGTTCGTCATGGCCAATCTGGCCCGCCACCTTGACGTCGAACCGGAAGAGGCCCTGCGCCACGCCAATGCGAAATTCGAACGTCGTTTCAAGGGGATCGAACGTCGATTGGCCGCCGAGGGACGCGCGCCTGCCGACGCAACACTCGATGAAATGGACGCATATTGGGAGGCCGAGAAAAAAACGGAACGGAAACACAGCGCCTGATTTCCGATCAAAACAATCAGGTATTGACCAGAGCAAATTACTCGGGTTTAAGCGCTGTGCGATTACAAGGAGACTCAGCGCGATGAAAACGATCCACACCCTTGCAACGGCCCTGTTTGCCGCCACCGCCCTTACGCCCGTCGCGGCCAGCGCCGAGGAAGTAAACGTCTACTCCTACCGTCAACCGGAGCTGATCCAGCCCCTGACGGACGCCTTCACCGAAGAAACCGGCATCCCGGTCAATGTCGCATTCCTGAACCAAGGCATGATCGAACGGCTGGAGGCCGAGGGCCAACGCAGCCCCGCCGACCTGATCTTCACCGTCGATATCTCGCGTCTTGCAGGCGTGGTGGATGCCGGTCTGACCCAGCCGGTCGAAAACGACACGCTGACCGCCAATATTCCGGCCGAATACCGCGACCCCGGCAACCAGTGGTTCGGCCTGACCACCCGCGCCCGCATCGTCTATGCCTCGAAAGAGCGCGTGGCCGACGGGGAGGTGACGACCTATGAAGACCTGGCCGACCCGAAATGGAAGGGCCGTATCTGCACCCGGTCGGGCACCCATGCCTATACGCTGGCGCTGGTCTCGGCCTATATCCAACATCATGGCATTGAAGACGCCAAGACCTGGCTGGAAGGCGTGAAAGCCAACCTTGCCCGCAAACCGCAAGGCAACGACCGTGCTCAGGTCAAGGCCATCTGGGCCGGCGAATGCGATATCTCGATCGGCAACACCTATTACATGGGCCAGATGCTGAAAGACCCGGAACAGAAGGAATGGGCCGACAGCGTCAACGTCGTCTTCCCCGTGTTCGAAGGGGCTGGCACCCATGTGAACGTGTCGGGCATGGCGCTGGCCAAACACGCCCCGAACAAGGACGCGGCGCTTAAGATGATGGAGTTCCTGGCCTCACCGACAGCGCAGGAAATCTATGCCTCGCAAAACTATGAATACCCGATTGCCCCGGGCACCGAAGCAGATGATCTGGTGAAAAGCTGGGGGTCATTCACGCCGGACAGCGTGAACCTGATGGAAGTCGCCGGACATCGCGCCGAGGCTTTGAAACTGGTTCAGGAAGTCGATTTCGACGGTTGACCCCGGATCGACCGACCAAGGGAAAGCCCGGCCATGCTGCCGGGCTTTTTTGCGTCATTCACCCGCTTCGCGCATGGGCGTCAGCATCTGTGCCAGATACTGCCCGGTATAGCTTTCGCGAACCTGCGCCACCTCTTCGGGCGTGCCGGTGGCAACGATGCGCCCGCCCCCGTCGCCGCCCTCGGGTCCGATATCAATAAGGTGATCGGCGGTTTTCACCACGTCCAGGTTGTGTTCGATCACGATGACCGTATTGCCCTGGTCGACCAGTTCATGCAGCACCTCAAGCAGCTTGCGCACGTCCTCGAAATGCAGGCCGGTGGTCGGCTCGTCGAGGATATAGAGCGTGCGTCCAGTGGACCGTTTGGACAGCTCTTTCGACAGCTTGACCCGCTGTGCCTCGCCCCCTGACAGGGTCGTGGCTTGTTGGCCCACCTTGATATAGCCCAGCCCGACCCGCATCAGCGCGTCCATCTTGTCACGGATCGACGGCACCGCCTGAAAGAAGGTCTGCGCATCCTCGACCGTCATGTCCAGCACATCTGCGATGGACTTGCCCTTGAACTGCACCTCAAGCGTTTCGCGGTTGTAACGTTTGCCCTTGCAGGTCTCGCAGGTGACATAGACGTCGGGCAGGAAATGCATCTCGATCTTGATGACCCCGTCGCCCTGACAGGCTTCGCACCGCCCGCCTTTCACGTTGAAGCTGAACCGCCCAGGCTTGTAGCCGCGCGTCTTGGCTTCGGGCAGCCCGGCGAACCATTCGCGAATGGGCGTAAAGGCCCCGGTATAGGTCGCAGGGTTCGACCGTGGCGTGCGCCCGATGGGGCGCTGGTCGATGTCGATCACCTTGTCCAGATGCTCCAACCCCTTGATGGTTTCGCAAGGCGCAGGCGTCTGGCGGGCACCGTTCAGGCGCATCGACGCCGTCTTGAACAACGTTTCAATGGTCAGCGTGGATTTGCCCCCGCCCGACACACCGGTGACGCAGACGAACTGCCCCAGTGGAAAATCGGCGGTGACGTCTTGCAGGTTGTTGCCCGTGGCCTTTACCACCCGCACCGATTTGCCATTGCCCTTGCGCCGCCGGGACGGCACCGCGATTTCCCGCGCCCCGGTCAGGTATTGCCCTGTGATCGACGCCGCGCAGGCCGCGATATCGGCGGGCGCACCATGGGCGATCACCTCGCCACCATGCACCCCGGCCCCCGGCCCCATGTCAAAGACATAATCCGCCTCGCGGATGGCTTCTTCGTCATGTTCCACGACGATCACCGTGTTGCCCTGATCGCGCAGGTTCTTCAGCGTGGTCAGAAGCCGCCCGTTGTCGCGCTGGTGCAACCCGATGGATGGCTCGTCCAGCACGTAAAGCACCCCGGTCAGGCCCGACCCGATCTGGCTGGCCAGCCGGATCCGCTGGCTTTCCCCCCCCGACAAGGTGCCGGAGTTGCGGCTGAGCGTCAGGTATTCCAGCCCCACATTGTTCAGAAAACCAAGGCGTTCGCGGATTTCCTTCAGGATGGCACGGGCGATCTCGTTCTTCTGGGCGGACAGGTGGTTGGGCGCATCCTCGACCCAGGCCAGTGCCTCGCGGATCGACATTTCGACCACCTGACCCACATGCAAAAGCTGATCGCCCGACCCGATCTTCACGGCCAATGCCTCATTCCGCAGGCGATAGCCGCCGCAGGCCCCGCAGGGGCGGTTGTTCTGATAGCGTTCAAATTCCTCGCGAATCCAGTTCGAATCCGTTTCGCGATAGCGGCGTTCCATGTTGGGAATCACGCCTTCGAAGGGGCGCGTCACCTCATAGACCCGCCCGCCTTCGTCGAAGCGGAACTTGATCTCTTCCTCGCCCGAGCCATACAGGAACACCTGCTGGACATGCGGGGGCAGATCCTTCCACGGCGTGTTCTTGTCGAACTCGTAATGGCGCGCGATCGACTCGATGGTTTGCAGGAAGTAAGGCGACTTGCCCTTGCGCCACGGCGCCAAGGCCCCGTCATAGATTTGCAGCGTCGCGTCCGGCACCACAAGACGTTCGTCAAAGAACAGCTCTTTACCCAACCCGTCGCATTCCGGGCAGGCCCCGAAGGGGGCGTTGAAGGAAAACAGCCGCGGTTCGATCTCGGGGATGGTAAAACCCGAGACCGGGCAAGCGAAGTTTTCCGAGAAGGTGATGATCTCGCCGTCACCGTCTTTCGGGGCGGTTTCGAACAGGGCGATCCCGTCGGCCAGATCAAGTGCGGTGCGGAAGCTGTCGGCCAGCCGCTGCTCCATCCCTTCCCGCACGACGATACGGTCGACCACCACGTCGATATTGTGCCGGAATTTCTTGTCCAGCGTCGGCGGGGCATCCAGTTCATACATCTCGCCATTGACCTTGACGCGCTGGAAGCCCTTCTTCTGAAGCTCTTGAAATTCCTTGCGATATTCACCTTTCCGGTCGCGCACGATGGGGGCGAGCAGATAGGCACGGGTGCCCTCCTCCATCGTCATGACGCGGTCGACCATGTCCTGCACCTGCTGGGCTTCGATGGGCAGGCCGGTGGCGGGGGAATAAGGCGTGCCGGCGCGGGCAAACAGAAGCCGCAGATAGTCGTAAATCTCGGTCACGGTGCCGACGGTGGAACGCGGGTTTTTCGAGGTGGTTTTCTGCTCGATGGAAATCGCCGGAGACAGCCCCGCGATATGATCCACATCGGGCTTTTCCATCATGTCCAGGAACTGGCGTGCATAGGCTGACAGGCTTTCGACATAGCGCCGCTGCCCTTCCGCATAGATCGTGTCAAACGCCAGCGACGACTTGCCGGACCCGGACAGACCGGTGATCACCACCAACTGGTCGCGCGGAATGTCCACATCAATGGATTTTAGGTTGTGTTCACGCGCACCGCGGACCTGTATTTCTTTCAACTCGGCCATTCTGACCCCCAGTTCACCATTGCTTAACGGTTAGGCCAAACCGCGCGGCGGGACAATCGAAAAATTAGAACATTTGAAGAACACGCACAATCACGCCGCCTCGCCTGATACATTATATTCACTTTTTCGAATTTTTATTTACGATCCCATTGACCTGTATACGGCACCGTCTATATCCCAGATCAAACCCCAACCGGGACAGGAGCAAACATGTTTGGTTTCATGATGGGTGGCGCAAAGATGGACCCGCGCGAGGCAGTTGCCAAGGCACGGGCCGGTGACATCACCGTGATCGACGTGCGCGACCACGGCGAGGTGCAGATGACCGGCAAGGCCAAGGGCGCGCTTGTCGTTCCGCTGACCGTCATGCCGTTCCAGTGCAACCCCAAGGGGCCGGATTTCAATGCGGATATCGACCCGGACAAGCCCGTTGCCCTGTATTGCGCCTCTGGCGCACGTTCGGCGCAGGGGGCGCAGGTATTGAAACGGCTGGGCTATGCCGAGGTTTACAATATCGGCGGGCTGGGCCATTGGCACCAGGCTGGCGGCGAGATCGAGCGTTAACGCCGCCCAACGCACACACGATATAAAGAAGGCCGGGGGGTTCCCGGCCTTTTCTGTTACTTACATGTGAATGACGCGATCATACGCGTCCAGCACCGCCTCGTGCATGCTTTCCGAGATCGTCGGGTGCGGGAAGACCGTGTGCATCAGCTCTTCTTCCGTGGTTTCCAGGGTCTTGCCGACGACGTAGCCCTGGATCATCTCGGTCACTTCCGGGCCAACCATATGCGCACCCAGAAGCTCGCCCGTCTTGGCGTCGAACACGGTCTTGATCATGCCCTCGGGATCGCCCATGGCGATGGCCTTGCCGTTGCCGATAAAGGGGAAACGACCGACCTTAATGTCATATCCCTGCTCTTTCGCCTTGGCTTCGGACAGACCGACGCTGGCGACCTGCGGGTGACAATAGGTGCAGCCGGGGATGCTTTCGGGTTTCACCGGATGGGCGTGCAGACCGGCGATCAGTTCGGCGACCATCACACCTTCATGGCTGGCCTTGTGGGCAAGCCACGGCGCCCCGGCAATGTCACCAATGGCATAGAGACCGTCGACCCCGGTACGGCAATGCGCGTCGGTCACCACATGGGTGCGGTCGACTTTAACCCCCAGTTTTTCCAGCCCCAAGCCTTCGACATTGCCAACGATCCCAACGGCCGAGATCACGGTGTCGAACTCGTGCTTTTCAACCTTGCCACCGACCTCGATATGGGCAGTGACTTTGCCCCCCCCTGATTTAGAAGGCGCGCGATCGAGTTGCTTGACCATGGCTTTCTCCATGATCTTCATGCCCTGCTTCACGAAGGATTTCTTGGCGAAAGCCGAAATCTCGGCGTCCTCGACGGGCAGCACGCGGTCCATCACTTCAACCACGGTGGTGTCGGCGCCAAGCGTGTTGAAGAAGCTGGCAAATTCGATCCCGATGGCGCCCGACCCGATGACCAGCAACTTTTTCGGCATACGCGGCGGGTTCAGCGCGTGTTTGTAGGTCCAGACCAGATCGCCATCCGCCTCAAGCCCGGGAAGTTCACGCGCCCGCGCGCCGGTGGCCAGAACGATGTTCTTGGCGGTCAGGTCTTCTGTCCCCTTGTCGGTCTTGACCGACACCTTGCCCTTGGCGGGGATCGTGGCCTCGCCCATGAAGACGGTCACTTTGTTCTTCTTCATCAGGTGGCCGATGCCGCCCGACAGCTGCGCCGCCACCCCGCGCGAGCGTTTGACGATCGCTGGCAGATCGTAGTCGATCTTGTCTGCCGACAGGCCGAATTCCTTCGCGCGGTGCATCAGGTGGAAGACTTCTGCCGACCGCAGAAGCGCCTTGGTGGGGATGCAGCCCCAGTTCAGGCAGATACCCCCCAGATGCTCGCGTTCGACAATGGCCACCTTCTGACCAAGCTGAGCCGCCCGAATGGCGGCGACATACCCGCCGGGACCAGCACCGACAACAATCGTATCAAAAGTGTTTCCCGCCATGGGAACTCCTCCTCATTTTCAAGATAGTTTGGCATTAAACTATTTTGTTGAACGGATCAATGACCCTGGGGAAACCCCGCTAGTCGCTGAGCGAAACCCGGCAGGTCAGGAAGGTCATCGGACCACAGCTGCACAAGGCAGGCAACAGCCAAGACTATCCGCCCTCTGCCTCGAATGTCTTGCGCAGCGCGGTATAGCCACCGTCTTCGATGAACGCGATCTCCTCGGGCGTGCTGTCGCGCCCCAGCGCCGCGTTCCGATAGGGAAACCGGCCAAAGCGCTCGATGATCGCCCGGTGGACGCGAGCGTGCAGGGTGTCGCCCTGCCCCGGCGTGTCGGCCATCCGCTCGGCCATCAGGGCGATACAACGCTCCTGATCCTCCATCGCCTCGCTGTGCATGAAGGGCAGATAGAAGAACTGCCGGTCCGGCAGCGGGATCTTCATGTCGAGGCTACGCGCAATGGCATGGTCGGCACAGGCGCGGGCCGCCGGATCGGTCGCAAAGGACCGCGCGTCGCCGCGAAACATGTTGCGTGGGAACTGGTCGGTCAGGATCAGGAAGGCCAGCGCGCCCTTGGGATCGTCGCGCCAGTCGGTTCGCGCGCCATCCCGTGCGGCCTCGTATTCCGCCATGAACCGGTCGCGGATGGTGTTGTCCAGCTTGTCTGATGCTTCGTACCAGCCCTGCGGTCCGACCTCGTCAATCCAGAAGGTGATAATCTCTTGCGGTGTGGTCATCATCGTTCCCTTCCCTGTGTTCCTTCACCCTAAAGCGTTTCGCGAAAAACCTGAATCACAGATTTTCGCGAAACGCAGGTGACATATCAGCGTGGTGCGCGGTTCGCCTTTAGCTGATGTCTCAGGTCAAAGGCGAAACGCTTTAACGGGTGTTTGAAACTGTGCAAGGCAGGGGTGGCGCGCGGCGCTATTCTTCCTCTTCTTCTTCCGCCTCTTCGGCCCAGACCTCCTGCGCCATGTCCACGGCGACGGGCGATGCCGCCGGCGACATGGTCATATAGGCCCCGGTGTCCTTCGGCCCCGCTCCGGTCCGCTGCGTCATCCGCCACAGGCCATAGATCAGGAACCCGGCCAGCAGAAGCGCCATGTAGCCGAAGAACCCAAGCGGCCCCATGATCCCCATGACCCAACCTGTCACCACCGGACCCGCAATCGCGCCCATCCCGTTGATGAAGATCAGCCCGGCCGACGCGGCCGGCATGTCATCGGGTTCCAGAAAGTCGTTCACATAGGCCAGAAGCAACGCATAGAGCGGGTTGGTCATCCCGCCCAGAAGGAAGGCCGCAACCAGCAAAAGCTCGTAACGCACGCCAAACACCACCGGCAACAGCGCCGACACTGCCGAGATCGCCGTCACGATCACGATCAGCAACCGCCGGTCCATGCGGTCGGATATCCAGCCGATGGGATATTGCAGCACCAGCCCCCCGATATACAGCGCCGAGACAAAGGCCGAGATCTGCCCGACCGACAGTCCGATCTGCTGACCGAACACCGATGCCATCCCGAACTGCGCGGAAAACACCCCGCCCAGCAACATGAAGCCGACGCAGCCCAAGGGCGAGATATCAAACAGCTCGCGCAGGCTCATCCCCTTGGTGGTTTCAAAGGCCGGGGTCGGGTTGACGGACAGAAGAATCGGCGCAAAGGCAATGGACACAAGCACCGAGGGCAGGATGAACAGGATGAACCCACCGGGGTCGCCAATCACCATAAGACCCTGCGCCGCGATGATACCAATCATCTGCACGAACATATACAGCGACAATGCCTTGCCCCGGTTCTGGTTGTCGGCGGCATTGTTCAGCCAGCTTTCCGCCGTGACATACACGCCCGAGAAACTGAACCCCACGATCACGCGCAGCACCGTCCAGGCCCAGGGGTCGGTCAGCGCCGGATACAGGATCAGCACCGCCGAGATGAAGGACCCAAGCGCGGCAAAGACCCGCACATGCCCCACCCGCCGGATCATGATCGGCGCCATGCGCGACCCGATCAGGAAGCCCGCGAAATAGCCGGACATGACCATGGACAGCTGGAAGGTGGAAAACCCTTCCAACCCGCCCCGGATCCCCAGCAGCGTGCCTTGCACGCCGTTGCCCACCATCAAAAGCATCATGCCAAGAAGCAGCGCCCAAGAGCTCGACAAGACCTGTAGCATGGAGTTCTCCTGTTTGCGTCAATACCAGCCTATCAGGGCACCGTAACCGACAAACGACGGTTCACGACATCTGATCGCCTCTCACCGGCCCGGTTTATGCTTCATTCCGCTTATCGGGCAGAAGCAGCGAACTGTCACCATAGGAAAAGAACCGATAGCGCCCGGCGATGGCGTGATCATAGATCGCGCGCATCCGATCCGTTCCCATCAGCGCCGACACCAGCATCATGAGCGTCGATTTCGGCAGGTGGAAATTTGTCATCAGCCCGTCGGTGATGTTGAAGCGAAAGCCGGGGGTGATGAAGATATCGGTGTCGCCCTGCCACGGGGCAATCCTGCCGGGCGCCGTGGCCGCGCTTTCGATCAGGCGCAGCGCCGTGGTGCCGACCGGGATGACCCGCCCCCCGGCGGCGATTGTCGCCTCGATCTGATCTGCCGCCGTGGCGCTGACATGCCCCCATTCCGCGTGCATCTTGTGCTGCGCGATGTCATCGACCTTGACCGGCAGGAAGGTGCCCGCCCCGACATGCAGTGTGACATGGGTCAGCCCGACGCCCATCGCCGCGATCCGGTCCAGAAGCGCGGTATCGAAATGAAGCGAGGCCGTGGGTGCCGCCACCGCGCCGGAATAGCGGGCGAAAACGGTCTGATAATCCTCGTTGTCCTGCGCATCGGCGGCGCGTTTGGCGGCGATATAGGGCGGCAGGGGCATGTTGCCGACCGCGGCCAGCGCCGTGTCGAATGCGTCGCCTTCCAGATTGAAGCGGATCAGCGCCTGATCGTCATCGCGCCCCATAAACCGGGCGGACAGATCATCTGAGAAGACGATCTCATCGCCCTCGCGCAGCTTGCGCAGGGGTTTTGCCATCACATGCCATTGCCCTGCGCCATCCGGCGACAGCAACGTGAGCTCGATCCTGGCGACCCCTTCGCCGGGGGCCTGGCCCGCCCGTGAGCGGGTGCCGAACAGGCGGCCGGGAATGACCTTGGTGTCGTTCAGCACCAGCCGGTCGCCGGGGCGCAGCCAGCGGGTCAGGTCGCTGACCTGTGCATCGGTGATCCGGTCGGGTGTGGCCACCAACAGACGGCTTGACGTGCGCGGCCGCGCGGGGCGCGTCGCGATCAGGTCATCCGGTAGGTCGAAGTCGAAATCACTCAGTTTCATGGCGGCGCGTGTAGGGGGCTTGCCTGCCCGCGTCAACGGGTTCCTGCGGATTGCGGGCCTTCTTCACTGGCCCTGCGGTCGTGGCAGCGGGTTGCGGCGGAAAATATCGCGGAAGAATCCGGGCGTGAAAAGCGATAGCGGATTGACCCCTACTTGCGGATCAGAGGCCGTGCCCTTGAGCGTATAGTTGAACCCCACCAACCCCTCGCCCTTGCGCGCGAAGATGCGCCCGGCCGAGTTCACCACATAGAAAGGCGAGATCACCCCCTGCATATCCATCTGCCCGGACCCGAGGAAATAATACCCGTCCATCGAAATGCCCATGGAATGGCCTGTCGCGGCACCTTCATACACCGTGACCTTATCAGGATCGAGCCGGAAGCGCGCATCCACATCGGTGAAGGGAATGCCCTGCCCACCCAGTTGCTGCAACAGCCCCACCACCGAGATAGCCGACAGAAGCTCGGCCATGGCGGGGGCGTCATGCACGTCGATATTCTTGATCTTCAGGCTGCCGTCATAGACACCCTTGCTGCCGCCGGGGGCCAGGATCAGTTCCAGATCGCCCTTGCGGGCCGATTTCAGCACGCCCGCCGCCCGCAAAACCCCACCCGCATCCTTGCTGGTCAGACGGAACGCCGTGCCCTTGGGTTGCGGCGCGGCGGTGCCACGGATGGCGGGTCCGCCGCCAATCTGTCCCCGGAACGTGCCGTTCAGCCCGCCACCCGCGCGGGTGAAATCGCCTTCGAACCCGGTGATCGAAATCCCTTGCGAGATGATGAGCCGGTCCAGCAGAAGCGAGATCGGCACAGCCTGTCCTGATCCGCCGCTGCCCCCCGACCCCAGCGTGGCCTTGCGCATGTCCACGGTGCCGCCCTTGACCGTGACCGAAACAGGCTGCCCCGGCCCGCGCCCGGTCAGGGTCACGGGCGCATCCAGCCACCCGCCCAGCGTCACCCGGTCGAACTGCGCGGCCACCAGCCCCCCGCCTTCGGCCAGAATGACACTGCCATTGGCATCAAGCCCGGGGGCCCGCAGGGTCAGGTTTTCGATCACCGGCACCGGCCCCAGCTTGCCGGTCACGGTCAGCTGTCCGTTGCTGCCCTGCGATTTCGACCAGCCCAGCGGTGGAATGCTCAGACCGATACCGTCCAGAGCTGCCTCCAACGCGATGCGCGGTGCCTCGCCACGTTCCAGCGTGATCTCGTAGGTGCTTCTTGTCGAACCGGTCACACTGCCCTCGGGCAACCCGATCGAGAAGGCGTCCAGAAACTCCTGGTTCAACGTCATTTCGCCGGTGACGGTCGATTGTCCCGTGGACTTGCCATCGTCGAATGCCTGCGCCCATTCCCCTGTCACCGGCACCCCGGACAAACGGCCCTGCCCGGTGATGCTGACACCTTCCCGGCTGACCGCCAGATCTGCAAGCGGCAGCTCCAGAAGCCGCCCGTTCACGATGGTTTCGCTTCTGACGCTGCTCAGCGTGCCCGCCAGACGGTAATCAATTGCGCTGCGCGGTGTTTTGGGCTGCATCGCGATGTCGATCCGCCCGCCAAGCGCGACGCGACCGCTGGCCATGTCGGGGCCAATGGCCCCCTCGGGCGCATCGCGGAAGATGCGAAACGGTTTGTCGTCCAACAGGTGCAGCGCCGCCTTCAATGGCCCCGACACCGACAGGTCCACCCAGGCGGGCACCGGCGGGCGGGGCGCATCCGGGTCTTCGGGACGCCGCGCCATTTGCGGAATGACAAAGCTGGTGCCCGAGGCGTCCAGCACACCGGCCACCTTCCCCTGACGATCCAGCGGGCGCAACACGCCCCGATCCGCCGTCACCACGAGCCGCCGCCCGTCAATCGTGAACTGGCCCGACGCATTTTCGATCGGCACCATTTCTTTGACCGCACGCACGGTCACGCCCTGAAACGCGGCGCTCAGCGCCGTATGGGCAGGGTGTCCCTGGTCTTTGCGCCATGCCACAGTGACATCGGTAAACGACCCCCTGGTCACGTTATCCCGCGCCCAGGCACGGGTGCGTATCCCGTTGGTCAAAGGCCAGAACGCCGTGACCTGATCAGGGCTGACATGATCGGCGGCAGCGTCGATGGCCACCGACCAGCCATCAGACCCGATGCCGATCCGCGCCGTGCCCGTGGCCAGCGCGTCATCATGGGTGATCGCAAACTGACCCACATCGACCCGGAACGGGTTGAGGCTGAGCCGGAAATCGGCCGATCCCTGCCCCAGCACCAGCGGCTTTTCGAACATATCGGGCGGGCTGACACGCGCATGGGTCACATTCAACTGGCCCAAAAGCTCGGTCGGCCAGCCGCCCGACCAGCCACGCAGATAGGAATGGCCATCGGCCTGTATCTCGCCCCAGTCCGATTGCACCGACGCCTGCGCGAAATTCATCCGCTCGCGTTCCGGGTCGTAATCCAGATAGACCTTGCCCCCGGTAAACTTGACCGGCTTGGCCGCCGGATCGGGCGACAGGCTGCCCGCGCCGAACTTCAGCGTGCCGGCCAGCCCCGACACTTGCCCGGTGTCGTCAATCACCGTCCGCAGCGCCCCCGAGATCGGCGCATCCACCAGCCCCAGAAAGGTCAGCAACGGGGTCTGGGCGGCGATGTCGCGCGCGCGCGCATTCTGAAACGTCGCGGTCAGACGCGCCGATGAACTGCCCTTGACCGAGCGGAAGCCCAGCACGGTCTCGGCCAGTTCCTCGGTCTGGTTGAACACGTCGAAAGACAGGGTCATGTCGACAGCGGTGTCGGTTTGCGTGACGCTCAGACCGCCATCTGTCACCTGCCACAAACGGCCTGACCGTGCATCTTCCAGCGTGATGGTCAGGTTCGTGGCGTCGATGCTGTCGGTATTCGACAGGATGCCGGTCGTGAACACAGCGTCGATACGATCAAGGACCGAGGCCAGATCGCCGCTTGCCCCGACCCCTTGCCCCAGGCTCAGATCGAAAGATCCGTCCCGGCTGCGCCGGATGGTGATCTGCGCGCCGCGCAGGGACAGGCTTGCCGGTTCGACCCGGCCAGACAGGACCGGCGCCAGCAACAGCGATCCTTCAACCGCGTTCAGCCGCCCGATCTCAAGCCCCGTTTCATCGCGCACCCCAAGATCGACCAGCCGCAAGCGGGGCAATCCCGTCCGCGTCAACCCCAGTTCGACCTGCGACAGTGACAGCTTCACCCGGTTTGTCCGGCTGTTGATCTGTTGCTCGATCTGTTCGGTCGCCCATTTCGGCAAGACGAAAACATGCCCCGTGACCGACATCGACAACAGCGCCAGAAACACCGCCGCAAGGGCAATCATCACGAAGGACCAGATGCCGAAATGCCATTTCAGCCGCTTGCGGCGGCGGGCGCGCAGTTCGGGTGGCACCTCGTGCTTTTCCAACCCGTTGGTTTTCTTCCGCCCCGGGAAGCGGGCCGTGGCGACAAGCGCGCTGGACGCTTCTGTTGCATCCTCTTCCGGCGGTATCGGGGCATCGTCGACCGCCGCCGCATCCCCGCCACCATCGTTCCTGGTATCGGAGTCCTTGAGGTCCACCTCGTCCTGCCCGGCGTGCTCTGGTGCCGGTTCGACCCGTTCGTCAGACGCTGACGGCAGGTCGCCATCGCAGACAGGGCGCGCATCGTCTGCGTCCTCTTGTTCTGTTGGCTTGTCGTCTTTGGTCATACAGATCGCCCAGATGCCGATTGGCCGCGTGGCCTCGTGCCTTTCATCCTGCTGCGAAACGGCATAGAAGGAAAGTTCGGGAAACACTAGTGACTCAGCGCGGAGAATGCCAAGACGATGACCGATAACATGCTGAAGACAGGCGATAATGCGCCGGATTTCACCCTTCCGCAGGACGGTGGCGCACCGGTAACATTGTCCGGCCTCGCCCCGGCGCCGGTGGTGCTGTATTTCTATCCCAAGGACAACACGCCCGGTTGCACCACAGAAGCTTTGGATTTCTCGGCCCTGCTGCCGGAGTTTCGCGCCCTTGGCGCGCAGGTCTTCGGTATCTCAAAAGACAGCCTGAAGAAGCACGAGAACTTCCGCACCAAGCAAGACCTCAGCGTGCCGCTGCTGTCGGATGCAGAAGGCGATGTGTGCGAGCGTTACGGCGTGTGGGGCGAGAAAAAGAACTATGGCCGCACCTATATGGGGATCACCCGCGCCACGTTCCTGATCGGGCCGGATGGCAAGATCGCGCAGGTCTGGAACAAGGTGAAAGTGAAGGGCCACGCGGACGAGGTTCTGGCCGCCACCCGCGATCTGGCCGGTTCATGACGGCCCTGTCGCGCCCTCTGTCACAGATGGCGGATGCGGTCCTGCGCACGGCCGATGGGCGTGCCAAGACCGCGTTGTCGCGCAGATACGCCGCCGAATGGGTCGCGGCGCGCGCGGACGGCGCCATTACCGCCCCGCTTGAGGATCGCGACCGGATCATCGGCACCGCCACCCCGCCCGACTTTCCCGCCCGGCCCGACCGGCCCGAACTGAAAGACCCCCGCGATGTGCCCCGCCGCCGCCCCGGCAGACGCGAGGGGCAGATCGCGCTTCTGCACGCCGTGGCGCATATCGAACTGAACGCCGTGGACCTGCACTGGGACATCATCGCGCGCTTCACCGACACGCCGATGCCGCTGGGCTTCTATGATGACTGGGTCAAGGCCGCAGACGAGGAATCAAAGCATTTCAATCTGGTAAGCGACTGCCTTGAAGCGCTGGGCAGCCATTATGGTGCATTGGCCGCCCATGCGGGTATGTGGCGGGCGGCGGAAGATACGGCCAGCGATCTGCTGGGGCGGCTTGCCGTCGTGCCGATGGTGCTTGAGGCCCGCGGGCTGGACGTCACCCCCGGTATGATCGGGATCTTCCGCAAGGCAAAGCTTGACGACACGGTGGCCGCGCTTGAAGTGATCTATGCCGAGGAAGTCGGGCATGTGGCCTATGGCTCAAAGTGGTTCCACTTCCTGTGCGGGCGGCACGAGCTTGATCCGAAAGAGACATTCCATGGTCTCGTGCGCCGCTATTTCCACGGTGCGCTGAAGCCCCCCTTCAACGAAGAAAAACGTGCCGAGGCCGGGTTGCCGCCGGATTTCTATTGGCCGCTGGCCGAAAAAACCCCGGCACAATCGCGCGGAACGCCAGAGTGAACCCGAGGGAAACGGCGCGCTGCGACGGCACCCGTCGGCAGAAATTCGCTTGAAACCATGACAATTGTTAAGGAATTTCAAAATTCCTTGCGTGAATGTGTCACCCACGTTAAGGACCACGGGTCTGCGGGGGGTCGCCTTTAGAAGCCGGATAACCCAAGGACATGGGATCAAAGGGATGAATTCGGGGCGTTGGATTTGCATACCAGCTTGATGAACAAGGTTAATCACCTTTTGGAACGTGTCTTCCCGGAACAGCGGCTTTTCCTGCGGTCGGAAACGGGCACACGGTTCATCCGACTGTCCCCCCTGACACAGGCGCTTGGCTGGACCGGTTCGGCGGCTTTCATCGCATGGTCGATCATCGCCACCGCCGTGCTGCTGATGGACTCGATCGGGTCGGGCAACATGCGCGACCAGGCACAGCGCGAGAAACTGCTTTACGAGCAGCGCCTGCAAACCCTGTCCGAAGAACGCGATGCCCGCGCCGCCGAAGCGGCCGCCGCGCAGGAACGCTTCAACCTTGCCCTCAGCGAGATTTCCGAGATGCAAAGCGAATTGCTGGCATCCGAAGAACGCCGCAAGGAGTTTGAAACCGGCATCGGGGTGATCCAGTCCACGCTGCGCCGCACAATGGGCGAGCGTGACAAGGCCAAGGACAGCCTTGAAACAATGCAGGCCGCCGCTGAACAAGACCAAACCACCGGCGGATCGGGTGCTGCCCCCGCACAGGCCAACGCGACGCTGGCCTTCCTGACATCCGAACTGTCGCGCACCGCCGCAGAACGCGATCTTGTGGCACAAAACGCGGTCGAGGCCGAACGCTTCGCGCAAGACATGATCTATGAAGCCCGCCTGCGCGACGAACGCAACGACCAGATTTTCCGCCAGCTTGAGGACGCGGTAACGATCTCTCTGGAACCCCTGGACAAGATGTTTGCCAAATCCGGCATGTCGGTCGATCACATCCTCGATCAGGTCCGTCGCGGCTATTCGGGTCAGGGTGGTCCGCTGACGCCGCTGATCCTGTCGACCCGCGGTCAGGCCCCCGACCCCGACGCGGAACGCGCCAACAATATCCTGAGCGAACTGGACAAGATGAACCTGTATCGCATCGCCGCCCAGAAAATGCCGTTCGGGATGCCGGTGAAGGACAGGTTCCGCTTCACCTCGGGCTTCGGGTCGCGCTGGGGCCGGATGCACAACGGCACTGATTTCGCCGCCCCGATCGGCACCGCTGTCTATGCCCCCGCCGATGGCGTTGTGATCAGCGCCTCGTGGAGCTCGGGCTATGGTCGGCTTATCAAGATCCAGCACGAATTCGGTATCGAAACGCGCTATGCCCATCTTTCGCGCATGAACGTGCAAAAGGGACAAAGGGTCTCGCGCGGGGATAGAATTGGTGATATTGGAAACTCCGGGCGGTCGACCGGACCGCATCTTCACTATGAGGTGCGCGTCGGCGGCAAGCCCATCAACCCGATGGTCTATATCAAGGCAGCAAAAGATGTTCTCTAAAAGCAGGATCAATGAACCCGGCCCCAAAGCCGGTGACAAGGAAACCAAAACCGAGGCGAAGGCTGACAAGCCTGCATCCTCCGCCCCGGCCGTTCCGCCCGCACCGTCGTCGGCTGCCCCGAAGGTCAAGCCGCCCGCATCCACCCTGTCCTCGGACCTGGTGATCAAGGGCGACGTCAAGTCGACCGGCGACATCCTGGTCGAAGGCACGGTGGAAGGCGACATTCGCGCCCACCAGCTGACCATTGGCGAAACCGCCACCGTGAAGGGTGAGGTCGTCGGCGATGACGTTGTGATCAACGGTCGCATCATTGGCCGCCTGCGTGGTCTGAAGGTGCGCCTGACCTCGTCGGCCCGTGTGGAAGGCGACATCATCCACAAAACCATCGCCATCGAAAGCGGTGCGCATTTCGAAGGTTCTGTGCAGCGTCAGGATGACCCGCTGGGCGGTGCCAAACCCGCACCACAAGCCCCGGCCGCGCCGAAATCCGACAACGGCTGAGCCGGATCGCAGCTTCGAACGAACAAGGCCGCCCATCGGGCGGCCTTCTATTTTCAAGCATGGCGTAGGATCCCAATCCTTGCCGCATCTGCCTAATCTTCGAAGCTCATGACGCGGCGATACAGATGCCAAGTGGCGTGGCCCAGGATCGGCAGCACCACGAACAGGCCCAGAAAAAACGGCAGCATCCCGATCAGCATCAGGATCGCGATCACCAGCCCCCACCCCACCATCGGCACCAGGTTCTGCAAGACCGACTGGAACGAATAAATCATCGCCGTGATGAAATCCAATTCGCGATCCAAAAGCATCGGCAGGCTGGTGACGGTCAGCGAGAACAGGCAAAAGGCCAACACCGCCCCGACCGCCGTGCCCACGATCAGCATGGTGATCCCGTTCCGGTTCATGAGCGCATCCTGCCAGTTCGAGGTGATGTTGGTCAGCGGCTCTAGCCCCATGAAGATGGCAAAGACCAGATGGGCCACGAACACCCAGAACATGAAGATCATGATGATCACCATGGCGATGGACGGGAACTGCCGATCCTTCTGGTTGAACACCACCCCCAACACCTGCGCCCAGTCCAGCGCCTCTCCGGCCTCAAGGCGTCGGCTGACCTCGTAGAGGCCGACAGCGAGGAACGGGGCCAGCAACGGGAAGCCCAACGCGACGGGGATGATCCAGTAACTTTGATCCAGCACGTCAAGCTGCAGATAGATCACGATCCCCATGATCACATAAAACCCGGCAAAGAACAGACCGAAGGCCGGCGCGCGCGTGAAATCATGAAGTCCTGCCTTCAACGCGGCGATGATATCCGCAAAGCCGATGGTTTCGATGCTTGGGGGCGCAGAGGCCTCCAGGTGAGTTGAGTCAGACATATCTCCTCCGTCGCCTGTCGTTGCGGGTTCGCGCGCGTGACATGAGTTTTGCGGCTTGCACATGATCCGTCAAGTTAATGAATGTGTTAAAGTCTTTGCCGGGTCCATGCCCGGTTCATGATTGTCCCCGCACGGCAAAATTCGTGCTAAGATCGCAACCACACGACCTTTACGGTCGATACACAAGCCATATTATTCGTCACGCCGAACGAAGGAAGTTTCTTCATGTCCGTATTCAGAACGCTCTCAGCGACGGGATTTATCTTTGCCCTGACCGTCGCGACCGCCACCGCAGCCCCCTGCGGCAACAATGCCAACGGGTTTGAAAGCTGGAAGGCCGCATTTGCCAAAGACGCAAAGGCCGCCGGGGTCGGCCAACGCGGATTGCAGGCGCTGGCCTCGGCGCGCTATTCGACCTCGACCATCCAGGCCGACCGCAACCAGAGGTCATTCAAATATTCCCTGTCCAAGTTCATGGCGGTGCGCGGGGCCGACACCATCGTGGCGCAGGGCCGCAAACGCAAGGCGGGCAATCCGGGGTTCTATCAATCGCTGGAAAAACATTTCGGCGTGCCCGCCGGTGTCCTGCTGGCCATCCACGGGATGGAGACCGGCTTTGGCGGCTTCATGGGCGACACGCCCGTGGTCTCGGCGATCACCACGCTGGCCTATGATTGCCGCCGCCCGCAGTTTTTCACCCCGCACGCCATCGGCGCGCTGAAACTGGTGGATCGCGGCACGATCACTGCCAACACGCGTGGCGCAAAGCACGGTGAATTGGGTCATACGCAGTTCCTGCCGGGCAATGCCTATACCTATGGCATAGATGCCTCAGGCGACGGGCGCGTGGACCTTTACAACCTTGCCGATGCGCTGGCCTCGACCGCCAATTTCCTGCGCAAGAAAGGCTGGAAACCCGGCAGGGGCTATCAGGAAGGTCAGACCAACTTCCGCGTGATCAAGGAATGGAACGCGGCCAGTGTCTATCAGCAGGCGATTGCGATCATGGGCGCGCGGATTGACGGCTGATAACAGCGTTTCGAGATTAAGCTGGATCACAGCTTGATTTCGAAACGCCCACGACATCAATAGGGTCCGAGCGTTTCGAAGTATCGTTGTGCATAAACGACAAATCGAAACGCTTTAGTCGTCGGCATTCGCCGCTTGTCAGTCGTCGGCATTCGCCTCGGCGCGCGACTTCCCGGCCACATCCTGCGCCAGAACGGCGGCCATGAACGCGCCCAGATCGCCGTCCAGAACCCCCTTGGTGTCCGAGGTTTCATGCCCCGTGCGCAGGTCTTTCACCATCTGATAGGGTTGCAGCACGTAAGACCGGATCTGGTTGCCCCACCCCGCGTCACCCTTGCTTTCATGGGCTTCATTGATCGCGGCGTTGCGGCGATCCAGTTCCATCTGATACAGCCGCGATTTCAGCGCCTTCATGGCGATGTCGCGGTTCTGGTGCTGGGACTTCTCGGAACTCGTGGTCACGATACCGGTCGGGATGTGGGTGATCCGCACCGCCGAGTCGGTCGTGTTCACGTGCTGACCACCGGCACCGGACGAGCGGTAGGTGTCGATGCGGATGTCCGCCGGGTTCACCTCGATCTCGATATTGTCGTCCACCACCGGATAGACCCAGACCGAGCTGAAAGAGGTATGCCGCTTGGCAGCCGAGTCATAAGGCGAGATGCGCACCAGACGATGCACGCCGCTTTCCGATTTCAGCCAGCCATACGCATTGTGCCCGGAAATCTTGTAGGCTGCGGATTTGATCCCCGCCTCGTCGCCCGCGCTTTCCGACTGAAGTTCGACCTTATAGCCCTGCTTCTCCGCCCAGCGGACATACATGCGCGCCAGCATCGACGCCCAGTCGCAGCTTTCCGTGCCGCCCGCGCCAGCGTTGATTTCCAGAAACGTATCGTTCGAGTCCGCTTCGCCGTCCAGCAGCGCCTCCAACTCGGCGGCGGCGGCTTTTTCGACCAGCCGGGCAATCGCGGCTTCGGCATCCGCGACGACCTCATCATCTTCTTCCATTTCACCCAGTTCGATCAGGTCGATATTATCCTGAAGGTCCTGCGCCATGGCCTTGTAACTGTTGACGGAATCCAAAAGCGCCTGACGTTCGCGCATCAGCTTCTGCGCCCGCTCGGGATCGTTCCACAGGTCCGGGTCTTCGGTCATCGCGTTGAATTCCTCCAACCGATGTTCCGCCGTGTCCCAACCGATCCGCTGACGCAACAGCGCCAGAGATTTCTCGATTGCGTCAACGTTGTTCTGAGCCTCTGCCCGCATGGGTGCGTCCCTTGTCCGAAAACCTGCCCCCCGCAATATCAACAGGGGCGCGGATGGGCAAGACGTGGCCCTCGGGCCGAGACCCTAAAACGTCACCCCCGCATTGTCACCCCGTCATGGAAGATTTGCAGCTTGGCGGGGTCGGCGGTCAGCTTCACCACCTTGTTTTTCAGGTCATCATGGATGCCCGGCACCTTGGCGATCAGGTGGGTCTGGTTGGCGCTGTCCGCCCCCTCGCCCACCGACATCTTCGAGGGGATGTAGAGCAGCGTGACCTCTCCCAGCGCTTCGACGATCTCGACCGTCCCGGTGAAGATCGCCTCGCCCTCGGTCTGCACGAAGTCCTCGGGCCGCACGCCAAGGTTCACGACCTTGCCCAACTCGGCGTCGGTGGTGGCAATATCGGTGCGCGCGACGCCGCCTGCATCCAGCGTCACCTCGGTCTGGGCGCCCGTTGCGGTGATCTTGCCGGGCAGCAGGTTCATGGCGGGCGAGCCGATGAACTGCGCCACAAACTCGGTGCGGGGGCGTTCGTAAAGCTCCAGCGGGCTGCCGACCTGCGCGATGCCCTTGTTGGCCAGCACCACGATCCGGTCGGCCAGCGTCATCGCCTCGACCTGATCATGGGTCACATAGATCATCGTGCTGTCCGGCATTGCCTCTTTCAGTTGCGAAATCTCGATCCGGGTCGCGACACGCAGCGCGGCGTCGAGATTCGACAGCGGTTCATCGAACAGATAGACCTTGGGGTCGCGCACGATGGCCCGCCCGATGGCAACCCGCTGCCGCTGCCCGCCGGACAGCGCCTTTGGCAGACGGTCCAGATAGGGCTCAAGCTGAAGCGCCTTGGCGGCCTTGTCGACGGCGGCGTCAATCTCGGCTTTCGGTTTCCTGGCGATGTTCAGGGCAAAGGCCATGTTGTCGCGCACGGTCATGTGCGGATAAAGCGCATAGGACTGGAACACCATCGCGATCCCGCGCTGGCTGGGCGGCACGTCGTTCACCACCTGACCGTCGATTTCCAGCGTGCCATCGGTGAACTTTTCCAGCCCTGCGATCATCCGCAACAGCGTGGACTTGCCACAGCCCGAGGGGCCGACGAACACGATCAACTCGCCGGTCGCGATGTCGAGGTTGATGTCACGCAGGACATTCACCTTGCCATAGGTCTTGACGACATCCGTCAGTTTCAGATCGGCCATTTACGCGTCCCCCTTGGGTTTCATCACCAACGACTGCCACGCCCCAAGGGCATGTGTCCCGCTACCAGACAACGTGATCTTTTCGTCTTCCACCGACACCCAGTCGCCGTCCGGCAAGGTGACGGTCTGGTCATCGGCACCGATGTTGAACATGCACAGGTAGTGCGCATCGCCCAGACGTCGATGGAACATCAGCACGTCACCGTCCACGCGCATCTCCTCCATCCTGCCCTGCGCGAGCGCCGGGTGCGCCCGCCGAAGCGCAATGACATGCCGATAGTGATGCAACAGCGCCTGATCATCCTGTTCGGCCACGGCCACGGCGTTGCGCAAATGCTCGGACGCCACGGGAAGCCATGGTTTCGCCGCTGTCGTAAACCCGCCATTTGAGTTCGATGCGTCCCAAACCATTGGCGTGCGACATCCGTCACGACCCTTGAATTCCGGCCAGAACTCGATGCCATAGGGGTCTTGCAGGTCCTCGAATGACACATCCGCCTCGGTCAGGCCAAGCTCTTCGCCCTGATAGATGCAGGCCGATCCGCGCAGGCACATCAGAAGCGTTGCAAACAGTTTCTGCGCCTCCTGCGTCAGGTTCCAGCGGGTCGCGTGGCGCATCACGTCATGGTTGGAATAGGCCCAGCAGGCCCAGCCATCCTTGGCCACGCGGGCCACATGCGCCATCAGGTCCGCGATGCTGGCGGCGTCGGGTTGGTCGCCGGACAACAGTTCGAACGCGTAACACATCTGCACCAGATCGTCGCCAGCGGTGTATTCGCCCATGATCTCAAGCCCGCGTTGGGCATCGCCCACTTCGCCCACGGCAGCCGCGCCATAGGGGTTCATTACGGCCCGCAGCTTGCGCAGGAACTCCAGCGTTTCCGGGCGGTTCTTGTCGTAAAGATGCTGTTGGTGGTTATACGGGTTCACCGCGGGGGCGATGGTGTTGTTGCGATCTTCGGGTGCCAGTGCCGGGTTGTCGCGCAACCGGGCGTCATGGGTATAGAAATTGATCGTATCCAGCCGGAACCCGTCAACGCCACGTTCCAGCCAGAACCGGGCGACATCCAGCAGCGCATCCTGCACCGCAGGTTCGTGGAAGTTCAGGTCCGGTTGCGACACAAGGAAATTGTGCAGGTAATACTGGCAGCGCCGCGCATCCCACGTCCAGGCCGACCCGCCGAAGATCGACAGCCAGTTGTTGGGCGGCGTGCCATCCGGTTTGGCATCGGCCCAGACATACCAGTTGGCCTTGTCATTATCCCGGTCGGCCCGGCTTTCGGCAAACCACGGGTGCTGGTCCGAACTGTGGCTCAGCACAAGGTCGATCATCACCTTCAGGCCCAGACCATGCGCCCCCCGCACCAGCGCATCGAAATCGGCCAGTGTCCCGAACATCGGGTCCACGTCGCAGTAATCGGCCACGTCATAGCCGAAATCCTTCATCGGCGAGGTGAAGAAGGGCGAGATCCAGATCGCGTCCACCCCAAGGCTGGCAATATAGGGCAAACGCCGCGTGATCCCGCGCAAATCGCCGATCCCGTCGCCGGTATCGTCCTGAAAGCTGCGCGGATAGATCTGATAGATCACCGCCCCGCGCCACCAGTCGGCGGGTTTTTCCAGATGGGTCAGATCACGTTTCGTGACAGTTGCGTTCATGTCTCAGCCCCCTTTGACCGAGCCGGCCAGAAGACCGCGCACAAGATAGCGTTGTAGTGAAAAGAAGACGGCGATCGGCACCGCAATGGACACGAAGGCTGACGCCGCAAGGATTTCCCAATCCCCCCCGCGCGAGCCCAGAAGGTCGACGATACGACCGGTCATCACGACCTGATCCTCGCCGGTGCCAAGGAACACCTTGGCCACCAGAAGGTCGTTCCAGACCCACAGGAACTGGAAGATCGCAAACGACGCCAGCGCCGGGAAGCTGAGCGGCAGGATGATCTTGCGGAAGATCGCGAAATCCGAGGCGCCATCAACACGGGCACTTTCGATGATCTCGCCCGGCAGTCCGACCATGTAGTTGCGTAACAGGAACACCGCCAGTGGCAGGCCGAACCCCGTATGCGCCAGCCAGATGCCCAGATACCCCTTCCCGATGCCGATATTGTTGTGCAGTTTCAGAAGCGGGATGAAGGCGACCTGCAACGGCACGACCAGCAGGCCGACGATGCCCGCGATCAGAAGCGCACGACCCGGCATTTCCATCCACGCCAGCGCATAGGCGGCGAACGCGGCCACAAGGATCGGGATGATCGTGGCAGGGATCGTCACCGTCAGCGTGTTCAGAAGCGCCTTGCCCATCCCTTCGGCAAACAGCACCTCGCGGTAATTGTCGAGCGTGAAACCGGGTGGACTCTCGGCCCGCACGAACAGGCGCTGGCCGCGGCTGCCCGACGGTTGTTCGCGATAGGTGATCTGGTAATCGCCGTTCTGGTCCACCGTGATTTCGTGACCCTGTGCATGGGTCGCGATCTCGCCCGGTGCGAACGCCTCTGGCTCGCGCGAGGTGATGCCGAAGGCGGTGACGGTGCCGTCGCCCGTGTCGAAAACATTGCCGGTAATGATCCAGTCGCT
The DNA here is from genome assembly GCA_030424645.1 of Alphaproteobacteria bacterium. Lineage (GTDB taxonomy): Bacteria > Pseudomonadota > Alphaproteobacteria > Rhodobacterales > Rhodobacteraceae > Aliiroseovarius. Next base: position 50,139 of record JAUHWP010000003.1, read on the forward strand.
TCCGTTCTGCACCGCATTATCCGGGGCATCCGCCCGCACGATGACGTTTTGTTCGGACGCTGACAGCGCGGTCCACCAGCCCGAGGTCGAAATCGCGTCGCGATCCCGGAACGAACTGACCAGAAGGCCGAAGGTCGGGATGATCCACAACAGGACCAGAAACCCGACGGCCAGGTTGACCGCCCATGTCAGGCGGGATTTGGTGCCAGCCATTTCCATCAGCGGTTCTCCTTATGGGCATTCGAGATGTTCCAGATCATCACCGGTGTCACCAGAAGCATGATCACCATGACAATGGCCGACCCGCGCCCGAAATCCGGCGATCCGCGAAACATCCAGTCATACATGAGGTTGGCCAGAACCTGCGTGCCCCACTGGCCGTTGGTCATGGCAAACACGATGTCGAACACCTTCAACACCGTCACGGTAATGGTGGTCCAGACCACGGCGATCGTGCCCCAGATCTGCGGAATCTTGATCTTGAAGAAGATCTGAAGCGGCGTCGCCCCGTCCAGATAGGCCGCTTCGATGGTTTCTTCGCTGATGCCCTTCAGGGCGGCAGACAGGATCACCATGGCAAAGCCGGTCTGGATCCAGATCAGGATCACCATCAGGAACAGGTTGTTCCAGAATGGCACGGTGATCCAGGCCTGCGCATCGCCACCTAAGCTTTCGACAACCGCGTTCAGAAGCCCGATCTGTTCGCCCTGGTTTTCACCGCGATAATCATAGATGAATTTCCAGATGACCGAGGCACCGACGAAGCTGATCGCCATCGGCATGAAGATCAGGCTTTGCGCGACCGATCCCCATTTGATCCGGTCCGTCAGCCCGGCTGAAATCAACCCGAAAAAGGTCGAGGCCGCAGGCACGATGACCAGCCACAGCAGGTTATTGCCAAGGCTTTCGCGAAACTTGTCGTCGCCCGCAAGCCAGACATAATTGTCCGCCCCGATGAAGTTCCCGCGCGTATCGCGCAGCGACAGGAAAAAGGTCGAGAACACCGGATAGACAAGATAGAGCGCCAGAACCAGAAGTGCAGGCAGCACGAACAGCCATGGCCGGATCGCGTTGGCCTTGTTGATATTGGCGCCCGCATTCGGGCCGCTGGCCGGAAGCATCCGGTCCAGGATGATATTCGAGAAATAGAAGTAGGCGACACATCCAAATACGCCCACGACGATCGTCGAAACCGCGAAAAGCAGCTGGTCCATGACATCCCCCCATCACCGGCTAACGGTCAGTCGTTTCTGTCGGGATCCGGCCACCGACGGCGGCCGAACCCCATGGTGCAGTAAGAGGTTTCTATTTGATGCTGTCCCAGGTTGCCTGTATCGACGCGGCCACTTCGGCGGCATCTTTGCCCCCGGCATAATCGACCATGCCGGTCCAGAACGCACCGGTGCCGATGGCGCCGGGCATCAGGTCGGACCCGTCAAACCGGAACGTGTCCGCGTTCAGCAGGATATCGTTCATCTTGGCGACGGTGGGATCGGTGTAAACCTCGGTGTTCACGCCCTTATGCGGGGTCAGGAAGCCCTTTTGCGCCATCCATATTTCATGCGCAATCGGGGATTTCAGGAACTCCATGAACGCCTGCGCCCCGGCGGAATCGCTGGTCACGCCCCAAACCGTGCCAGCGCCCAGAACGGGTTTGCCAAGGTCCTTTTCAGCGTAGGCCGGGAAATAGAAGAAATCCGCATCCACGCCCACTTCGGTCCCTTCCGGGAAGAAGGTCGGAATGAAGCTGGCCTGACGGTGCATGTAACATTGCGGCGGCGAGGCGAACAGGCCTTGCGGACTGTCGCGGAAATCGGTGGTCGCAACCGCCCCCGCTCCACCCGAAACATAGGCGTCGTTGCGGGCAAAGGCACCGAACTCCTCGATCGCGGCAATCACTTTGGGGTCGTCGAATTTCAATTCGTTCGTCGTCCAGGCGTCATAGTCCTCGGGCGTATTGATGCGCAGCATCATGTCTTCGACCCAGTCGGTCGCAGGCCAGCCGGTCGCACCGCCCGACCCCAAACCGATGCACCATGGCACTTCGCCATCGGCCACGATCTGATCGGTCAGCGCCTTCAGCTCTTCCATCGTCTGCGGCACCTCATATCCCGCATCCTCGAAGTTTTCGGGCACATACCAGACCAAGGATTTCACATCGACCTTGTAGAAGAAACCATAAAGCGCCTCGGCCCCGTCAGCCCCGGCATAGGTGCCAAGATCGACCCAGCTTTGCCCGGCGGCGTAATTGTCGCGAATCCAGTCGCCGGTTTCTGCGGGCAACGGCGCCAATAGCCCCTTCGACGCCAGATCGGCCGCCAGACCCGGTTGCGGAAAGATCGCGATGTTGGGCGGGCTGCCAGCCTCGGCGTCGATAACGATCTGCTGTTCGAAACTGTCAGACCCGGCATATTCGACATCCGCACCGGTTGCGTCCTCGAAATAGGCGATGACGCTTTCAATCAGCTCCTTGTCCGGGCCAAGCCACGGGCCAAGGATCGAAATGCTTTCGCCCGACAGGTCCACCGCCTTCAGGGCCTCGTAACTGTCCCAGCTGAACGCCCCCTCGCCGGGCGCGAACTTCAGTTGCGCCTGGGCTTGTGTCGTGCCCGCCACCAGCGCCAGCATTGCCGCACTTGCGTAAAATACGTGTTTCATTGTTCCTCCCAATGGTCCGGCCGGACCTCCCAGGTTTTGAGGTCGACCAACCGACCCCGACGCCAGACGCGCCCGATGACTGCGCCAAAGAAAACAGGCGATAGATTCGCCGCTTTTCCAAAGCGCTTTGAATATCCCAAACTCGCGCAGAAACACCCACCTGTCAACAATGATGTTAGCGCAAACGTAAATCTCGCATATTTTTGTTATTTTCAATGTTAATTTCAATTCTTCCTTTGACGCTTCGACCAGCCCCCGGTAACGTCTATGCAATCCAAAGCGCTTTGAACGACAGCAGCACCACCATGACACTGAAAGAACTCTCGGATCTTCTGGGCCTGTCCCCGACCACCGTCAGCCGTGCGTTGAACGGCTATCCCGAAGTGTCCGAGGCAACGCGCAAACGGGTGGTGGCTGCCGCGCGCGAACATGGCTATGCGCCCAACACCCGCGCCCGGTCGCTGGCCACGGGGCGCGCGATGGCGATCGGTCACGTGATTCCGATCAGCGCGAAACACGAGATGGTGAACCCGGTCTTTGCCGATTTCATCGCGGGCGCGGGCGAGGTGTATTCCCGCAACGGGTATGACATGCTGCTGTCCGTCGTCCCCGATGATGACGAGGATGCCGCCTATCGCAGTTTCCTGACCAAGCGGAACGTGGATGGGATCATCCTGCACGCGCCCACCCTGAACGACCCGCGCATCCCGCTTCTGAACACGCTGGGCTTGCCCTATGTGGTGCATGGGCGCAGTTCGGATACCGACGCGCCTTATTCTTGGGTGGACGTCAACAACAAGCGCGCCTTTCAGCGCGCCACCGATTTCCTTCTGGACCTGGGCCACCGGCGCATCGCGCTGGTCAACGGGCTGGAGCATATGGATTTCGCCATTCGCCGTCGCGCGGGATACGAGGCAGCGCTGACCGCCCGTGGCATCCCGCCCGATCCGACCCTGATGTATGCCGGCGAAATGACAGAAGCCCAGGGCCACGACCTGACCCGAAAGCTGCTGGCCAGACCCGACCCGCCCACCGCGCTGCTTGTCAGTTCGATGATCACCGCCATCGGCGTCCGCCGCGGGATCGAGGAACTGGGCCTGACAATGGGGCGTGATGTGTCGCTGATCACCCATGATGACGACCTGAGCTATTTTCGCAACGGGGCCGACATCCCGGTCTACACCGCCACCCGATCTTCGGTGCGGGATGCCGGACGCAAAGCCGCAGAAATGCTGATCGACATCATGCAAGGGCGCGACACCCCCCATCACATTATGCTTGAGGCCGATTTGACCCTGGGCCTGTCCACTGGCCCCGCCACGCGGCTGGCCGCCGGAACCGGCTAGGAGCGCCCGGCCAATCGCCCAGCTGCCACCATAACCTGCGAGAAACGAGATCACGATGCTGCCACATCGCAATGAATTCCCTGACGATTTCCTGTTCGGAACGGCCACGTCCGCCTATCAGATCGAAGGCCATGCCAAGGGGGGCGCCGGGCGCACCCATTGGGACGATTTCGCCGCCACGCCGGGCAATGTCGCCGGGGCCGAAAACGGGGCCATTGCCTGCGGGCATCTGGACCGCTGGGCCGAGGATCTTGACCTTGTGCAGGGCGCCGGGTTTGACGTCTATCGTTTCTCGACCTCGTGGGCGCGGGTCCTGCCCGAGGGGCGCGGCACGCCCAATCCGAAGGGTCTGGATTTCTATGACCGCCTGGTCGACGGGATGCTGGAGCGCGGCATAAAGCCCGCCGCCACGCTGTATCACTGGGAGCTGCCCTCGCCGCTGGCCGATCTGGGGGGCTGGCGCAATCGTGACATTGCAAACTGGTTTGCCGATTTCACCGAGGTGATCATGTCACGTATCGGCGACCGCCTGTGGTCCGCCGCCCCGATCAACGAACCGTGGTGCGTGTCCTGGCTCAGCCATTTCGAAGGCCACCATGCGCCCGGTATCCGCGACATTCGCGCCACCGCCCGCGCCATGCACCACGTGTTATTGGCCCATGGCCGCACCACGCAGGTGATGCGCGGGTTGGGCATGTCGAATCTGGGCGCGGTCTGCAACATGGAATACGCAACCCCGGTGGATCACAGCCCGGCGGCGCAACGGGCCGCGCGGGTGCAGGACGCGATATACAACCGGTTCTTCCTGTCGGGCATCACGAAGGGCACCTATCCCACCGATGTCTTGGAGGGGATCGAACCGTATCTGCCGCAGGGCTGGCAGGACGATTTCGCCACCATCACCACCTCTATCGACTGGATCGGGGTAAATTACTACACCCGCAAGATCCATGGCCCGGCAGACGACCCGTCCGCCCCCTGGCCCGCAACCCACGAACATGACGGCCCCCTGCCCAAGACCGCCATGGGGTGGGAGGTCTTTCCCGAGGGGTTGGGGCATTTCCTGAAGATGGCGGCAACCGAATACACCGGCGACCTGCCCATCTATGTCACCGAAAACGGCATGGCCGGTCTGGTCGAACGCAAGGGCGATCCGACCAACGACCCCGACCGCATTTCCTATCTGGCCGATCACATGCACGTGGTGCAGAACGCAATCGCAGATGGCATTCCGGTAAAAGGCTACTTTACCTGGTCGCTTCTGGACAATTATGAATGGGCCCTGGGTTACGCCCCGCGCTTCGGGCTGGTCCATGTCGATTTCGAAACCCTCACACGCACGCCAAAGGCGTCCTATCACGCACTCAGAAAGGCCCTGACGCGCCCATGACCACATATTCGCTTGTCGCCGATGTTGGCGGCACCAATACCCGTGTTGCGCTGGCAGAGGGCACGAACCTTTTGTCCGACAGCATCATCAAGCACCGAAACAGCGATTATGCGGGGCTTGCCGAATTGCTGGCGGCCTATCTGAAGGGCCGGGGCAACCCTGCCTGTGACCGCGCCGCAGTTGCGATAGCGGGGCCGGTGAAAGACGGTGCCGGACGCCTGACCAATCTGAACTGGGAATTCGACAAGGACACGCTGGCGCAGGTCTCGGGCGCAGGTCGCAGCGCGGTGATGAACGATTTGCAGGCCCAGGGGCACGCGCTGGGGCATATCGACCAGGCCAATCTGGTCACACTGAAACAGGGCGCGGACGAAAACCCGAACGCCGCAATGCTGGTCATCGGCGTGGGCACCGGGTTCAACTGCGCCCCGGTGTTCCAGACCGCCAAGGGCCGGTTCGTGCCCCCGTCCGAGGCCGGGCACCTGACCTTTGCCGCGCGCGGGGCGGACCAATGGGACCTGTCGCAATTTCTGGAAGCGAAGCTGGGCCATGTCGGGGTCGAGGACATCCTGTCGGGACGCGGGATGGAGCGATGCTATGCCTGGGCGTCGGCCCGGACCGGGGCGAATGAAACGGCCACGGCCGCCGACATTTTCGCTGCCGCCGACGCGGGCGACCCGACCGCGATCCGCGCCATCGGGGCCTTCGTCACCGCACTTGGCAACGTGACCGGCGATCTGGCCCTGACCCTTCTGCCCTTTGGCGGCATCTATCTGATCGGCGGCATGTCCCGCGCTGTGGCCCCGTGGTTCGACCGCTGCGGCTTTGACGCCGCGATGACCGACAAGGGGCGGTTCGGCGAGTTCCTGAACGCCTTCTCGGTCCGGTTGGTGGAAGACGATTATGCCGCACTGTCGGGCTGCGCGCATTTTCTGGCACGTTCCGACAATCAGTAATAGAAGCGCAGCGTAATCCCAGGAAACGGAGGCAACCATGTCCGGGTGGATCGAGTATATTCTGGCGTTCGTTGCGTTTTTCCTGACGCATTCCATTCCGGTGCGCCCGGCGGTGAAGTCGCGGCTGGTGGCGATGCTGGGCGCGCGTGGGTTCACCATCGCCTATTCGTTCCTGTCCATCGCCGCCCTGACCTGGGTGATCGTCGCTGCCGGGCGCGCGCCCTATGTGGGGCTGTGGGATTGGGCACCGTGGCATAACCATGTGACACTGACCGTGATGTTCGTGGTCTGCGTGATTGCCGCCTTGGCCATCGGTCGCCCCAACCCCCTGTCATTCGGCGGCGCTGGAAACGAACGCTTCGACCCCGACCATTCCGGCCTGATCGGCTGGATGCGCCACCCGCTGTTGGTCGCGCTGTTCCTGTGGGCCTTTGGGCATATGATCCCGAACGGAAACCTTGCCCATGTGATCCTGTTCGCGGTGTTCGGGGGATTTGCCCTGTTGGGGATGCGGATCATCGACCGGCGTCAGAAACGTATCATGGGGGCCAGCCAATGGGCACAACTGGCGAACACAACGCGCGAGATCACGGTGACGCGCAACGGCTTGATCCGCCTTGCGATTGCGGTGGCGGTCTATGCGGTGCTGTTGTCTCTGCACGGCCCGGTCATCGGGGTTGAGCCGCTGCTCTGACCGGCGCGTTGCGCGCGATGTCGCGCGGGGTCAGGCCAAATTCCAACCGAAACGCACGGCTGAACGCACTGGCATCGCCATAGCCGGCCCGCAGCGCCACCTCGGCAATTGACAACCCGCCCGCCGCCAGCATCCGCCGCGCCGCATTCAGACGCAAACGGCGATAGACCTGCAGTGGCGACGCGCCGAATTGGCGTTCAAACCGTTGCTCCAGATCCCTCTGGCGACAGCCCGACCGACGCGCCAGTTCGGGGATTGGCAAGGGTGTTTCGATATGTGCATCCATCTCGCGCAGGCAGTGCTCGACCCGGCGGTCACCACGCACTTGGGTCAATGCGTGCGGGGTGGCCATGCTGTCGGACATGAACAGTTGCGTGATCTCAAGCAGCAAGGCCGCGCCGTGATCTTCCTTGATCAGGTCACAGGTCAGTTCATAGGCCGCCATGCCGCCGCTACAGGTGATGCGGTTGCCATCGCGCACCCAGCGGGCACGCTCGACCTCGATACTCGGAAACCGTTCGGCAAAGGCATCCAGCAGGTCATGGTGGATCGTCGCACGACAGCCATCCAGAAGCCCCGCCGACGCCAGAAGCCAGCCGCCCGTATCGACCCCCGCCATGATCCGGAACCGCCCCGCCAGCGCCCGCAGCCGCCTTGCATTGGTCAGCGTGGCATGGCTTGGGTGGTCATAGCTGGCCACGGCATACAAAAGATCGCCTTTTTCAAGATCGGACAGTCCGACCGTCGGCATCACCGGTAAGCCGCTGGAGGAATGCACGACCCCGTCATCCGGCGTGCATATCTGCCATTCATAGCCTTTGCGCCCCAACAGCATGTTGGCCGCGCGCAACGGCTCCAAAAGGTTGGCAAGGGCAAGGTTCGAAAACCGGTCAAACAGCAAAAAGCCGATGCGGTGGGGTTTCGTGCCGGATTTCGACCAAATCTGCATAGTTTTGATTAAATCTGCACAACAACGTCGTCAATCCCGGTGATCATGAATGAACGCTCATGACACATCCGAGGACCCCATGCCGCTTTCCATGAACACCGACGTTTTCATCACCTGCGCCGTCACCGGATCAGGCAGCACGCAGGACCGATCCCCTCATGTGCCGCGCAGCCCGAAGCAGATCGCCGACAGCGCGATAGCCGCGGCAAAGGCAGGGGCCGCCGTGGTGCACTGCCACGTGCGCGACCCCGACACCGGCACACCATCGCGCGACCTGTCTTACTACCGCGAAGTGACCGAGCGTATTCGCGCCGCCGATGTGGACGTGGTTCTGAACCTGACCGCCGGCATGGGCGGTGACATCACCTTCGGCCCGACCGACGCCCCGATGCCGGTCAACGACGCGGGCACCGACATGATCGGCGCCGCCGACCGCGTGGCCCATATCGCCGACTGCCTGCCGGAAATCTGCACGCTGGATTGCGGCACGATGAATTTCGCCGAGGCGGATTATGTCATGACCAACACCCCCGGCATGTTGCGCGCCATGGGGCAGATGATGACCGATCTTGGCGTGAAACCCGAAATCGAAGCCTTCGATACCGGCCATCTGTGGTTCGCCAAGGAACTGGTGAAGGAAGGTGTGCTGGACAGCCCTGCCCTTGTGCAACTGTGCATGGGCGTGCCGTGGGGCGCGCCGGACGACCTGAACACCTTCATGGCGATGGTGAACAACGTGCCGGACGACTGGACCTTTTCCGCCTTCGGGCTGGGGCGCAACCAGATGGCCTATGTCGCCGCCGCCGTGCTGGCAGGCGGCAATGTGCGCGTCGGGCTTGAGGATAACCTGTGGCTGGCCAAGGGCGAGCTTGCGACCAACGAACAGCTCGTCACCCGCGCGCGGGGCATCGTCGAAGGCATGGGCGCCCGTGTGATCGGCCCCGATGCGGTCCGCGAGAAACTCGGGCTTGTGAAAAGGGCCCCCAAATGAAGGCCGCGATCATTGGCGGCGGTGTGATCGGCGGGGGATGGGCTGCCCGGTTCCTGCTGAACGGATGGGACGTGGCCGTGTTCGACCCCGACCCCGAGGCCGAACGCAAAATCGGCGAAGTGCTGATGAACGCCCGCCGCGCGCTGCCCGGCCTTTACGACACCGCGCTGCCGCCCGAGGGCAAGCTGACCTACCACAGCGATCTGGCCGAGGCCGTCACGGGCGCCGACTGGGTGCAGGAAAGCGTGCCGGAACGGTTGGACCTGAAGCACAAGGTGCTGGCCGACCTGATGGCACATGCGCCCGACGGGGCAGTCATAGGTTCCTCAACATCGGGCTTCAAACCCTCGGAACTGAACGAAAAAGGCGCGCGCGCCATCGTCGCGCACCCGTTCAACCCGGTCTATCTTCTGCCACTGATCGAACTTGTGGGCGATGGCGACACCTGCGCCCGCGCCGCCGATATGCTCAGCCGCATCGGCATGTTCCCCCTGACGGTGCGCAAGGAGATCGACGCCCATATCGCCGACCGTTTCCTTGAAGCCGTCTGGCGCGAGGCGCTGTGGCTGGTCAAGGACGGCATCGCCACCACCGAGGAAATCGACGAGGCGATCCGCATGGGCTTCGGCCTTCGCTGGGCGCAGATGGGGCTGTTTGAAACCTATCGCGTGGCCGGTGGCGAAGCGGGCATGAAACACTTCATGGCCCAGTTCGGCCCCTGCCTCACCTCGCCCTGGACCAAGCTGATGGATGTGCCGGAGTTCACCGACGACCTGGTCGACCTGATCGCAGGCCAGTCCGATGCGCAGTCGGGTCACATGTCGATCCGGGAGCTGGAACGCCTGCGCGACAACAACCTTGTGTCGATGCTGCGCGCCTTGAAGGCGCGCGGGCCGGGATCCGGCGCAGGCCGCGTGATCCGTGACCACGAGGCCGGACTATGGCCCCCGATGGATGACACCGCCCCCTTGCGCACCGTGACGCGTGATGTGCCCATCGACTGGACGGACTACAACGGCCACATGAACGAAGGCCGCTATGGACAGGTCTTTTCCGACGCCGCCGACCGCGTGATGGCCCATGTGGGCGCGGATGCGGACTATGTCGCCTCCGGTCTCAGCTATTTCACCGCCGAAACCAACATCCGCTATCTGGATGAATGTCACGCGGGCGATGCCGTCTATGTGGACAGCACCGTGACGCTGGGCGACGGCAAGAAACTGCGGCTCTGGCATGAAATGCGTCGCGCCTCGGATGGCGACCTGCTGGCCACCTGCGACCAGTTCCTGCTGCATGTCGACCTGACCACCCGCAAGTCATGTCCGCCGCGCGCAGACGTGGAAGCGAGAGTCGAGGCGCTAGCCGCCTTACACGCGAAAGGAGGCGTCTGATGCATTTTGGTCTATCCGACGAACAAGAAATGATTGTCTCGACCGTGCGCAGCTTTGTCGAGAACGAGATCTATCCGCACGAGGATATGGTCGAACTCACGGGCCAGGTGCCATACGAGCTTGGGCAGGAAATCAAGCAAAAGGTCATCGACCTGGGATTCTACGCCTGCAATTTCCCCGAAGAGGTGGGCGGCGCGGGGCTGAGCCACCTCGATTTTACGCTGGTCGAACGGGAACTTGGGCGCGGCTCCATGGCACTGACCCATTTCTTCGGGCGCCCACAGAATATCTTGATGGCCTGCACAGGCGACCAGCGCGACCGTTACCTTCTGCCCGCCGTGCGGGGCGCAAAGATGGATGCACTCGCCATGACCGAACCCGACGCCGGATCGGACGTGCGGGGTATGAAATGCTCGGCGGTGCGCGATGGTGGCGACTGGATTGTGAACGGCTCCAAGCACTTCATCTCTGGCGCGGAACACGCGGATTTCTTTATCGTTTTCGTCGCCACCGGCGTGGATGACACGCCACGCGGCCCGAAGAAACGCATCACCTGTTTCCTGGTCGATCGTGGCACCCCGGGGTTTACGGTGCGTGACGGTTACGCCTCGGTCAGTCACAAGGGGTACAGGAACTGCATCCTCGATTTCGACAATTGCCGCCTGCCCGACGCGCAGGTGCTGGGCGCGGTCGATGGCGGCTTTGCGGTGATGAACGACTGGCTCTATGCCACCCGGCTGACCGTGGCCGCCTTCTGTGTCGGGCGCGCACGGCGCTGTTTCGACTTGGCGCTGAACTACGCCGCCCAGCGCAAGCAGTTCGGCCAGCCCATCGCGAAGTTTCAGGGGGTCAGCTTCCAGGTCGCCGACATGATCACCGAAATCGACGCCGCCGACTGGCTGACCCTGGCCGGTGCATGGCGGCTGGACCAAGACTTGTCTGCCAACCGCGAGATTGCGTCGGCCAAGCTCTACGCGTCCGAAATGCTGGCTCGTGTGACCGACACGACCCTCCAGATCTTTGGCGGCATGGGTTTGATGAACGACTTTCCCATCGAACGGTTCTGGCGCGATGCGCGGGTCGAACGGATCTGGGACGGTACATCCGAGATCCAGCGCCACATCATCAGCCGCGACCTGTTTCGCCCCCTGGGAGCATGAGATTCAATGCCTTCGGCGAGGATATTTTCAGCCAGAAGAAACGCAGGAGGATCACAGCGATCCCCCCGCGTTCTGAAACACCTGTTCGTGCTTCTCCTGGCGCGGTCATCGGCGTCCCCGCCTGTCCCGCCCCTCTTTCCTGACCGAACTTGGTTAAGAACTGGTTTCTTCTGGCAAAAAATATCCCGGGGTGAATTGGCCAGAGGCCAAGAGGGGCAGCGCCCCTTCCTCTGCACCGTCCGGACGGGGATCACAGACACGGCAGGCGGTGATCATGCCCCGTAACCTCGACCGGCTGTTCCGGCCCCGGTCCATCGCTGTCATCGGCGGCGGCGCCTGGTGTGCCGACGTGATAGCGCAGTGTCGGCGAATTGGGTTTTCGGGCGATATCTGGCCCGTTCATCGCACGCGGGCGACCGTCGAAGACCTGCCTGCGTTCCCGTCGATCGAGGCCCTGCCGTCGGCCCCTGATGCCGCGTTTGTCGGCATTAACCGGCATGCCACGATCGAGGCCGTCGCCGCGTTGTCGGCACGCGGCGCGGGTGGTGCGATCTGTTTCGCGTCGGGCTTTGCCGAGGCAACGGCGGAAAGCAATGACGGAGCAGACATGCAGGGAAGGCTGCTGGCCGCCGCGGGGGACATGCCGATCATCGGCCCGAATTGCTATGGGTTTCTCAACTATCTCGACCGGGTGGTGTTGTGGCCCGACCAGCATGGTGGCCTGCCCTGCGACACCGGTGTGGCCCTGATCACCCAAAGCTCGAACATCGCGATCAACCTGACCATGCAGACCCGCGGTTTGCCGATTGCCTATGTGGTGACGGTGGGCAATCAGGCCCAGACCGGGCTGGCCGAGATCGGGGTAGCATTGCTGGAGGACGCGCGCGTGACCGCGCTGGGGCTTCATATCGAGGGGGTCGGAGATCTTCGCGCGCTCGAGGCCCTGGCCGCAAAGGCGCGCGCGCTTGGCAAGCCCATCGTCGCGCTGAAGGTGGGGCAATCCGATCACGCGCAGGCCGCCGCGATTTCCCACACCGCATCGCTTGCGGGCAGTGACGCGGGCGCACGGGCGCTGTTGGCGCGGTTGGGGATTGGGCAGCTTTCCACCCTGCCCGCCTTTCTGGAAGCGTTGAAGCTCTTGCATGTGGTGGGGCCGCTGACCTCGGACCGGATTGCGTCCATGTCCTGCTCGGGCGGCGAGGCAAGTCTTGTCGCCGATGCGGCGCACGGTCGGGACATGTGTTTCCCGACGCTGAACCCAACCCAGTCCAACGCGCTGCGCGCTGCGCTCGGTCCGATGGTCGCGCTGGCCAACCCGTTGGATTACCACACCTATATCTGGGGCAACCTTCAGGCGATGACGGATACATTCACCGCCATGATGTGCGCCGATCTGGGTTTTGGCATGGTGGTGCTGGACTTTCCGCGCCCCGACCGCTGCACCGCTCCGGCTTGGGAACTGGTGATCGAGGCGGTTGAACGGGCGGGTGATGCCAGCGGTGTTCCGATGGGCATCGTGTCCTCCCTTCCCGAGACGATGTCGGAAGGCGTCGCGACGCGCTTGCTGTCCAAGGGCATCGTGCCGCTGTGTGGGCTGGACCACGCGATTGACGCGATCGAGGTCGCCGCGACCCTTGGCCAGCCGTATGACAGCCCGGCGCCGATCTTTCTGGGTACGCCGCAGGGTCATGGCGTGCTGAGCGAACGGGACGCCAAGCAGGCGCTATCGGCGCAGGGCGTGCGTGTTCCGCAGTCCCGACACGCGCAATCGCCCGAGGACGCCGTCGACATGGCCCGCGAGATCGGCTTCCCCGTGGTTTTGAAGGGCGAAGGCCACGCGCATAAGTCCGAGGCTGGGGCGGTTCGGTTGAACCTGACGAGCGGGACCGAGGTGCTGGACGCCGCGCGCGGCATGGGCTGCGATACGTTTCTGGTCGAGGAGATGATCACCGGCGGCATCGCCGAGTTGCTTGTCGGTGTGACGCGCGATCCGGGGCATGGCTATGTTCTGACGCTTGCAGCAGGCGGGGTGCTGACGGAAATCCTGCAAGACAGCCAGTCGCTTCTGGTGCCGTCCACCCGCGCGCAGGTGCGGGCGGCCCTGATGCGCCTGAAGATCGCGCCGGTGTTGCGCGGATATCGTGGTGCACCCGCCGGCGACATCGAGGCGCTACTTGACAACGTGATGGCGGTGCAGGCCCATGTGATGGCCGCCCCCGCCGACGAGGTCGAGATCAACCCGCTGATCGTCACCCCACATGGCGCGGTGGCCGCCGATGCGCTGATACGAACAGGAGACAAATGAATGACCGACACCCCCATCAAGACCCATCGCGACGGTCATGTGCTTGAGGTCACGCTGGACCGCCCCAAGGCGAACGCCATCGACCTGGTCACCAGCCGGATCATGGGCGAGGTGTTCACCGAATTTCGCGACGATCCCGACCTGCGTGTGGCGATCATCACCGGTGCGGGCGACAAGTTCTTCTGCCCCGGCTGGGATCTGAAGGCGGCGGCAGATGGGGATGCGGTCGATGGCGACTACGGCGTTGGCGGGTTCGGGGGCTTGCAGGAACTACGCGGGCTGAACAAGCCGGTCATTGCCGCCGTGAATGGGATATGTTGCGGAGGCGGGCTGGAGCTTGCCCTGTCGGCGGACATCATCCTGGCCGCTGATCACGCCAGCTTCGCCCTACCCGAAATCCGCTCTGGCACGGTGGCGGACGCGGCCAGTATCAAGCTGCCCAAACGTATTCCCTATCACATCGCGATGGAAATGCTGTTCACCGGGCGTTGGCTCGACGCCGAGGAAGCCGCGCGCTGGGGTCTGATCAATCACATCCACCCCGCCGCCGACCTGATGTCTGAGGCACGCAAGATGGCGGCGCTGCTGGCATCAGGTCCGCCGCTTGTCTATGCCGCGATCAAAGAGGTCGTGCGCGAGGCGGAAGATATGAAGTTTCAGGACGCGATGAACCGGATCACCAAGAGCCAGTTCGAAACCGTCGAACGGTTGTATCGCTCCGAAGATCAGTTGGAAGGTGCCCGCGCCTTTGCCGAGAAGCGCGATCCGGTGTGGAAGGGCAAGTGACGGCTCAGAACACCACGTTCAGCATAAGCAGCGACACCAGAAGGAAGATCACCGTCATCACGCCACCGCTTTTGACGAAATCCTTCACCTTGTAACCCGCTGGCCCCATGATCAGGGCGTTCACCTGATGGGTCGGGATGATGAACGAATTCGAGGTCGAGATTGCCACGGTCAGGGCAAACAGCGCCGGATCCCCCCCGGCAGCCACCGCAATGGACACCGCCAAGGGCACCAGAAGCACCGTGGCCCCCACATTCGACATCACCAGCGAAAAGGCTGTGGACAGGATCGCAATGCCGGTCTGCAAGGCCCAGAGCGGCCAGCCATCCAGAAGCGTCAAGATCTGTTGCGCGATCCATTCCGCCGTGCCCGTGTTCTGCACCGCCTGTCCCAACGGGATCAGGCTGGCAAGCAAGAACACGGTGTTCCACCCCACCGCCTGATACGCCTCGTCGATCGAGATGACGCGCGACAGCAACATGCCGACCGCGCCCGTCAACAGACACAGGGACAGGCGGACATCGGTGAACAGGATCATCGAGATCGAGACGACGAAGAACAGAAGCGCCCAGCCGACCTTGTGCGGGCGCAACTCCTCCTGCGGGAAATCCGAGGTGATGATGACGAAATCGCGGTTGTCCTTCAGGCGGGTCAGGTTGTCCCAGCGGGTGTGGGCCACCAGCATGTCGCCCACCTGAAACTCGACCAGGCCGATGGCGGTGGGCTTGTGATCTTCGGTTTCCACATGGCTCAGGGTTTCCTCGCCCCGGTGGATCGCCAACAGCGACAGGCCATAGGTCTTGCGTAGCAAAAGCTGGCGCGGAGATTTGCCGATCAACCGGCTTTCAGGCGGAATGACGATCTCGGCAATTCCGGCATTGGTGGGGGCGAACTCCTCGACGAATACGTCAAGTTCGGGGAAGATCGACAGGCCGAATTTCTCGGCAAACGCCTCGACCACCGTTCGTTTGCCGATGATCGCCAGACGGCAGGGTGCGGCGATTTCTGCCGTCAGCACCTGCACCATCGAGGTCTTGCCGCGATAGAAGGTCGAGATGATGTAAAGGTTATTCTCAAGATTTACATCGGCAAGAATCTGACCGACCAAGGGGCTGTCGGCGGGAACGTCCACCTCATAAACATCCGCCCGCAGCCCATAGACCCGCTTCAAATAAGCCGACATCCCCTGCCCGACGGACGCGCGATCAGCGGACGCCTGTTCCGGCAGCACCCAGCGCCCCAGCAGCAGGAAATACAGAATACCGCTCAGGATCAGAACGGCACCAATGGGGGTGACGGAGAACAACCCGAAGGCCGACATTTTCTGCCCGGCCGGCAGGCTGGTATTTGCGGTTTCGATCAGGTCATTCAGCAGGATCAGCGGCGATGACCCGACCATGGTCATGGTGCCGCCAAGGATCGCACAGAACCCCATCGGCATCGCCAGACGGTTCAGGGGAATGCCGGACCGGGTCGAAATCCGGCTGATCACCGGCAGAAACAACGCTGCGGCCCCGACATTCTGCATGAAGCTGGAAATCACGCCAACCGTGCCCGCCACGATGGGCTGAATGCGTGCTTCGGTCGCGCCGCCGCGCTTCATGATGGTCGCGGCCACCTTGTTCATCAGCCCGGTCTTGTCCAGCCCCGCCCCAACGATCATCACCGCGATGATCGAGATGACGGCGTTCGACGCAAACCCGTCAAACAGGTGATTGACCTCGGCCAGATTGGAAAAGGCGGGGATATAGCTGAGAATACCGAGGATGACGAGGATCAGGATCGCGGCCAGATCAATGCGCACCACCTCGGACACGAACAGGAACACCGTGAAGGCCAGCATCGCGCAGACGACGCCCATTTCCAGTGAAAAGACAATCGGCTCCATCCTGTCTGTCCCCCTTCTTGGCACGCCGCGATCTTGCCGTCGCGGACATCAACCATGTCCCAGCTTAATGGGAACATTCGCCACAAATCAATTTTTAAGGGGGGACCGCGCGGTGCGGTGTGTTTGACGGCAAAGGGTGCCCGGCAGCAAGGGGATTGCTGCCGGGCACCTGCGTAAGCCCTGTGGGCTTACTTGGGCATGATCACCGCGTCGATCACATGGATCACACCGTTCGAAGCCTCGATATCGGCCTGAACAACATTCGCACCGTCGATGGTCACACCTTCGGTTGCGTCGACCATGGCCATGGCACCGTTGACGGTTTCAACCTCCATGCTGTTGCCCGCAATGTCGCCGGACATCACTTTGCCGGGCACCACGTGATAGGTCAGGATCGCGGTCAACTGATCCTTGTTTTCAGGCATCAGAAGGGTATCCACCGTGCCTTCAGGCAAAGCTGCGAAGGCCTCGTCAGTGGGCGCAAAGACCGTGAACGGGCCGTCCCCTTTCAGGGTTTCGACAAGCCCTGCGGCCTCGACTGCGGCGACCAACGTGGTGAAGCTGCCAGCCCCGGCAGCCGTGTCGACAATATCCATGGAATGGTTGTCCGCCATGGCCGGGGTGGCCAGAAACGCGGCGGTGGTGATCGAAAGAAAGGTTCTGCGAAGCATGATATGTCCTTTTCTGTATCCCGGTTGGAAGTTGTATCGGGGATACGGAGGAGGACGGGGGGTGGATCACTTTACGCAGGAAATTATTTTCCGCATCGGGCACAAACCCATCGTCCGCCACGTATTGTTGCGAGATCGGAACAGGTCAACTGGCGGCTGTGATGCGCTCAAGATCGTCAAGGATCGCGGCAAGGCTGCCGCTCAACAGCAGGTCATCATCCAGCAGGATCACATCTTCGGTCGGTCGCCCCTCAAGCCCGCCCACCTGCAGGCGTCCGATGCACGCAGCCGGGACCGAGGTTGCCATACGCAGCGCGGTGGTCAGCGATGTCCCGGTGTGATCCACCAGCCGCTTGACCCCTTCCGCCTGGGTGACATGGGCGCCCGCCAGACTGCCCTCGGCATTGACCAGACGGCCATCTTTCAGCGTGATGTCCTGCCCATACAGGTTGAAATGCGCCGGTCCCCCGACCGTTGCCATCGCATCCGACACCAGAAACATCCGGTCCGGCAGCGGGCGTGCCCGGATCGCCAGCCCGACCATCTGGTCCGCCACATGATGGCCATCGCAGATGATCCCGCTGTAACAGGTCGAGTTGATCACCGCCCCGACCGCGCCGGGTTCACGCCCCAGCATCGGGGACATGGCGTTGAACAGATGGGTGGCACAGCTTGCCCCGGCCCCGAACGCCGCCTCCATCATCTCGGCCGTGGCATCCGTATGACCCAGCGAGACCACGGCCCCCAGCTTCACCAGATGTGCGATCTGGTCCAGCGACACGGCCTCGGGGGCCAGGGTGATCATCACCGGCACGCCCGCGTCGCGCAGGCGCGTCACGGTCGCGATGGTGCGGGCATCCAGCGGGCGCACCAAGTCGGGCGAGTGCGTGCCGCGCCGCGCCATCGCAATATGCGGCCCCTCGATATGCAGCCCGATGATGCCCGGCTCGTCCATCGTGGCAAGCGCCGCATCGGCGGCACGGTCGGTGACATCGGCCAGATCGGTGATCACCGTGGGCAGGACCGCAACCGTGCCCAGCCGCCGATGGGCCTGGGCAATGGTTCGGATCCCATCCGCTGTCGGGGTTGAGTTCAACTGGACCCCGCCCCCGCCATTCACTTGCAGGTCCACGAAACCGGGGGTCAGCAGCCCCGGCACGGGCACCGCATCCTTGGGTGCGGTGGCGATCTC
>JAUHWP010000203.1 GCA_030424645.1 Alphaproteobacteria bacterium
CGATATCGAGATCGTGACCAAGACGGCGGCGCCGGAACATCTGTCGGATACGTTCGACGAGGTGTTGTCGGGCTGGCGGTTCCGGTCGGATCAGACCCAGTCCATGGAGATGGATGACTTCGACAACCCCGGTATGCTGGGGGCCGAAAACGGGGCTGATATCTGGGTCACCGCCGACGGGTCCGAAGGCAAGTCCTGCGCGGATTGTCATGGTGAGCCGGAAGAAATGGCCGGTGTGCGGCCCGTTTATCCGAAGTGGAACGAAGAGGCGGGCGAGGTGCGCACGCTTCAGATGCAGGTGAATGATTGTCGCGAAAACCGGATGGGGGCCGAGCCCTGGGGTTATGACAGCGCCGCCGCAATTGATGTCGAGGCGCTTTTGGCCTCGGTCTCGCGCGGGATGCCGGTCAATGTCGCCATCGACGGCCCGGCGCAGTCCACCTGGGAACAGGGCAAGGAAATCTACTATACCCGTTATGGTCAGCTTGAACTGAGCTGCGCGAATTGCCATGAAAACAATTACGGCAACATGATCCGGGCCGACCACCTGAGCCAGGGTCAGATCAACGGGTTTCCGACCTATCGTTTAAAGAACACCAAGCTCAACGGGGCGCATTCGCGCTTCAAGGGTTGCATCCGCGACACCCGCGCCGAGACCTTCAACGCCGGGTCGCCGGAGTTTGTGGCGCTTGAGCTTTATGTCGCCTCGCGTGGCAACGGTCTGTCGGTCGAAGGTCCGTCGGTCCGCAACTAAACTTCTTGCCCCGTCCGGGTTTCAACCGGGCGGGGTTTCTTTACGCTAATACATTCAAAGCACTGCATGGATGACGCGTGTTCCGGTGCTGACGAACAAAGGAAAACCGCTCATGATCTCTCGCCGCGACTTTCTTCAGGTCTCGATGGCTGCTTCGGCGCTTTATGGTGCGTCGGGCTTCGGCAACTGGGCGCGTCTGGCCGCGCAACAGGCGCTGACGCAGGACGATCTTCTGAAATTCGACACGTTCGGCAATGTCAGCCTGATCCATATCACCGATATCCACGCACAGATGAAGCCGATCTATTTCCGCGAGCCCGAGATCAACCTGGGTGTCGGTGCGGCAAAGGGGCAGATGCCGCATGTGACCGGTGCGGATTTCCGGCGGGCTTACGGGATCGAGGACGGATCGCCCAATGCTTACGCGCTGACCTATAACGATTTCTCGGCATTGGCGCAGAGCTATGGCCGGGTCGGCGGGATGGACCGTGTCGCCACCGTAGTCAATGCCATCCGGGCCGAGCGCCCCGATGCGCTGCTTCTGGATGGCGGCGATACCTGGCACGGGTCTTACACCTGCTATCACACGCAGGGGCAGGACGTGGTCAACGTGATGAACGCGCTGAAGCCAGATGCGATGACCTTCCATTGGGAGTTCACGCTGGGGTCGGACCGGGTGAACGAAATTGTCGAGGGGCTGCCCTTCGCCGCGCTTGGCCAGAACATCTTTGATGCCGAGTGGGACGAGCCGGCAGAGCTGTTCAAACCTTACAAGTTCTTTGAACGGGGCGGGGTGAAGATCGCGGTGATCGGGCAGGCCTTCCCCTATATGCCGATTGCCAATCCGGGCTGGATGTTCCCCGAATACTCGTTCGGTATCCGTGACGAGAATATGCAGGCCATGGTCGACGAGGTGCGCGCGGCAGGGGCCGAGCTGGTCGTCGTGCTCAGCCATAACGGCTTTGATGTCGACAAGAAGATGGCCAGCAAGGTCACCGGGATCGACGTGATCCTGTCGGGCCACACCCATGATGCGCTGCCGGAACCCGTGCAGGTCGAACAGACCTTCATCATCGCTTCGGGGTCAAATTCGAAATTCGTGAGCCGCGTTGATCTGGACGTGCGCGACGGCAAGATGATGGGCATCCGCCACAAGCTGATCCCGATTTTCGCTGATGTCATCACCCCGGATGCCTCGATCACCCAACTGATCGACGAGCAGCGCGCGCCTTACGAGGCCGAGCTGGAGGAAGTGATCGGCACCACCGACACGCTTCTGTATCGTCGCGGCAACTTCAACGGGTCATGGGACGACCTGATCTGTGACGCGCTGATCAGCGAGCGCGAGGCCGACATTGCCATGTCGCCGGGCGTGCGCTGGGGCCCGTCGATCCTGCCGGGGCAGGAGATCACGCGCGAGGATATCTGGAACGTGACCTCGATGACGTATGGACGGGCCTATCGCACCGAG
>JAUHWP010000097.1 GCA_030424645.1 Alphaproteobacteria bacterium
GTGGGCGGCCGCCTGTTGCGCCGTGCCCGCCAGCACCATGACGATCAGATCCGGGGCAATGGACAGCGCCGCCTCATAGCAGGTCCGCGCCATATCCGCATCTTCGGCGGCCATGTTTGCCATCGCACCATGCAGTTTCAGGTGCCGCACCTGCCCGCCTGCGGCTGCCGCCATCGCCTGCGCCGCGCCCAGTTGATACCGCACGAGGTTCTGCAATGTGGCGCGCGGCAACTCCATCCGTCGACGACCGAAGCCATGCAGGTCCGCAAACCCCGGATGCGCGCCGATGCCAACCCCCTTGGCAACCGCATCCGCCATCGTCCGGGCCATGACATCCCAGTCGCCCGCATGCAGCCCACAGGCAATATTGGCCGAGGTCACGATATCCAAAAGCGCCGCGTCATCCCCCATGGGCCACGGGCCGAACCCCTCGCCCATATCTGAATTCAGATCAATTGCCCGTGTCATATCCTGTCCTTGCTCAATCCTCGTCCACAGAGTCGCTGCCCGCCGTGACCCCGCTGATCAACTGATAGGATAGCAGATCGGGAATGGAATGGGGATCGCGGATCATCGGTTTGACGGCCCGCGCAAGCGCTTTGCGCGCGGTTGCGGCACGACGCTCGGTTTCTATCGCGTCCTCCAGACCAATGAAACGGAACCGGATCGCCGCCCCCGCCGGGGCCTGCGCGACAAGCGGCAGATCGCTGGGCAGAACCGCGCCAATGCGGGGATAGCCACCGGTGGTCTGACATTCCGACAACAGCACGAACGGCGTGCCATCCCCGGTGATCTGGATGTCGCCCGGCACGATCACCTCGGACAGAATGGTGCGGCCACTGTCGATGTGGAATCCGTCACCCGGCGGAACCAGCCGCACGCCCATCCGATTGCCATGCGTGTCGCGCTGAAAGGTCGTGGCGGTGAATCTGTCACGCTCGTCCGCCGAAAACAGGCGGGTCTGAAGGCTTTCAACGATCCGCACCGTGCCGCCGCTGAAACGGTCATCCACCGGAAGCGCCATGCCAACGTCACCGCCCGGATCAGGGCGGGTGGCAAGCTCATCGCCGGCCTGCACCGGACCGCCAATGCCCGCCGACATATGCGCCGAGCACGCGCCCAGCCAGCGCGGCCCTGCAAACCCACCGCCCACATGCAGATAACCATAGCTGCCCGAAACCGTTCCGCCGATGGACAGGGACGCCCCGGCTGGCAACAGATGGCTGGCATTCCAGGCCAGCCTGACCCCGTCCAGATCGGCCTGCATCGGCGCCCCGGTCAGGGCGATACGCATATCGACCCCGGCCCGGAACTCACCACCCATCCCGGCCAGTTCAAGCACGGGCAGATCGTCGGACTGGCCCAGAAGCGCCGCCCCTTCGGCCAGCGCCAGCAGATCGGCGGCCCCGCCACGCGACAGCCCCGCATCCAGCCAGCCGGGCCGCCCCTTGTCTTGCAAGGTGACGCCCGGCCCGGCCTTTATGACCTTCAAACCCCGGCTCATCGGATCACCGTGACCGTCGCGCCGCCCATCGGGTCGCGACGCATTCCGTCCAGCGCATCAGGCGTGGTGGGGGTAAACTGCACCTCGTCCCCCGCCCGCAAAAGGAACGGCGTATCGGCATCCGGTTGAAACAGGCGCATCGCGGTCTGCCCGACATGCTGCCACCCTGTCGGCGTGGACACCGAAAACAACACCAGCTGACGAATGGCCACCGCAACGGCCCCCTCGGGCACCCGTGCGGTCAACTGGCTTTGACGGGGAATGTCCCACCCCTCGGGCAAGGTGCCGAGATAGGGTTGACCGGGCGCGAACCCGATCGTCTGAACCCGCAAACGGGCTGCGGCCAAGGATGCGATTGCCTGCGCCTCGGTCATGCCAGCCTGCGCTGCAGCCTGCGCAAGCTGCGGCGCAAGGTCGGTGCCGAACACCGCCGGGATCTGCCAGAAACGCCGCCCCTCGGGCAGCTGCGCCTGATACCAGTCGCGGCTGTCCAGCAGCCCCGTGATCCGGTGGTGCATCGTCGCGTGATCAAACCCGATGGGATCGAACCGCATATAGACCGACACAAGCGATGATGATGTTTCCTCGACCCCATCCCACCCGGCGGCGTCGACCGCGGCGCGAAAGGCAAGGGCCGCGCGGTTTGCCGACTCGTTCAGGGTGTCGGAAAAGCTGATCAGCACGCCATCCACCCCGGCGGTGCGGATGACCGGGCCGGCAGCCATTGTTGCGCGTGGATCAGATTGGGTCACATCCGCCCTGAAAATCGGTTTCAATCGAAGGAAACCTATAATGATCCCTGCCCTGATGACATCCGAAAAAGGGACTTCGTGTCACCGATCGTTTGGATTCCTCGGCACATCACCGTTCGCGGCTTCTGGATCAGAAACAAAGCGTTTTTGTATTCGCGACAATTATCTGATAGAGTAACCTCATATTATTTCTTAGTTTAGTTGATTTTTAATACTTATTGTTTTGTGAGGGACGGTTATTTCGATGGCCAGTTTTGCACGTTCCTTGATCAAGGATACCGGCGTGCGCGCCGATTGGGTGGACCTGCGCGATCAGGACTATGTGCCCAATCTGACGGTGTTGCGCGACACGGTGTCCCTGAACCCGAAACTGCTGACCCCTGATCCCGATACCGGATTGCAGGTGCCGATCTTCGGTGCCCGCAACCAAGGCAGCAGCGGTCGCTGCGTGGGGTTTGCGCTGGCCAACCTGATCGACATCCAGCGCCACTTGCAACACCTGCGCCGCACGCCCGGTGTCAGCGACACGCCCAAGCCAGACCTGTCGAAAGTGCAGGAGGATATCGTCAGCGCCGACATGCTGTATCGCATGGCGTCCTTCCATGATCGTTATCCCGAACTTGAAAACGGTGAGGTCACCACCGAAGAGGGCATCCTGACGCTGAGGTCCGCGATCAAGGGCTTCTATCACCATGGCGTCTGCCGCGACTGGCCATTCGGCGAACCCGCCGCTGACGACGGACGCTGGCAAAGCGAGTGTTATCTTGCGGACGGGCCGGACAAAGGGCGCAAGTTCACCACAGTGTCCCAGGCCAAGAAAGCGCGCGAAATCGGGCTGGGGGCTTATTTCCGGCTGGCCTCGATCCTGAACCATTTTCATACCGCGCTGAACGATGCCGAAGCGATCCTGACCACGGCGAATGTGCATGACGGCTGGTTGCAGGCGACGCCCGACAGCGGCGGGGTGATCACGTGGCCACCCGCGCTTGGCAAAACCGGCACCCATGCGTTCGTGATCACCGGCTATGACCAGAACGGGTTTCACGTCCTGAATTCCTGGGGGCCGGAATGGGGTGGCTATCAGGGTCAGGCGGGGATTGCGCTGTGGTCCTATGCGGACTGGGCGCAGAACGTGGTGGACAGTTGGGTGTTGCGGCTGGGCGTCTTCGCGCCCTCGGCCTTCGGGGCATCGGTCGGGGAAAAAGGCACCAAGGGCGACTCTGGCCCCATTCAATCCGGGTCGACGCCCTGTTTTGAACTTGTCGGCCACTATATGCACCTGGATGACGGCTATCACGTCGCCACCGGGTCTTATCCGTCGTTCAAGAACGGGTGGCCGCGCACCCGCTCCTATCTGTCCGAGCGGCTGGACCCGAAGGCTGATCCGGCCAACAAAAGCAACAATTATCGCGGTGTTCTGCTGTGGATACCCGGCAGCCTTGAAGGGATCAAACCGGCCTTTGCCGACGCGGTGGGGCGCAAGACGCTGATCAAGGATCTGGGGCTTTATCCGTATACGATTTTCTGGTGCAACAGCTTTGTCGAAAAGTCGCTTGAGGTGCTGCAAAGCCTGTTTGACAGCTGCGAGGAACAGGCGGGCGAAAACGCCGCCCATCTGGACGAGTTGATCGAGAACCGCGTGCGTGGCGTGGGCCGGGCCTTCTGGCGCGATATCGAGCTTGGCGCCCGACGCGCCCTGCGCGGCACCGAAGAACTGCCCTATGAAGATTTCGAGGATGAGGACCAAGACAAGATCAAGACCGGCTTCGTCGGCGATCTTCTGTTTGACCTTCTGGAGTTGAAGAAGGAAACCGGGTGCGAGCTGCACATCGTCGCCGAAGGTGCTGGCGCGCTGGTGGTGCATGAAATGCTGTCGCTGCTTGTGCACAGGACACGATGGTTCGACCCCGCATCCCTGAAACCCGGCGGCATGGATCGGTTCGACACGCTGCACCTGATCCATCCGGCCATCGGGATGCCGCGCGCGAAAAAACGGCTGATCCCGTTGATCAACGTGATGAACGGGCCTTCCAAAGGCAAGAAGAAGCGCAAGACATCGTCGCGCAAGCCGCTGGTGCAGGAATACCTGACCTATAAGACGCCACCGCGGGCCCGCATCTATATCCCCACATCCGAGCTTGAAGAACGCGTATGCTTCGGGGCCTATGGCAAATCCATCCTGCACCTCGTGTCCCGCGCGTTCGAAGACAGATACCCCCTGCCGCAGAACGCCGATGACACCGCGGCCTCGTATCTGCTGCGCCCGCGCCCGTTTCTGGGCATGTCGGGGGTTGCGGATGACGGCGATTCACCGGTGCAGAACGCGGTGTTCCGGCTGAACAGGATTGCCGCACAGAAACACGATCTGGACCGCATTCCCCAGACCGTTTTGAACGACGACCCCACCATCACCAACAGCATTTTCGAATGCATACGAGGATTTCAGGAAAAGGGACGCTGAACGCCACATAAAGGAGAAGAGCCGTGACGAAGATCACTGTCGAAGAACTGATGTCTAAAATGGCGGATCCGAACGCCGATGAAACCGAGTTCTCGGAGTATTTCATACTGGACGAGGAACGATCAGGCCCGTTCTCTCCGAAACTCAAGCTGAATCCGGCAACGGTACAGATCCCGCGCGGGGCAAACGCGGCCCAGCGCACGGCGGCCCTGATGAACTCGGCCAACTGGTTTGCACGCATGAGCCGGCGAAACGTGTTTCAGCAAAAGCTGGCGCGGGGGTATGACGGCCCTATCATCGTGTCCGAAGGGGACAGTTGGTTTCAGTATCCGATCCGCCTGCGCGACACGATTGATCATTTGATGCACACCTATGCGATCTATTCGCTGGGCGCGGCGGGCGACTTGTTGAAGCGGATGGCCGACCAACAGGAATATATCCGCGCGCTCGAAGAAACAGGGGCCGAGATCCTGCTTCTGTCCGGCGGGGGCAATGACCTTGTGGCCGGTGGCGCACTCGCCGCCCATCTTGAGGCGTTCGACCCCGACCTTGCCCCGGCCGATTACCTGTTGCCCTCCTTCCAGGCGCTTCTGGATGACGCACTTGGGCATTACGGGCGAATGTTCCGGCAGGTGCACCAGCATTTCCCTTATGTCAGCATCCTGTGCCACGGCTATGACTATCCGGTGCCCAACAAGGACAAGTGGCTGGGCAAGCCGATGGAAAGTCGCGGCATTCGTGACCGCACCCTGCAAATGGCCATCGCCGCCGAGATGATGGACCAGTTCAACCGGCGCCTGCGCCGCCTTGCCCGGTCCATGCCGCATGTCACCTATATCGACTGTCGCGGCGTGGTGGGCAATCACCGCTGGTTTGACGGGTTGCACCCGACCGGCGAAGGCTATGGCGATGTCGCGCGCAAATTCCAGCGCGAGATCAACCGCATCGCCAATGCCCGCAGCGGCCCGCCCAAAGTGATCAGCGGCCCGTTCGGGTCTGCCGCCGAGTTGTCCCGTGCCATGCAAAAACCCCCCGTGATCGCGGGTGGCCCGGCGCGCGGCATGTCGCTGCATGTGGGTGTGAACACCGTGGACCCCGGCCATTACGACGGGTGGGACGGTCAATTAACCGCCTGCGAGGCTGACGCCCTTGCGATGCAAAGCCTCGCCGAGGCCGAAGGGTTCACCCCGCAGCTTCTGCTGACCCGTGACGCCACACGGAAAAACGTCGTGGCCGAAATTGAACGCGCCGCGAAAGACCTGAACCCCGGCGACATGTTCCTGTTCACCGTGTCAGGTCATGGCGGGCGGGTGCCTGATTTCAATCAGGACGAAGATCACGACGACGACAGCCAGCGCATGGACGAAACCCTGTGCCTCTATGACTTCCAGATTGCGGATGACGAGCTTTACATGCTCTGGACCCTGTTCCGCGACGGCGTGCGGGTTCTGATCATGCCCGACACCTGCCATTCGGGTTCGATGGCGCGGTTTGGCCCAAGCGCACCGGCCGAGCTGTTTGGCCGCGCCATACCGCAAGACCCACGCATCCGCGCCATGCCGCTTTATGTCGAAGATCGCGTCTGGCGGGCCAACGAAGCGGCCTATCGCGAGGCATCGAAGTCTTACAGCGCGATGAAAGAAAGCGTGATGACCGCGCCGCTGAGCAGCCCGATACAGGCCTCGGTCCTGAACCTTGGGGCGTGTAAGGACACGCAGTTTGCCATGGACGGGCCGGAAAACGGCGCCTTTACCGGGGCGCTGTTGAAGGTGTGGGATGGCGGGCGTTTCACTGGTGACTACCGCGCCTTCCGCGCCGCCATCGACGCCGAAATCGGCAGCGACACACAGACGCCGCAACTGTTTGAAGTGTTGCTGAAACAGCCGAATTTCGTGCTGGACCGACCCTTCACCCTGCAACCCGAGGGCATGAGCGCCAGCCCCTGTGGCGGCGGCGCAAAGTCACGCGCCGCGCCGCCTGCCCCCACGGTAGAGGACACAGACGAAGGTGAGGAAAACGATCTTCTGCCCGATGCCGAAGTGGACGCGATCCTGTCCGCCAAGGCGCGCGGTGCGGGTTTTCGCAGTGCCACAGCCGCGTTGGAATGGTCGGATTATGCCGATTTCGACGGGTTCATCCGATCCCTCCGCCTGAAGAATTTCAGCACCGACGAGTTCCTGATCCTTGGCGGAAGTCACAACACGCCGGGCGGGAAATGTCAGGGCAAGAACACCTATCCGCCGCGCAGCCTGTGGACCAATATTGCCAAGACCGCGCAGGCGCTGGACCATTTCCGCGACCGGATCGGCAAACCGATCGCGATCACCAACGCCTATCGCGGCCCGGCCTACAATGCCTGCATCGGCGGGGCCAAGGCAAGTCAGCACATGAAGTTCTGCGCGCTGGATTTCAAGGTGTCGGGCATGGCCGCTCCCGACGCGGCAAAGGCCCTGCGCTGGCTGCGCGACAAGGAAGGCTTTTTTACCGGCGGCATTGGCCGTTACAACAGCTTCACCCATATCGACACACGCGGCGTGAACGCCACATGGCCGCCCGCGTTTCGCGATATGAAGCTGTCCGGCGCCACGCCCCTGAAGAAACGCGAACCGCGCGATCTGGCGGAACGGATCGCGATCCTGATCGCGACCATGCTGGCCAAACCAAGGTCGGCGCCGGGGGCGAAATCGCGCAGCTCGGCCTTCGCAGACCCGGTCAGCCGCTCGGGCGACGATTTCGACCCGACCTCGGAAAACGCCGCGCACCAGCAATCGCTGCAAGCGGCGGTCAATGCTTCGAGCGTGATCTCGTTCGTCGAGAACCTGACCCCGGCGCAGAAAGAGGACGTTCTGCTATCGACGCTGTTTGCCCAGCGCGCCGCCGACGCCAAGGCCGATCCGATCAAGGAGCGAGAGCTGTGGCAGGCGACCTATATGGACATGCTCAGCCTGATGGGCTGGTCGCGCGAAGCCGCCCCCTTCGAAGCCAGCCAGAAGATGAAAGGCAATGGCAGTTTCGACAAGGTAATCCTGGCAACGCTGGCGCAGGTCGCGACCGGCAACCAGTTCAAGATCGTCGAAAGCGCGATGGAGGCGTTGCGCGGTCTGGCGGCGGATGATGGCAAGATCAAACTGTTCGATTTCGAGACCTCATCTTCCACCGGCGGCAACTTCCAGATCGGCAGCGCCGAGGCGTCGGGCGATGTCATCTCGATGGCCCTGGGCGCATTCAACTTCACCTTCAAGGACAAGAAGCAGAACATCCTGTTCGTGTCCTGGGGCAAGAACGAACTGGAATACTGGCTGTCCGCGCAGAAGGTCGCGCTCAGCCCGACGATCTATGCCGATGTGCGCGAGATCATCCGCGACAAGCTGGCCGACACGCGCAAAACCCTGATTGCGGATATAGATATCGGATGACACAGGAAGACGCCCCACTGCCGCAACCGGCGACGACAGGAAAGTTGCAGATTGCACCTCGCTATCTGTTGATCCTGCTGTTGCCGGTGGCGGTGCTGACCGCGTCGGAAACACTGCTGGGGACGTTCGGTGATACAGGTCTTTTGTTGCCGGGGGTGGAGCTCGCCCCGATGGCGCCGTTGATCGAGCTGAACGGCCGCTATCGCTTTCTTGCCGCGCTGGTGTTGTTCGTGGCAGTGACGATCACGCTGATCGCCATGTTCGCGTTCGAGCTTTACGCCCGCCACACCAAACGCTCGATCTGCTATACGCTGGTCGGCATCGTCGGGGTGATCCTTGTCTCGCTCAGCTTTTCAACCTTCGAACCCGCCTGGATGCCCGCCAGTTTCGAATCGCACGCCCTGTTGGGCGAAGACCTGTTTCACACCGCACTTGGCTTAGGCAACCTGCCCGGTTGTTCCCCCGGCGGCGCGCTCGAAACCGCCTGCGACGGCATGGGGGCGTTCTTCGCGATGAAATACCTGCTGAATCACGTGAATATCCTGACTTCGCTGGCGGCGGCGGCGGTCATCGCCGGGATGGTCCTGTCACTGGCCGAACCAGTCGGTATGGATCGCAGAAGCAAGACCGCACTGATTTCCGAAGCCACGGCGCTGCAAAACGCGCAGGAAAGCACCCAGCGCTATCTGTATTGTGCGGGTGTTCTGTTGACGACCGGAATGGTGCTGATGCTGTCCTGGATGAAATGGCCGGGCGCGATGATCGCCGACGCCGATCTGCGCGACGCGCATGACCATGTTGTCAGCTCTGTGTCGATGTTTCGCGGCGTGACCTACACGGTGCTGATCCTGTCGTTCTATATGCCCGTCAGCCTGATCCTGAAGGTTCGTATCGAACAGTTCAAACAGGCAAGCGAATCCATCGGCGAAACCGAACTTGGCCGCACGCTGGAAGGGTTCGACATCCGGCGCATCGCCAGCATGGAGGCGTTCAAGGCCATCCTTGCCATCGCCTCGCCGATCCTGGCCAGCGCGATCGGGTCGTTCGCCGACCTTTCGCTGTTTCAATGACACCACACCATCCCGACCGCGATCCGGTGCGAAAGGCAATTCTGTTTTGATAAGGGAAGGATGGTGGAGCCTAGCGGGGTCGAACCGCTGACCTCTTGCATGCCATGCAAGCGCTCTACCAACTGAGCTAAGGCCCCATCCGATGGCGTTTCCGCCGTCAATGCGCGGTATTTATGCAAAGGCGCTTTTGGGTTCAAGTCCAAAAAGACGCCTTCGCAAAAAATTCAATACCGCTTAGTCGTCGTCGTCCGCGGCAACATCCGCGATGTCATCCAGCGAGACATCTTCTTCATCGTCATCGTCCAGAACATCATCGCCCAGATCGACATCGACGTCGTCGTCATCTTCCAGAACCGCATCTGCGTCATCGACCAGATCGTCCTTCATCGAAGCCTTGTCTTCCTTGTCGGCAACCATCGTGCGCGAGGCCTTGCCGGTGTCGAGGTTCACGACCTCGCCCGTATAGGGGCTGATCACCGGATCGGCATTCAGGTCGTAAAACCGTTTACCAGTCGTGGGGCAGACACGTTTAACGCCCCATTCTTCCTTGGGCATGTAAAACCCTTTCCGTTCTGTCTAAGTCGTGCGAGATTTGCCGCCAACTGCCACATGTGTGCAGAGGTGTCAAAGGCTTTTCCCGTTATGGGCGGATACCGTGACATTTGAAAGAAAAAAGGGACCGCATGTTCTGGTCGAAAAAGGCAGATCGGCTGACGCAGGCCGAACAGATTGATCTGACAGGCACGCCCTATGTCTCTGTTCTGCTGCGCCCGTCGGCGCGGGCACGACGGCTGTCGCTGCGTGTCTCGAAGCTGGATGGGCGGGTGACATTGACGGTGCCCAGGGGGGCCTCGCGGCAGGAGGCTGTGCGCTTTGCGTCCGAACGGGCCGACTGGATTCGCAGGCATCTGGCCGACACGATGCCCGAACAGCGCCCCACCATCGGCGGCACCCTGCCGTTTCTGGGGCGCGTGCATCCGATCATCGAAGCACCGGTGCGGGCGGCCAAGGTCAGCGACGGTCAGATCGTGCTTCCCCCCGGCGATCCCCACCAGACCGCCGCCCGGCTTGAGGCGCTTTTGAAACGGGAAGCCCGTGACCGGCTGGCGGGCGCCAGCGACCGCTATGCGCTGATGGTCGGTCGTCCGTTCGGGCGCCTGACGCTGCGCGACACACGCTCGCGTTGGGGATCATGCAGTTCGACGGGCAACCTGATGTATTCCTGGCGGCTGGTGATGGCGCCCGAGGGGGTGTTGGATTATGTCGCCGCGCACGAGGTGGCGCACCTGGTGCACATGGACCATTCACCCGCGTTCTGGGCACAGGTCGCGGCCATCTGCCCCGACTACAAGGCCCGGCGAAAGTGGCTTCGGGACAACGGCGCGGCTTTGCATCGGTTCCGGTTTCGTGACTGACCGCAGGTGCGTGTTGACCTGACCTGATTTTGTGATCACAATCGCGCCATGCAGGCACAACCCCGTCCCCAAACCGACACCTCCAGCGCCCATGAACGCGTTTATCGCAGCCTGCGCGCACGGATCATGCACGGAGAGCTGGACCCCGGACAAAGCCTGACCATCCGTGGCATCGGCAAGGAATACGATGTCTCGATGACCCCGGCCCGCGAGGCCGTGCGCAGGCTGGCCGCAGAAGGCGCGTTGACCCTGTCCAGTTCGGGCCGCGTGTCGGCCCCCGACCTGACGGCGGAACGGATCGAGGAACTGGCCGCGCTGCGATCCCTTCTGGAACCGGAACTGGCCGCCCGTGCCCTGCCCCGCGCCCATATGGCCTTGATCGACCGGTTGCGCGCCATCAACGTGCGGGTGTCGGAATGCGTGACCAAGCAGGACGCGGTCGGATATCTGCGCACCAACCTGGAATTTCATCGCACGCTGTATCTGCGCGCCCAGGCCCCCGCGATCCTTGCGGTGGCCGAAACGGTGTGGCTGCAACTTGGCCCGACCATGCGCGCGCTTTATGCCCGCCGTCAACGCACCGACCTGCAACGCCATCACCGGATGATCCTGTCTGCATTGGCGGCCGGGGATGAAC
>JAUHWP010000098.1 GCA_030424645.1 Alphaproteobacteria bacterium
GCCTGGCGGTCGCGCCCTCCAACCCCGAAGTGGTCTATGTGCTGGGCACCGGGGCGCATAACCGGGCGCGGCTGTGGCGGATCGAAGGCACCGGGCCGGCGCGCGTCGTCGATGACGTGCCGCCGGGTCTGTTCGGCAAGCCGAAGATGGATGGCACCACGGTGAAGGTGGATGGCAATTCGTCCCATTACAACAATTCGGTCGCGGTCGATCCGACGAATGAAAACATCGTCTATGTGGCCGGGTCGACGATCCGGGTCAGCAATGTCTCGAACGCGAACATGCACCGGCTGACGATCAGCGGCACCCATGCGGCGGATGATTACAGCACGGATTTCAACACCTCGAACAATCTTGCGGCCGAAACCGATCCCACGTTCTTTGGCAACATGGCCCATGCCGATGTCCACGCCATCCGGCCGATTGCGGGCGAGGTCTGGATCGGATGCGATGGCGGGGTTTTCGTGGATCGCGGTGCCGGGATGGTATCGCTGAACTATGGGCTTGCGATCTCGGAACCCGGGTTTCTGGCCTGCCATCCCGTGGCGCCGGGCGCCCTGATCGCAGGCACGCAGGACAACGGGCGGATCGAACGGGTCGGCGGATCGCTCTGGCGGCTCTGGCGCAAGGGTGATGGCGGGGGCGTGGCCTATCACACCACCAATCCGGCCTATTACCTTGGCCAATACACCGAAGCCTCGTGGCGCGAGAACCAGGGAAGGTTCACGCGACCGATCTTTCGCACCACCGTGGCGGCGGGCGCCTCGCCGCCGGAAAGTGAAACCAAGGAAAACGACGCCTCGCTGTTTTACAGCGGGATTGCGGCGGTGGCGGGTGAAGTGGATGAAACCCGCATTGCCATCGGCACGACACGGGTCTGGTTTTCGCCCGACTGGAACCCGGTAAATGCGGACAACACATGGATGACCCTGCCATCGGGCGAAGATGCCCGCACGCCCGGATCGGAAAACGATGGGCAGGACAAGTTTGGCGACAATGAAATGGCGGTGACGCTTCGCTGGGCGCAACGTGGCGATGCCACCAATGATTTTGACCGCGCGCGGCTGCTGGTGCTGACCAACAAGAACATTTTCCAATACAGCTATGCCGCGGACGAGGATGAATGGACCCGTCACCGCTTCACCGAGAAGAAGATGAAGGACCGCATCCGCAAGAACGAGGACATCACGCCCGGCCCCTCGGAAAAACTGCCCTATATCGGCAAATGGACCGATGTCTTTCCCCATGACCGGACGCGCGGCAGCCATGGCTCGTTCTATGTGACCACAACCTCCAAATCGAAAATGACGGATACCGGTGCGGTGGGTGAGGCCGACCGGATGGACACGCTGTGGTGGTTCGATGGGGAAGAGACATGGCACCCGACCGGATTGCGCAATCAGGGTCTTGATCCGCTGGCCGGCACCTCGGGCACCAAGGCCCCGCAGTTTGCCGTTGTTGTCCATCCCGACGATCCCAACATCGTTTTTGTCGGGGGCAGCGCGGGCGTGTGGCGGGGGAACCTGAGCTTTTCGGGCGACACGCCAAGCTGGACCTGGACCGGAGAGATCAACGGGTTGCCGCAGGCGGTCGTGCAGGACCTCGTGATCTTTCGCGAGGGTGATCTGAGGCTTCTGCGCGCCGCGCTGGAAAGCCGGGGCATGTGGGAGCTGAATATCTCGGACACGCCGACCTCGGTCGGCAATACCTATCTGCGGGTCACGAACCTTGACACCCGGCAGGCCGAAATTGACGCCGACCCGGTCGATCCGCTGAGTTTTGATGACCCGCCTGCGACCTTCACCCTGGACATGAGCCCGGATGTCTATGTGCACGGCTCGCCCGCGCCGCCCCCGTGGGGCATGGGCGTCCTGCCCAACGAGGCGCAGCTTTACGAACGGACCGAACTTATGCGGCGTCCGGCCATGCTGCGACTGCGGCGGCCACCGGGCACCTATCCCACCTATGTGATGGTGCATCACCGCGACACCGATGCGCTTGAGGGCAATCAGGTGACGGTGGTGCTCTTGCGCCTTGCCAATGCGCCGACCGATCTGACCACGGTGGCCATCGACACGCCGTGGCGGCAGGCGGTGCTGGCGTTGCTGGACGGGTCATCGACCACGCCGCCTGCGGGCTGGGCACTGGCCGAGCCGGGGGCTGCTCGGCGCAACCTGACCGGGCCGGTCGAGGCCCGCGTGCCCCGCGCGGTCGAGTTTTCCGCGGACCTGACCCATGCGGTGACGAATGCGTTGGGTCTGGATGACGAGCTTCTGGTGGCCATTGTCAGTTCCACCCGCGATCCGGTGACGCTGGTCCAGCTCAACCGCAACAATCTGGCCATGCTGATCCGCCGCAGCCGCCACGTGGCCGCCCGCAGGTTCCGCCGTCGCACGTGACCCGCCGCATGTGGGACTGCCGTTGATTTCGGGCGGGGGCACAGTGGTAAAACAAACCTTTGAATGGCGCGGCGGTTGTGTTGGTTATCGGTGGATATAACCGCCGCATCCCGTTACGTTGCGCCCATGAAAGATGACCGGACCATCCCTGCCGACACCGCGAATACCATACCCCGGATGCCAAGCTGGGTGACGGTGGGTCGTGCGGAAACCCCTGAAGACGTGGCCTTTTTGTCAGGGGCGGCGCTTGGCCTTCTGCATGTGGTGCTTGGGCGGGACGACGTCCCCGCCGCCTTGTTGCGCGACCGGTTGGCCTTGCACGCCGCCGAGAGCTGTGTCGGGTTCGCAGGGCGCCCCGAACGGGCGGCGGACCTGCGCGATGCGCTGCACCTGCTGCGGCCCGGCGATCGTCCGGGGCCGGCGGGGGCGGTTTATCACCAGTGGCGGCGGGCGGTGGACCGGGCGATCTCGGCCCCTGCGCTGAAACGCGCGATGCCCGAACTTCTGGCCCCCCATGTGCCGGTCTGGCTGGAGGCGGGGCAAGGGGGGGTGGTGCGCCGGGCTGCCGCCGTGCTTGAAGCTGTGCTGACCGATCACCCGGCCGAGGAAGCCGCCGCGCTGATCCTTGCCGACGCCGCGCTTGCGCGTGCGTTGGGGTGGGGTCATCTGGTGCCGGTGCTGGCCGCCGGTCTGAACCGGCGGGATTTGCGCAGCACCGGTGACGACCTGACCATCGCCTGCCACAGGGCGGTGGTGAAGGCCGCGCCGGGGATCGCCCAGCTTGCCGCAGATCTGACCCGTCGTGCCGGGGCGCTGCACGCCGTGTCTGTGAAGCTGCGCGCCAAAGGGGCGAGCGATGCGGTTGCGATCTTCCTGACCCGCGACGCGGTGGCGCCCGCGGCCCTGACCGGGTTCATGTCCGACCGCGCCGCGCGGCGGCTTTGTGACCGGTTGGTCAGCCTGGGCGTGGTGCGCGAACTGACCGGGCGCGATACGTTCCGGCTTTATGGGGTGTGACATGGCAAGGGATGCGCCGGAAGCCGATCTTGACCGCGACCTGTCCGACCTGCCGCCTGACCTGCGCTGGCGCGAATGGATGCGCCGGGTCGAGGCGGTGCTGTTTGCCTCGGCCAAACCGGTCCCGCGCGCGGCATTGGCCCGCGTGGTGGGGCACGGGGTGGCGGTCGAGCTGCTGATCGACGATCTTGCCGCCGACCTCAGGGACCGGTCGTTCGAGATTGCGAAAGTGTCGGACGGCTGGATGCTGCGCACCCGTTCGGCCTATGCCCCGGCGATCCGGGCGGCGGCGGATGTGGACGAGCAGGTTCTGGGCCTTGGCACGTTCGACGTGGCCGTTCTGGCGGCCATTGCCTATCACCAGCCGATTACCCGTGACGGTCTGAAGGACATTTTCGGGAAAGAGATCAGCCGCGACCTGATCGGGCGCCTGCATGATCGCGACCTGATCGGGACCGGCCCCCGTGCGCCCCGCCGCGGTGCGCCTTATACTTTCGTCACCACCGAGCGGTTCCTGACCGCCTTCGGGCTGGAGACCCTGCGCGACCTGCCGGACCGCGAGGCGCTGGATGACGCGGGAATGGCGGGTCCGGGCTGACGATATCCCGTCCCGGCGCGTTCGCGGCCGGTTCTTGTCATGCGCCGAAACGGCCAGTTTGACACCGGGCACCCTATGTTCTACCGCCCTGATGCCGTCGGATGCCGGTTCCGAAGCTTGTGGAAACGCGCAGGCAGGGATTGATCGGGGCGCATGGTCGGTTCCCTTATCCGATTGTAAATGCTTGTCAAAGCTGATCATCCTTTCCCGGGATCGGCGATGATAGAAAAATTCTTGGCATATAAAAAAGTTTTGGATTGGACGAATTGCCGTCTGTGGGTGTCCGATTGACGTGCCGATATTCAGGGTTCGCACCGGGGTTCAAGAACTGCTCTTTTTCCCGATGCGGACCGGTCGGACAACGGGATCGCAAAGGGATATATGCCGATGAAGGATGGCATCTTGAACGCAGGCGGCAAGGCACGGTGGCGGGTCGGCGTGGATTCCGGTGGAACATTCACCGATGTCTGCATGTTCGACGAGCTGGCAGGCCGGATGTCGGTCTGGAAAGTGTCCTCGACCCCTGATGACCCGTCGCGTGGCATTGCCAGGGGGGTCGAAGAGGGGATGCGCGAATGTGCCAACCCCACTGGTGATCCGGCCAGCGCGATTGATTATCTGGGTCATGGCACCACGGTTGCCACCAATGCGCTGATCACACATCGCGGGTCGAAAGTGGGGCTTTTGACCACCGGGGGGTTTCGTGACCTGCTGGAGATCGGGCGCCAGAAACGCCCCGACCTTTACGATATTTTCGCGGACAAGCCGCAAACCCTTGTGCCCCGCGACCTGCGGTTCGAGGTGGCCGAGCGTCTGCTGCATGACGGCACGGTGGAAACCGCGCTGGATACGGATGCGGTGCGCGAAGCCGCCCGTGCGATGGGCGACAACGGGGTCGAGGCGGTGGCGATCTGTTTCCTTTATTCCTTCGTCAATCCTGCCCACGAACAACAGGCGCGGGCCATTCTGGAAGAAGAGCTTCCCGATGTCTTTTTGTGCACGAGCCACGAGATCGCCCCCGAGTTCCGCGAGTTCGAACGGTTGTCGACCACCACGGTGAACGCCTATCTCGGGCCGATCATGAAGCGGTATATTCGCCGCCTGACCCCCCGGTTCGAAAACCTGGGTCTGACGGTTCCACCCCATCTGACGCAGTCGAACGGCGGTGTGGTGCGCTTCGACGCTGCGGCGGAAACGCCCGTGCGCGCTGTCTTGTCCGGCCCGTCGACCGGTGTTGTCGCCGCCCAGGTCATCGGCGCTGCGGCGGGCGAGGCGGACATCATCACCTTCGATATGGGCGGCACCTCGTCCGATGTGGCGCTGATGGCCGGGGGCCAGATGACCCGCACCAACGAGGCCAGCGTGCATGGCTATCCGATCAAGGCGCCGATGCTGGATATCCACACGGTCGGCGCGGGCGGCGGTTCCATTGCACGCATCGACAGCGGCGGGCTTCTGAAAGTCGGACCGGAAAGCGCCGGGGCCGATCCCGGTCCGGTCTGCTATGGGCGCGGCGGCGACGCGGCGACGGTGACGGATGCCAATGTCGTCTTGCAGGTGTTGAACCCCACCCATCTGCTGGGCGGTCGGATGGAGATCCGGCGCGATCTGGCGCTGCAAGCGATTGATCGTATGGCCGAACAGCTTGGCATGGATGCGATGGAAACCGCGCAGGGCATCATCTCGGTCGTGACGGCCAACATGGCCAAGGCGATCCGGGTGATTTCGGTGCAGCGGGGGCATGATCCGCGCCGCTATGCGCTGATGGCCTTTGGCGGGGCAGGGCCGTTACATGCGGTGCGTCTGGCGCAGGAGCTGGGCATGCCGCGCGTCATCATCCCGCCTGCGCCGGGCACCCTGTGCGCCATGGGGCTTCTGATGACCGATCTGCGGGCTGAGTTTCCAGTGACGCGGCTGTTGCCCTTGGAGCATGACACGCTGGACGGCATCGCCGCCGCGGCGGATCAGGTCACGGCACAGGCCGAAGGCTGGTTTGACAGCGAAGCGATTGCACCTGATCGCCGTCAGACCCTTCGCCGCGTTGACATGCGATACGAAGGGCAGAATTACGAATTGTCGATTGCGCTGCCTGATGGTCCGGTGACGCAGGCCACGCTGGACATCCTTCGCGCCCGCTTCACCGAGGCGCACACGCGGCTTTACGGCTTTGCCGTCGAGGACGAACGGATCTTCTGCGTGACCTTCCGGGCCGAAGCCATCGGGCTGGTCCAGAAGGCAGACCTGCCAAAACGGGCGCTTGGGCCATCCAACGCGGCCCCGGCGATCATCGGATCGCGGCAGACCTGGTATCCCGAAACCGGCAGTTTTACCGAAACCGCGCTGTATCTGCGCGACCGGCTGTTGCCGGGCATGTGTTTTGACGGCCCCGCGATTGTCGAGCAGATGGACACCACGACGCTGGTGCCACCGGGTGTGGCCGCGCGCGTCGATGAGACCGGCAACCTTGTTCTGGAGCTTTCGTGATGACCGGACCGACAGAGACATCCATGGCAGCCCTGGACCCGATCACGGTCGAGGTGATCGGCGCGGCGCTGTCCTCGATCGTCGAGGAAACCGGCGAAGCGCTGGTGCGCGCGTCCTATTCGACCAACATCAAGGAACGGCGCGACTGTTCCACCGCGCTGTTCGATTGTGAAGGCCGCACCCTCTGTCAGGCCGAGCATATCCCGGTGCATCTGGGCAGTTTCCTGGATTTCATCCCGACGGTTCTGGCGCATCACGACGTGGCGGGTATCCGTGCGGGCGACGTGTTCGTCGGCAACGACGCCTATCTGGGAGGCGGCACCCACTTGCCCGACATCGTGCTGGCCGAGCCGATTTTCGTTGAGGGTGAACTGGTCGCCTGGACGGTGAACCTGGCGCATCACTCCGACTTCGTGGACCGCGCGCATGCACATATCTATCAGGAAGGGCTGCGCATTCCGCCGATCCGCCTGTATCGGGCGGGTGCGTTGCAAAAGGACGTGCAGGACCTGATCCTGCTGAACTGCCAGGTGCCGCGCGAACGGCTGTCGGACCTGCGCGCCCAGATGGCGGCGAACCGCGTCGGCGTCCGGCGGTTTCAGGAACTGTGCGGACGCTATGGCGTTGGCACGGTGCAGGCGTCGGGCCGGGCGCTGATGGATTACGCGGAACGCAAGATGCGCGCCGGACTCGCGGCGCTGCCCGATGGCGAATGGCGGTTCGAGGATGTGTTCGACAATCTGGATTTCGACGACCCGATCCCCTTTGCGGTGACGGTGCGGATCGACGGCGACGCGATCACGCTGGATTTCGAAGCCCCCGATCAGGTGCGCGCAGGCATCAACATGACCCGCACCGCCCTGTTGGCGACGGTCTATTACATCATCAAGTCCGTGGTGGACCCGACGGTGCTGCCCAATGCCGGGCTGGCACGCCCGATCACGGTCAACGCGCGAGTAGGGTCGATCCTGAACTGCCAGCATCCGGCAGCGGTGAACGGGCGGGTGCAGACCTGCCAGCGGGTGGCGGACCTGATCCTTGGGGCGTTGGCACAAGCCGCGCCCGACCGGGTGTCGGCCAGCACCAATTCGACCTGCACGGTCGCGCTGTTTTCCGGCACGCGGCAAAGCGGGCCGGATGCCGGAACCTATTGGGTCTATCTGGAAACCATCGGTGGCGGCGGGGGCGCGCGTCCGAATGCGGACGGGTTGGACGGGGTGCATGTGCATGCGACCAACACGTCGAACCTGCCGGTCGAGGCGCTGGAGGTTGAGTACCCGCTGGTTCTGGAACGCTATGAACTGGTCGACGGGTCCGCAGGCGAAGGAAAGTTTCGCGGCGGCATGGGGCTGCGGCGGGTCTATCGCGCGACCGAAGACTGCATGGTGCGCGTCGATATCTCTCGAAACCTGTCCCGATCCTGGGGCCTGTTGGGCGGCGGGCCGGGCGGCCATGGCGGGTTTGAAACCGCCCCCCAGGCAGGTGCGTTCGACCGTGGGCAAGGCATGTTGAAAGCCGGTGAATGGCTGGAAGTCATCACCCCCGGCGGTGGGGGATACGGCTTGCCCGATGAAGACCGGCTTGCCGCCGAATAGATAGCAGAAACCGTAACGCAAGGGCCGACAAGAGTCCGTCACATACCAACAAGGAGTCACGATATGACGACGAGAATGAATCGCCGTAGCTTTATCTCTACCACCATGGGTGTCGCCGGGGGGCTGACCTTTCTTGGCCCCAGGGCGTTGATGGCACAGGACGGTGCGACATTGCGCTTTGCCCTGTCCGCCTTCCCGCCCAGCTTCGAAGCGTGGACCTCGACCGGGACGGCGGCGGGCACGATCAAGCTGATGATGCACCGCGGGCTTCTGAGCTATGACGCGCAAGGCATGTTGCGCGGCGAACTGGCCGAAAGCTGGGAGGTGGACGACGCGGGCGTCTGGACCTTCAACCTGCGCGAGGCGAAATGGCACGACGGAACGCCCGTCACCGCCGCGGATGTGGCGTGGACGATTGAAGAAGTTGCCAAGCCGGACAGTGCTGCTTACCGTCAGGGGCAGTTGGCGCTGATCACGAAAGTTGAAACCCCCGATGACCGAACGGTTCGGATTTTCACCGAAGAACCGCTGGCGATCCTGCCGGGATGGTTTGCGCATTACCACATGCCGATCCTGAAAACGGGCGAGCCGAAAGACACCCAGATCGGGGCCGGTCCCTTCATGCTGGACAATATCGAACGCGGCGTGTCGGTCAGCCTGAAGGCGTTCGACGGCTATTACAAGGAAGGTCTGCCAAAGCTCGCGGGGGTCGAGGCGATCGTCTATGCCGATGAAAACCTGCGGGTTGCCGCGCTGGAAGCCGGCGATGTCGATCTGGCGGAATATGTGCCGTGGCAGGCGATGGAGCAGGTTGAAGGGAACGATGCGCTGAAGCTTGACGTGGTGGATGGCCCGTTCATGTATCTGACCTTCAATGGCAGTCGCCCGCCCTTTGACAATCCGAAAGTGCGGCAGGCGGTGGCCCATGCCATCAAGCGCGAAGACATCGTTGCGGCGGCCTTCTTCAACCGGGGGGGCGCGCTGGAGCATTTGCCGATTGCCGATGCGTCCGAGTTCTTCAACCCGGAATATGCCAATGCCTGGAACTATGATCCCGAGAAATCCAGGGCCCTTCTGGCCGAGGCGGGATATCCCGACGGGTTCGACTGCGTGATGCTGTCGACGGCGCAATACGGGATGCACCAGTCCACCGCCGAGGTGTGCCAAGCCTATCTGTCGATGGTGGGCATCAATGTGCAGCTTGACCTGCCGGAATGGTCCAGCCGGGTCAAGAAAGGCAATGAAGGCCAGTATGATCTGGCCGTGATGGGCACCACGGCGGACAACAACGACCCCGACGGGTTGGTGAACGTGCTCGATGGCGCTTTGCCCGCAAGCTTCGTGCGCAGCTTCGCGCTTGAGACCCCCGAAATCAGCGAGTTGTTCGCACGCGGACGCGCCACGTTCGACACGGAAGAACGCAAAGCGATTTACAAGGAGCTGGAGAAGGTCGCCGTGGAAACCGTTCCCCTGGTCGGTCTTGCCTGGCGCGCCCAGGGCTATGGGATGCAGTCCAATGTCTCGGGCTTTGCCAACCTTCCCGGTCAGCTGACCTTCTATTCCGGCATCATGCTGGAAGAAACCATGATCGGCTGATCCGGCACCCATGTTGAGGTATATCGCATATCGCAGCCTCGTCGCGATCTTCCTGGTCTGGACGGTCGTGACGCTGGTCTTTCTGTTGCTGCACCTGATCCCCGGCGACCCGGCCGAGCTTTTGCTGAGTCAGGGCAGCGTGGCGGCGGACCCGCAGGCAGTGGCCGCGCTGCGTGAAAAGATGGGGCTGAATGCCCCGCTGTGGCAACAATATCTCGACCATCTGTCCGGCGTGCTGTCGGGCGATCTGGGCGCATCGTTTCGCGACGGCGCGCCCGTGATGGGGCAGATCGTGCAACGTCTGCCCCGCACGCTTGAGGTCATCGCCGCCGCCGCCCTGATCGCCAGCGCCTTCGGGGTTCCGCTGGGCACCTGGGCGGCGATCCGAACCGGCGGCTGGGCGGACAGTTTCGTGTCCTTCCTGTCCTCGGTCGCGCTGTCGACCCCTGTTTTCGTGGTCGGCTCGATTGCCATCCTGATTTTCGCCCAGCACCTGCAATGGCTGCCAGCCGGGGGATTTGTGCCGTTCTCGGAAGACCCGGCGCAACATCTGAAACTGCTGCTCTTGCCCGCCTGCACGGTCGCGCTGAGCCTTTGGGCCGTGATCACCCGGATGACCCGCGCCTCGGTGCTTGAGGTGCTGGAACGTGACCACGTGCGCACGGCGCGCGCGAAAGGGCTGACCCGCACCGCGATCCTGCGCCGTCACGTGGTGCGCAACGCGCTGATCCCGGTTCTGACGATCCTGGGCCTTGAGATGGGCACGCTGATCGGCGGCACCGTGTTGGTCGAGTTCGTGTTCAACTGGCCGGGCTTGTCAGGCTATCTGGTCGCCGCGGTGGATGCGCGCGATTATCCCGAAGTGGTGGGTATCGTGATGACGATTTCGGTCCTGTTCGTGTTTCTGAACCTTGTGGTCGATGTGGTGAACGCCTGGCTCGACCCGCGTATCTCGCTGGTGTCGAAATGAGTGCCGCATCGCGCAAACTTCTGCTGCCGGGCGGGATCGTGCTTTTGATCGTTTCGGTGCTGATCCTGGCCCCGATCCTGCCGCTGCACGATGTGCGGGCGATGGATATTCCGAACCGGTTTGCCGGGCCATCTGCCGTGCATTGGCTGGGGCAGGACGATTTTGGCCGGGATGTGCTGGCGCGGCTGATCTGGGGTGGGCGGGCGTCACTGTTCATCGCCATCGGATCGGCCCTGTCCGCTGCGGTGATCGGCACAATTCTGGGCCTTCTGGGCGGGTATTTCCGCGGCGTGGTCGAGGTTTTCACCGTCCGCGCCGCCGAGATTCTGCTGTGCCTACCGCCCCTTCTGCTGGCGCTTCTGGTGGTGACAATTCTGGGGGCCGGGACGTGGCCGCTGATCCTTGCCCTGACCCTGCTTTACACGCCCAACTATGCGCGGGTGGTTTATGCGTCGACCTTGCAGGTGCGGGGG
>JAUHWP010000204.1 GCA_030424645.1 Alphaproteobacteria bacterium
AGGTCCATGCCCTTGCGGGTCATGATGTGATGCGCGTCCTCGCCCCGGTTCTTGTCGCCGCGCCCGGCATAGACAAGGTGGGACAGGTAGAATTTGTCCACCCCTTCATCATCGCACAGCTTCAGAAGATCGGGCAAATGGTGCTGCGTGCCTTCGGTCAGGCAGAAGCGCAGGCCGACGCGCACGTCACGCTTTTTCAACTCGCGCACCCCGCGCACGGCGTCGTCAAAGGCACCGTCCACGCCGCGGAACCAGTCGTTCGTCTCGCCGATCCCGTCGATGGAAATGCCGACATAGTTGAACCCGATCTCGGCCACCTGATCGGCGGTCTCGCCGTGGATCTTGGTGCCGTTGGTGGACAGGGCCAGCACACGGGTCAGCTTGCGGGCGCGTTTGGCCAGCGGGAACAGATAGGGGCTGTCCAGCGGTTCGCCGCCGGACAGGATGATCGCGGGCACCTTGAACTGGCCGAGGTCTTCCAGCGTTTCCATCGCCTGTTCTTCGGTCAACTCACCCGGAAAATTCACGTCCGCCGATACGGTATAGCAGTGGCGGCATTTCAGGTTGCAGCGGCGTGTCAGGTTCCAGATCACCACGGGTTTGACCATCCCGTCGCCGCGGCGCGGACGCACGGGGGTGGGCTTGGCAAGCTGGTGCATGTATTCGGTCAGGCGGAACATTTCAGCCCCCTTTCTTGCGAAGCCGCAGCCCCGTCTTTTTCAGAATGCGAGTGGAATAGAGCGTGTCCGAGCTGCGCAGCGCATCGCCCAGAAGGGCCACGATCTGCTGGCGTTTCTCTTCGACCTCATCGCGCGATGCGCCATGAACCATGGCAAACAGGTTATAGGGCCAGTGGGGCAGGGCGCGGGGGCGTTCATAGCAATGGGTGACAAAGGGCAGCGCGCCGATTTTTGGGCCAACCTGTGCCAGCACCGCGTCGTCCACATCCCAAACCGTCATGCCATTGGCGCTCATGCCCAGTTTGTAATGATTGGGCGCGGCGGCGATGCGGCGGATCACGCCGCTGTCCTTCATTGCGGCGAGGCGGGTGGTCAACTCTGCCTCGTCCAGCCCCAGCTTTTCTGCCACCGCGGCATAGGGGGCGGGGACCAGCGGCAGGCCGGTTTGC
Organism: Alphaproteobacteria bacterium; assembly: GCA_030424645.1. GTDB lineage: Bacteria > Pseudomonadota > Alphaproteobacteria > Rhodobacterales > Rhodobacteraceae > Aliiroseovarius. The sequence goes on from JAUHWP010000204.1 coordinate 1,130, forward strand.
AGCGCCTCGATGATGGCGCGGTCTGTTGCGTCGATCGTCATGCCGCCACCCTGAAGCCGATGAAGAATTCCTGAAGTTTCGGGAAGCGGAACACGGGCAGGCCGGTTTCGTCTTCGATCTGGTCGGCGATGTCGTGAATGCCGTCGGCGGTTTCGCAGGCCAGCACGAACCACATATTCAGCTTGTGATCGCGTTCGTAGTTATGCGCCACTTCGGGGTGGGCGTTGACCTTGTCGTTGACCTCGTCGAACCGATCCGCCGGCACGTCCATCGCGCACAGGCAGAAGGCCCCGCCCATGGCGGCGGCGTCAAAGAACGGGCCGAAGCGGGTCAGCACGCCGGTTTCGCGCAAGGCTTTGACGCGATCCAGCAGCGCCTCTTCGGTGATCCCCAGTTTCTCGGCCAAGGGTGCGAAGGGGCGGTGGTCCAGCGGCAGGTCGTCTTGCAGGGCGTTGACAAGCGCGCGGTCGATGTCGTCAAGGGCGGTCATTCGGCGGCCTCTTTTTCTTTGGCGATCATCGCGCCGGTCTGGCGGAAGCAGCGGGTGGAAAACAGCACCTTGTGCTCGATGTTTGTGAGCGCGGGCAGGGCGCGGGCGCGGTCCAGCACTGCCATCGCGGCGTCACGCGATTGGGCATGGATCATGCAGTAAAGCCGATAGGGCCAGACATCCGCGACCGGGCGGCGTTCGTAACACAGGGTCACGCCGGGCAGGGCGGCGAGTTCAGTGCCAGCCTGCGGAATGTTCTCCGCAGCCACGTTCCAGACCACCATCGCGTTCGAGGCCCAGCCCAGCTTGCGGTGGCGCACGATGACGCCAAGACGCGACAGGACCCCCGCTCGGGTCAGGGCGGTCACCCGGGCCAAAACCTCGGCCTCGCTCCGGCCAAGTTGGTCAGCGATGGTTGCATAGGGGGCGGCCACCAAGGGCATTCCCATGGTCAGAATGTTCATCAGCGCCTTGTCCCCGTCGCGAATGGCGGACAGGTCCAGCGCGCGCGGGGTGCTGTGCATGACCGGCATGTCCTGACCGGACATCCTGAAGCCAAGGTCTATGTTGAAGG
>JAUHWP010000099.1 GCA_030424645.1 Alphaproteobacteria bacterium
AGGTGGGCGCATGAGCGGGAACCCCTATCAGGATGATCGCGGCAACAAGGACGCGTCGATCGTCAACCCCAAGGGTCAGGGCACGCTGACCCCGACCTCGGGCACCGGGCACCAGATGCACACGGGTGACGCCTTTCTGATCGGCGACAGCATGACCGGCGGCTATGGCAAGAACGGTCCCGACATCCTGCACGACTGCACCATCGCCGTCGACAAGGGCCAGATCGCGGTGATCGTCGGCCCCAACGGCGCGGGCAAGTCCACGGGCATGAAAGCCGTGTTCGGAATGCTGAACCTGCGGCAAGGCTCGGTCCGGCTGGACGGCGAGGATATCACTGTCCTCAGCCCGCAGGCGCGGGTGCGCAAGGGCATGGGGTTCGTGCCACAGACCCAGAACATTTTCACCTCGATGACGGTGCAGGAAAACCTTGAAATGGGCGCCTTCATTCGCGAGGACGACATTTCACAGACCATGGCACAGGTCTATGAGCTGTTCCCGATCCTTCACGAGAAACGCAACCAGGCCGCGGGCGAGCTGTCGGGCGGCCAGCGCCAACAGGTGGCCGTTGGCCGCGCATTGATGACCAAGCCGAAAGTTCTGATGCTGGACGAACCCACGGCAGGGGTCAGCCCCATCGTGATGGACGAGCTTTTCGACCGGATCATCGAGGTCGCGCGCACCGGCATCTCGATCCTGATGGTCGAACAGAACGCGCGCCAGGCGCTTGAAATTGCCGACAGGGGCTATGTCCTGGTGCAAGGTGCCAACGCGCATACCGGATCGGGCAAGGACCTTCTGGCCGACCCCGAAGTGCGCCGGTCGTTCCTGGGGGGATGAAGATGCTGAAACACACCAGCCTTGCGCTTATGGCCAGCGGGTTCGCCCTGCCCGCCATCGCGCAGACCTGCACCTTTACCACCGAATGTTACGAAACCGAGGCCTGTCAGGACACCAGCTTTGCGCTGACGGCGGACCTGGACGGGGCAAAGCTTGTCACCGATTTCGGCGACCTGACCGTCGTGGGCGTGAAACGAGAGGCGCCGCTGACCACCGTCTTTGCCACCGGTGCAGGCGCGGAATACCTTCTGTCGCGCAATGGCGATACCGCCCGTTTCACCGCCCATTCCAATGACGGGCCGACGGCGATCACCTATATCGGCACCTGCGAGGGAGAGTTTTGATGGATGTCCTGAACGCCATTGTGGCGCTGCTTAACTTCGTTGTGATCCCCGCGATGGCCTATGGCAGCCAATTGGCGCTGGGGGCGCTGGGGGTCACGCTGATCTATGGCATTCTCAGGTTCTCGAACTTCGCCCATGGCGACAGCATGGCATTCGGGGCGATGGTCACGATCCTTGTGACATGGTGGTTCCAGTCCATGGGGGTGTCCATCGCCCCCCTGCCCACCGCGCTTCTGGCGCTGCCCTTCGGCATCGTTGGCACCGCCCTGATGCTTCTGGCCACCGACCGCGTGGTTTATCGCTTCTATCGGCAGGTCAAGGCAAAGCCCATCGTCTTTGTCATGGCCTCGATGGGGGTGATGTTCATCATGAACGGCATCGTGCGCTTCATCATCGGCCCCGATGACCAGCAGTTTGCCGATGGCGCCCGGTTCATCATCGGTGCGCGTGATTTCAGGACCTGGACCGGGCTGGACGAAGGGCTGGCCTTCAAGACCAGCCAGGGCCTGACCATCGTCACCGCCGTGATCGTCGTGGCCGCGCTGTTCTGGTTCCTGAACAAGACCCGGACCGGCAAATCCATGCGCGCCTTTTCGGATAACGAGGATCTGGCGCTTCTGTCCGGTATCAACCCCGAACGGGTGGTGATGATCACATGGATCATCGTCGCGGGGCTGATCACCATCGCCGGTGTGCTTTACGGTCTGGACAAGACCTTCAAGCCCTTCACCTATTTCCAGCTTCTGCTGCCGATCTTCGCCTCGGCCATCGTCGGCGGGCTGGGCAACCCGCTGGGCGCCATCGCGGGCGGGTTTGTCATCGCCTTTTCCGAGGTCGCCGTGACCTATGCCTGGAAGAAGGTGGTCACCTATCTGCTGCCCGAAAGCCTTGAACCATCCGGCCTCGTGCAACTGATGTCCACCGATTACAAATTCGCGGTCAGCTTCGTCATCCTGATCATCGTCTTGCTGTTCAAACCCACGGGTCTTTTCAAGGGGCAATCGGTATGAGCCAATCGCTTCGCACACCGCTTATGTTTGCGCTTGTCGCGCTTCTGTTCATCCTTGAGGGATCGACGCAGGTCTGGATCTTCTCGGGCAGTTGGAATTCGTCCCTGACCATTCTGAACATGGCGCTGATTTCCGCCGTCATGGCTTTGGGGGTGAACCTGCAATGGGGCTATGCGGGTCTGTTCAACGTCGGTGTCATGGGGTTCGTGGCACTGGGTGGTCTGGCGACGGTGCTGGTCGCGATGCCGCCGACGCCGGGCGCCTGGGGCACCGGGGGATTGCGCATCCTTGCCGGGCTGGTAATGGGCGCAGGCACGATCTTTCTGATGGTCTGGCAATACCGGAACATGGCGGCGGGCCGTTCACGAAGCCTGATCATGTTCGCCACGCTGGTCGTGGGGTTCTTCGTGTTCCGCTGGATCCTTGACGCGGGCGTTGCGGGGGTCGAGGCGATCAACCCCGCCCAGACCGGCTATCTTGGCGGTCTGAACCCCGGCGGTCAGGACAATTACCGCGCCCATGGTTACATGACCCTGCTGGCATGGCCCGTGGGCGGGCTGCTGGCGGCCGGGGCGGCCTGGCTGGTGGGCAAGACGGCACTCGGCCTCAGGTCCGACTATCTGGCGATTGCGACGCTGGGCATCGCCGAGATCATCCTAGCCGTGATCAAGAACGAGGATTGGCTGGCACGCGGCGTGAAAAACGTGATCGGCCTGCCCCGCCCCGTCCCCTATGAGGTGGACCTGCAACAAAGCACCAGCTTTATCGAAAAGGCCGATGCCATCGGTATGAACGTCACCACGGCCTCCACTCTGGCGGTGAAACTGTCCTATTCGCTTCTGTTCACGGCGGTTCTGGTCGTTCTGGTGATCCTTGCGCAATTGTCGCTGAAATCGCCCTGGGGCCGCATGATGCGCGCCATTCGCGATAACGAGGTGGCGGCACAGGCGATGGGCAAGGACGTGACCCGCCGCCATTTGCAGATTTTCGTGCTCGGTTCGGCCCTGTGCGGTCTGGCGGGCGCCATGATGACCACGCTGGACGGGCAATTGACGCCGGGCACCTATCAGCCACTGCGCTTCACCTTCCTGATCTGGGTGATGGTGATTGTCGGCGGATCGGGCAACAACCTTGGCTCGGTGCTGGGCGCGTTCGTCATCTGGTTCTTCTGGATTCAGGTCGAACCGATCGGTAACTGGCTGATGACACTGGTCACATCAGGTATGGCAGACGGATCGGCCCTGAAGACCCACCTGCTGGACTCAGCCGCCCATATGCGCCTGTTCTCGATGGGGATCATCCTGCTTCTGGTGCTGCGTTTCAGCCCACGCGGCCTGATCCCCGAGAAATAGGCCACCATGTCCCCTGTCCCGTCCCTTGCCATCCTGATCATGGCCGCCGGCCAGTCACGGCGCATGGGGCAAGACAAGCTGCTGATGCGGGGACACGATGGGCAAACCTTGCTGGCCAACCGGATCGCGGCGGCGCTTGGCACCGGACATCCCGTGTTCGTCGCCCTGCCTGACACCGCGTCCTCGGCGCGCATGGCGGTGGTTCAGGGGTCGCCAGCCACGCCGCTGCCCTGTCCGCACGGCACCCTGGGATTGGGGCACAGCCTGTCCGATGCCATGGAACGTGTTCCACCGGGCCTTGACGGTGTCATGATCGTGCTGGCCGACATGCCGGCGCTGTCGCAGGATGATCTTCGGCTTGTAAGCAAGGCGTTCGACCCCGACCGCGTGGTGCGCGGCGCGACGGCCGATCGTGTTGCCGGTCATCCGGTTCTGATCCCGAAGCGGTTTCTTGACCGGCTTGCCGGGATCACGGGGGATCGCGGTGCCCAAGGGGTTCTGGCGTCCTTGCCCACCACCCTTGTTCCCCTGCCCGGAACCCATGCCGTGCTGGATGTGGATACGCCGGACGACTGGGCAGACTGGCTGACCCGACCCGCGTCAGCCGAACAATAGACGCGCCTCGCGCGCATCAAGGACGGGATGGGTGCGCAGATAGGACGCAAGCCCCTGACGGCTGGACAGCCGGGGCAGATACCCCACGATTTCATCCGCGGTTTCAGGATCCTCGGCACGGATCTGGTCCATGTCCGGCAACAGGCTTTCGACCCAGTCTTCGCCGCATTTCACCAGTTCGTATGTGTCGAACAACAAATGCACAAGCGCGGGCGACACATTGGCATCCGGCACGAAATGCCCCGACGCCACAAGGTATTTCGCCGGGCAAAGCACGTCGGCGGCGCCAAACAGAAGATCGTTTTGCGAATGCGAGATCAGAACCAGATGGTCAGGCGCCAGAAGCGTTGTGCCTTCTCGCCCGTCGGACCCGACGCGCCGCATCGGTGTTCCGGCGCGTTCCAGCGGACGCGATGTGCCAACCCAGCGCAGCGTCGCAAAGCCGCCGCGACGGGTTTTGACCTGATCGCCGATTTGCAGGTCGCGCGCCGCCACGGGACCGCGCAGCGTTTCAACCCGTGTATTGGCCGATACGCCGGACGGCGTAAACTCGCCGCTCGAGCGGCGGCCCCGCATCGGCTCACTGCCCTGTGATGAATATGAAAACCCCGTCCAGTGCAGCGGGATCGTTTCCTGCACTCGTATGTCACGCAAACTCAACTCAAACACCCCTAAAAAACAAGCCGGCCCACTCTTCCGGCAATTTCGGAATTTAGTATCAATTTGCGCCCAAAATATGAACAAAAGTTTTGAAAAATGGCGCTTTTTCTATTTTTACGAGTAAAACGGCGGAGCTTTGCCACATCGGCGTCACAGTTTCCCACCTATGGTGGAGAATCTGCCCCGCCCGATCCTTGTTTCGCTGATTGCGGGCGCCTGTGATTCTTGGACTTGGATGTATCTCAGACATGCGCCGGACGCCCGGCCAAGCGCTGCGCGGTGTCACGCGGCACCAAAGCGAAAGCGCGTCAGCGCAGCGCGTCCAACGAAGTCATGAGGTCTTCCAGAAGTGCATCGACCGGTTCGCAGCCGATCGACAGCCGCACATATCCGTCGGCAACCATGTCCCCCCACCGCGCCCGGCGCTCGGCGGAACTGTGCAGGCCGCCAAAGGATGTGGCTGGGCGAAGATAATGACAGTTCGCGATGAAGCGTTCGGCGCTGTCCCTGTCTGCCAGCGTCACACCGATCAGGAAACCGAAGCGCGTCATCTGCTGCCCGGCCAACCGGTGCGACGGATCCCTGGTCAGGCCCGGATAACGGATCGCGGCCACCGACGGGTGGTCGGCCAGGCGCTCGGCGATGGATTGCGCCGACCGGCACATGCGGTCGAACCGCAGCTCAAGTGTCTCAAGCCCGCGATGCAGAAGCCACGCCGCATGCGGGGACGGGATCGCGCCGGACATCTTGCGCCAGTCCAGCACTGCTTCGTGAATGGTTGCATCACGCGTCGCCACATGCCCCATCAAAAGGTCGGAATGCCCGCCGGGCGCCTTCGTATCTGACGCGACCACGACATCCGCGCCAAGGTCCAGCGGGCGCTGGCCAAAGGGGGTCATGGTCGTGTTATCCACGATGGTCTTGCCGCCCGCGGCGCGCACCGCCCCGGCGATGGCCTTGATATCGCACAGGTCCAATCCGGGGTTCGAGGGGCTTTCGACCAGCACAACGTCGATCCCGTCAAACCCGCCATCGGCAAATTCGCGGGTCGGGCGCTCGATCACCCGGACCCCAAGCCGGGACAGGAAACGGGACGACAGCTGCCGGGTCACGTAATATCCGTCAGACGGGATCAGCAGCGTTTGCCCTGCGGTCAGCGTGGCAAACAGCGCCGCCGAGATCGCCGCCATGCCCGATGGGAAGGCCACGCAGGGGGCGGTTTCCAGAACGGACAGGCTGTGTTCCACGGCCTCCCATGTCGGGTTGTCGACGCGCCCATAGGCCGCCGCCCCGTCCGGGTCGCCCGGCAGATGGAACATGGAACTCGACACCAGCGGCAACGCCACCGGATCGCCCTTCGACAGGCCCTGCCCGCGCAGATGTAGAAGATCGGCGGCCATTTTTCCCGTGTGCTTGTCCATTCCACGCCTCGCTTGTCGCACCGCCCATGGCAGGGTGGCATGACAACTGTCTTATCTGACTTCGGAGTGGTGCCCAAGGAGAGACTCGAACTCTCACGCCCGTGAAGGCGGGGGATTTTGAATCCCCTGCGTCTACCATTCCGCCACTTGGGCACTGGCTTGGGATTACCCAAGCACCGGGGCAACGTCAACGAGGTTTTATCCCGCCCCCGGCGTTTTTATCGCCTCTAGAACATGACCCCGACCAGCCACAGGGTGATGCCGGGGAATGCGACCAACACCACCACCCGGATCAGGTCGGACAGAACGAAGGGGGCCACCCCGCGATAGGTTGCCGACATCGGAATGTCGCGCGCCATCGAGTTGATGATGAACAGGTTCATGCCGACGGGCGGGGTGATCAGCCCGACCTCGACCACGATCAGGGCAAGGATGCCGAACCAGATGCCCGCCTCTTCCGGGGTCAGGCCGAAATCCAAGACCTCGATGATCGGATAGAAGATCGGGATGGTCAGCAGGATCATCGACAGGCTGTCCATCACGCAGCCAAAGATCAGATAGGCGGCAAGCATCATGGCCAGCACCACGAGCGGCGCGAACCCCTGCCCGGCCACCCATTCAGCCAGCATCTGCGGCGCCTGTGTGAAAGCCAGGAACGAGTTGAAGATCTGCGCCCCCAGCACGATGAAAAAGATCATTGCGGTGGATTGCGCGGTCGACAGGATGCTGTCCAGAAACCCCTTCCATGTCAGCCCGCCGGTCATCACGCCGTAAAGCCCGGTGGCGACCGCCCCGACGGCGGCGCCTTCGGTGGGCGTGAACAGGGCCTGCACACCGGGTTTTACCCAGTTCCAGTCGGCCGCGATCCCGCCCATGACCAGACCGAAGATCACCACGACCGGCCAGATCGACAGCAGCGTGCGGAAGCGATGCGCATAGGGCATCCGCTCGGCTGTGGTTGCGCTGTCGGGGTCGATCCGCACCATCACCGCCACTGTCAGCATGTATCCCAGCGCGGCAAGGATGCCGGGCACAAGGGCCGCGATGAACATCTTCACGATGTTCTGTTCGGTCAGAATCGCATAGATCACCAGGATCACCGATGGGGGGATCAGGATCCCCAGCGTGCCACCCGCGGCAAGAACGCCGGTGGACAGCGCATCGGAATAGCCACGCTTGCGCATTTCCGGCAAGGCCACCTGCCCCATGGTCGATGCCGTTGCCAGGGACGAGCCGCAGACCGCGCCGAACCCGGCGCAGGCCCCGACCGCTGCCATGGCCACGCCCCCTCTGCGGTGGCCCAGCCAGTCGCTCGCGGCTTCGAACAGCGCGCCGGACATGCCGGATTTCGTGGCAAACTGCCCCATCAGCAGAAACAGCGGCACGATGGACAGGGAATAGCTGGAGAACGTGTCATAGGATAGCGTCTTCAACTGGCTCAGCGTGACCGACGGGTGCCCCATCAGATACCAGATGCCGAAAAAGCCGGTCAGCCCCATGGCCAGCCCGATGGGCAGCCGCAGGAAAATCGCCACCAACATCAGGACAAAGGCGACAATCGCCAGTTCGATCCCGGTCATACCCGTTCCTCCTTGCCGTCAAGCACCCAGTTGAAAGATCTCCAGACCGAATAGACCGCGACGATCAGAAAGAAGGCCGCGCCGATCAGGCACAGGCCGAAGGGAATCCACAGGGGGATTTCAAGCTCATAGGTGCTTTCGGCAAAGAACGGTTTGTCGCCCATGCCAAGGGCGGCGCGCACCCCGTCGGACCCGAAGGGAAACTTCTCGCCGAACCCCAGCCAAAGGCGCCACAGGATGACGAAGGCCGCCCCGGTCAGGAACAGATCGCCGATCAGGCCCAGGATGGCCTGCATCCGGTCCGACAGGTTCGAGATGAAGATATCGACGGTCACATGGCCACGCCTGAACTGGCACCATGGCATGAAGGCGAAGACCGCCACCGCGCAGCCCATTTCGACGATTTCGTAATCGCCCTTGACCGGGCTGAAGCCGAAACCCGAAAACGTGCGTCCGATGATCGACACCACGGTGGTCATCGCGATCGCGACCAGAATGCCGCCACCGGAATAGGCCATCCAGCGGCTTGCAAATTCCATCAATCGACCGACACGGATTTGTGCTGATTTCGCAATTGCCACGGCTGCTTCCTGTTTCTTCCGACGATACGGTGGGGGCTGACCGCCTTATACCGTTCAGCGCGGACCACGGGGGCACGAAAACAGGCTCCGGGCAAGCTGGCCGCCCGGAGCGTTTTCGTCATCCATCAGTTGTCGGCGTATTTGGCCACCAGTTCCTTGGCATAGGCCACCATGCCTTCACCATCCAGACCCTTCGAGGTCATGTCGGCCGCCCAGGCTTCGATCTGCTTGTCGCCGATGGCGTGAATCTCGGCCACCAATGCCGGATCAAGCTGGTGGATCGTATTGTCGGTTCCGGCCACGATTTCACGGCCGATCACGTCCCCCTTGTCGAAGGATGCGCCCGCCCAACCCGACGTTTCAAGGCCCGAGTTGGCGTCGATCACCGCCTTCAGGTCATCCGGCAGGTTGTTGTATGTGTCCTTGTTCATCGCCCAGATGAAGAACGTGTTGTAAAGCGAACGGTCGCCGGGGAACTCCGTGTGGCTGTCTGCCAGTTCGTGAAGTTTCAGCGGCGGCACGATCTCCCACGGGGTGACGCCCCCGTCGACCACGCCTTTCGACAGCGATTCAGGGAAGGCGGGCATCGGCATGCCGACGGGCGATGCGCCCAGTTCCTCGAACAGGGCATTGGCCTGGCGCGACGGGCCGCGCAGTTTCAGCCCCTGGAAATCTTCCAGCGTCGTGACCGGGCCGCCCTTCTTGTGGACAATGCCCGGCCCATGGACATGGGTGGCCATGAGCTTGACGTCGTCCATCCGCTCCATCAGGTATTTTTCCGAATATTCCCAAGCGGCCTTGGACGAGGCTTCGGCGTTCAGGCCGGTCATGAACGGAAGCTCGAACGCTTCGGCTTCGGGAAAACGACCGGGCGTATAGGCCGGTAGGGCCCAGCCGCAGTCGATCACTCCATCGCGGATCTGGTCATAAAGCGCCTGCGCTTTGCCGCCCAGCTGCATGGCCGGATAAAGCTCGACCTTGATGCGGCCACCGGATTCCTTTTCGACCTTCTCGGCCCAGGGTGTCATGAAGTAAAGCGGGGTCGAGCCTTTTGGCGGCAGGAAATGCTGACAGCGCAACGTGACTTCTTGTGCAAAGCCGGTCCCGGCGGTCAGCCCGAACGCAACGGCGCCCGCGATAGCAGTTTTCATGGCAAATTTCATTTCGCTTCCTCCCAAACGCGAACTATGTTCGATCTGTCGTCGGGCAGTTTCCCTGCCCTTCAGACATACCGATAAAAACAGGCTCGTTGCCGTCACGCAAGTATTATCGACTGCATGGTCGGGTTTGTTTATGATCCTGTCGCTGAAATATTCGTAAAGAAAACTCGTTGCAGGCGCAACAACCTTATAAACATACTGATCTTTCAGCTAGTTAACACATGAATTACAGGATGACAGCGTCCATCCCCGCCGGTCACCGGTTCAGTTTTCGAACCGGTCGGAAAGAATCACTGACTACAGCCGGTCCGGCGAGAATGTATCACAACTGCGCATATCACCGCTTTCATAACCGCGCATGAACCAGGTCTGGCGCTGCTCGGACGTGCCATGGGTGAAGGTGTGCGGCATCGGCACACGACCGGCATTCCGTTGCAGCGTATCATCCCCGATCTGACGTGCAGCATTCATCGCCTCGGCAATGTCGCCACGCTCCAGCGTGCCAAAGCGCGCCTGTGCTTCGCGCGCCCAGATGCCGGAATAGCAATCGGCCTGAAGCTCGATCCGAACGGATATCGCATTGGCCTCGGCTTCGCTGACCTGCGCGCGGATCGCATTCGCCTGCCCCAGGATCCCCAATTCGTCCTGCACGTGATGCGCGACCTCATGCGCCACCACATAGGCGGCGGCGAAATCCCCCTGCGCGCCCAACTGCTGGGACAGCGTGGTGAAGAACGCGGTGTCCAGATAGACCTTGCGATCACCGGGGCAATAGAACGGCCCGGTCGCGCCCGACGCCCCGCCACAGGGGCTTTGCGTGACGCCCTTGTAAAGCACCAGCGTCACCGGCTCATACGTCTGGCCGACCTGGGCGCGGAACAGATCGTCCCAGACCTCTTCAGTGTCGGCCAGCGTGACCGACACGAATTCACCTTCACGCCGGTCGGCTTCGGTAATCTGACCACCACCGCCAGCGCCGGGCGTGCCGCCGCCTTGCAGGAAGGGCGTGACATCGACCCCAAGGAAATAGCCGATGGCCAGCACCGCCAGCAGGCCAAGCCCGCCCACCTGCGCCGCACCTCCAGCGCGTCTGCGATCCTCGATGTTGCGACTTCCACGCCGACCTTGCCATTTCATGAGTGCTCTTCCCTTTACCCGCCCGACGCCAAGCATCGGCCCCATTACTCAAAATCTCACAGCCAGTTTACCGCCCCATGCCGCTCTATCAAGCCAAGATCGCGCACCTGTCCCTTGACCTTGCGCACCGGGCATGGTTCGTGAGCCAAAACAAGAGGCACGCAGATGATCAGGCGTCTTTACGATTGGACCATGGGACTGGCCGACACACGGCACGCGCTTTGGGCGCTGGCGGTGGTGGCGTTCCTGGAAAGCT
>JAUHWP010000205.1 GCA_030424645.1 Alphaproteobacteria bacterium
ATCCCGATCCGAAAAAGCCCGACTTCAAGCTGCCCAAGGGTGCTGTGGATGCCCATTGCCATGTTTTCGGCCCCAGCCCGGAGTTTCCCTTTGCCCCGGAGCGTAAATATACGCCCTGCAATGCTGGCAAGGACCAGCTTTTTGCGCTGCGCGATCACCTGGGCTTTACGCGCAACGTGATCGTGCAGGCCACCTGCCACGGCAAGGACAACCGCGCCATGGTCGATGCCTGTCGCACGGCGGGTGATCTGGCGCGGGGTATCGCCTCGGTCGGTGCCGACATCACCGAGGCCGAGATTGCCGAGATGGACGCGGCCGGTGTGCGCGGCGTGCGTTTCAACTTCGTCAAACGTCTGGTCGACGCAACACCGCAAGAGGTGTTTTTGTCGATCGCCGACAGGATCAAGGCCTTCGGGTGGCATATCGTCGTCTATTTCGAAGCGCAGGATCTGGAAGAGCTTGAGCCGTTCCTGAAACGACTGCCCACGACGCTGGTGGTGGACCATATGGGTCGCCCGGACGTGACCAAGGGTGTCGACCATCCCGATTTCCAGCGCTTTGTCCGGCTGATGGATGAGAACGAGAATATCTGGTCCAAAGTGACCTGCCCCGAGCGTCTGACCAAGGTCGGGCCGCCCTATGACGATGTTGTGCCCTATCCCGCGGCCATCGTCGACCGCTTCCCAGACCGCGTGCTTTGGGGCACCGACTGGCCGCACCCGAACATGAAATCCCACATGCCCGATGACGGGGCGCTGGTGGATTTCATTCCCCGGATTGCCCCGACCGCCGAACAGCAGCAGAAGCTGTTGGTCGACAATCCGATGCGCCTGTACTGGGCGTAACGAACCGAGCTGGCTCGAGGAGGGGCCAGCCCGCGCATAATGCAGAAAGAGGAGGATACCCCGATGGATGAACCGGGCTTCGATCACCATACCCATATCCCCGGCACCACCATCTTCGACGGGAAGATGGCGATGAAGGGCTATAACCTGAACAAGATGTGCTATTCCTTCAACAAGGCCGTCAACCGGGACGCCTTCAAGGACGATCCCGAAGCCTACATGGAAAAATACGGGCTGAATGACGCGCAGAAAGAGGCGATCCGGTCCAGCAACGTGCTGGCCATGATCGCCGAAGGCGGCAACATCTACTACCTCGCGAAGCTTGCCGGCATCTTCAAGCTGTCGGTTCAGGATGTGGGCGGGCTGCAAACCGGCCGGACCACCGAGGAATTCAAAGAATACCTGCTGAGCCAGGCGTAAGGAGACAGGACAATGGCAAAAATTCTTGGCGGGATCACCACGTCTCATATTCCGGCCGTTGGCAATGCCATCCAGAACGAGCTTTATGACGACCCGTATTGGAAGCCGTTCTTCGACGGCTATCCGAAGGTTCATGAATGGGTCACAGCGAACAAGCCGGATTATGTGGTCAACATCTACAATGACCACGGGCTTGGTTTCTTTCTGGACCGGATGCCCACCTTCGCCATCGGCGCCGCGCATGAATACAAGAACGAGGACGAAGGCTGGGGTCTGCCCGAACTGCCGCCGTTCCCCGGTGCGCCAGAGCTGAGCTGGCACATCATCGAAAGCATGGTTGCGGATGAGTTCGACATCACTTCGTGCCAGGAACTGCCGGTCGATCACGGTTTCGTGGTGCCGATGCAACTGTTCTGGCCCGGTGCGCCGAACAACCCGGACATGCCGCGTGCGGTGCCGATTTCGGCCAATACCGTGCAGCACCCGATTCCGACGCTCAAACGTGCGCTGGATTTCGGCAAGGCACTGCGCAAGGCGATCGAAAGCTTCCCCGAGGACGCCACGGTCGTGGTTCTGGGCACGGGTGGCCTGAGCCACCAACTGGACGGCGAGCGGGCAGGGTTCATCAACCGCGAGTTCGATGAATACTGCCTGAACAACATCGCCCATAACCCCGAGGAGCTTACCAAGATCACCCGGATGGAACTGGTCGAGAAAGCCGGTGCCCAGGGCACCGAGTTCCTGATGTGGATGATGATGCGCGGCGCGCTCGGCGACGATGTCAACGCGCTCCACAAGAACTATCACATCCCGATATCGAACACCGGCGCGGGCACGATGATGCTCGAATGCGCAGCGTGAGCTGAAGGAAAGACCATGGGCTTCGCCGGGG
>JAUHWP010000100.1 GCA_030424645.1 Alphaproteobacteria bacterium
GCGCAGGGCGACGTGGTGGTGCGCGAGACCTATTATTCCATCGGCGGCGGCTTTGTCGTGACCGAAGCCGAACAGGCGCGCGAGGCCGTGATGGACGCGCGCGACGCCAAGCGGCACCCCTTCCCCTTCGAAACCGCCGCGCAAATGCTCGACATGGCGCGCGAGTCCGGCAAATCCATCGCCGAGATGAAGCGCGCCAACGAGCTGGAGCATATGGGGCCGAACGCGCTGGCCGAGGGGCTGGACCGGATCTGGGCGGTGATGAACGACTGCATCGACCGCGGCCTGTCCGAAGACGGCATCCTGCCCGGAGGCCTGCTGGTGCGCCGCCGCGCCAAGGCGATTCACGACAGCCTGATGGCCGAACAGGGGCTGAACCTGTCCGCCCCGCACACGATCAACGACTGGATGAGCGTTTATGCCATGGCGGTGAACGAGGAAAACGCCGCGGGCGGCCAGGTCGTGACCAGCCCCACCAACGGCGCGGCGGGGGTCTTGCCCGCCGTCGTCCGCTATTGGCTGAACCATGTGCCGGGCGCTGTGCCGTCGCGGGTGCATGAATTTCTGCTGACCGCCTCGGCCATCGGCGGGATCGTGAAGCACAACGCCTCGATCTCGGGCGCCGAAGCGGGCTGTCAGGCCGAGGTCGGATCGGCCAGCGCCATGGCCGCCGCCGGGCTGTGCGCCGTGATGGGCGGCAGCCCCATGCAGATCGAGAACGCCGCCGAGATCGCATTGGAACATCATCTGGGTCTGACCTGCGACCCGGTGCGCGGGCTGGTTCAGGTGCCGTGCATCGAACGCAACGGGCTGGGCGCGATCAAGGCGGTGTCAGCGGCCTCGCTGGCCCTGCGCGGCGACGGCACCCATCTTGTGCCGCTGGATGCCTGCATCAAGACGATGTTCGAAACCGGGCAGGACATGTCGGAAAAGTATAAAGAGACATCATTGGGCGGTTTGGCCGTGAACGTCCCCAACTGCTAGGTCTCTGGCGGGGTCAGAACCGCGATGGCATCGGTCAGATGGGCGCGCGGCAGGATGACCAGAAGCCCCGCGCCATCGGCCGCGACCGTAACCTTCGGCGCGTTGGTTTCGTTCGACGTGCCGATCATGCCCCAGGGCGACATCTCAAGATCCTCGACCGGCCAGACCAGCCCGGTCGCCTGCACCTTGACCTGCGCCATGGGGAACAGGGAAAACCGCGTGCCGATGGGCAGCGACATCGCAAGCGGGCCGTTCAGGTGAAAGCAGATATCCACCTCGCCCACCAGGATCACCCGCTTTTCCGGCAGCCGCACCAAGGTGTTATAGCAGGCAAGCTCGTGATCCAGACGCTTGCCCATGAACCCGACGCCCAGAACCAAAGGCGCGTCGATCAGATCCAGCGTCTTGTGAAAATCGGTGCGGTTCTGGTCCGGCGTTTCGACAAACCGATCCGCCCCGATCGCTTGGCGTGCGTGGTTTGACACCGAATCCATATCGCCTGCAACCACCTCTGGAAGATGCCCAAGATCCAGCGCCTGATCCGCGCCACCATCCGCCGCCACAAGCGCGGGCGCAAGCTTCAGGCACTCGGAAACTGTGGCAGAATTCACCGCCCCGCCGCCCAACAAGGTAACATTGTGGGAAAATTGGCGAAAATATCTCATTATGGACACAATTGTCTCCCAATCTGATCATAGGAACGATTTTATCCGGTTTGAAAATTGCCGTGTTCTTCGCGGTTTTGTTAAAGATCCCGGAACGTAGTAGGCTGTGTATACCTGCCCTGTTTCGGAGGAGAAAGTGAGTTATCAATGGTGAGCAACAGCAAAATCCTCACTGTATCCTACGGCACCTTTTCGTGCACGCTTGAAGGATTCGACGAGCCATTCGGCACCATGAAGTCCATCGCGGAGTATTTCCGCGATCTGGCGGCGGATGACCGCTATTTCGGGGCAGAACCCCCGACGCCCGACGCCGACGTGCTGCACCGTATCGCCGAACGCGAAATTCAGAAGCGCGTTCAGGCCCGCGTGGAAGACGATGGTGTCGTGCTGCGTCAGGAAGGGTCGGCCCTGCCCGCCGTGACCAGGACCGGCGCCACCGTGGTGGCAGGTCAGGCGCTGCTGGATGACGGTGCCGCACAGCCGGATGCCGACACGCAGGCCGACGCGCCCGAAACGCCCGCACAGGATGTTGCCGAACGCGAGGCACCCAAAGCCAAGGCCGCCCCCGCCGCGGAAGCTCCGGCAGAACAACCGGCCGAGCAACCCGCCGCCGAAGAGACCGATAATTTCGAGCACATGGCGGAAGAAGCCGCCACCCATGCGCCGGCCGATCCGGATGCCGAAATCGACGACGACAGCGCCGAGGCGAAACTGGAGCGCATTCGCGCCGTGGCCAGTGACACCGGCACGGATGATTACGCCGACGACCCGGACGCCGAACCGTTCTTTGACGGGGCCGAGGATGAAGCCGCCGAGGCGCAGGCCGATACCGGTGAAGACGCCGCACAGGAAGACGCCCCGGCTGCGGATGGTCCGCTGGTTCTGGAAGCGCAAGCGGACGAAACCGATGAAGATGTCGATGCCATCCTGTCACAGATGAACGCACAGGGCGACCAGACCGACGAGGCCAAGCAAGTCGACGCCGGTTACGACGACGAGGATGACACCGATCTGGATATCGAGAACGGTGTCACAAACCTGTTGGAAAACACCTTCGACGACGATCCCGCGCCGCTGCGCCCGGTCAATCGCGTTGTGCGCGTCAAGCGGATGCGCCGCGAAGATGGCGTCGAAGAGCTGACCGTCACGCCGAAAGACGTCGAAGACGCCACCATTCTGGATGACGACGATACCGAAACGGATCGGGACGACAGCGATCAGAAGGATGGCGATCAGGACGATCATTCGACGCTGAAACTTCTGAACATGATCGACCACGAGGTCAAAACCGAAGCCCGGCGGGAACGTCGTGAGCAGGTGTTCGACAACGGGGCCGCCGATCAGAGTGATGAAACCCTTGACCGCATTCTGGCCGAAACCAACGACAAGATGGACAGCCAGGAAGCCTCGCGGCGCCGCAACTCGATCGAACATCTGAAAGCCGCCGTGCAGGCCAAGCGCGCCGATGAAGACGCGGGCGAGATGGAGCATGAAGATCACGAAGAAGATCCCTATCGCGAAGACCTGGCCCGTGCCGTGCGCCCGAAACGCCCAGAACACACCGAGGCGGCGGGAAGCTCGATTCGGATGGCCCCACTGGTTCTGGTGTCCGAGCAGCGCATCGACGGTCCGGCGGATGCCGACGACGATGCGCGCGCTGATGCGAAAGGCAACAAGGCCGTGCGGATCGTGCGCCCGCGCCGTGTCAGCCGCAAACCCGGCAGCAAGGCGGAAACCGTTGCCGGGCAGGCACCGGTTGAAGGGGCAGGCGCAACCTTCAGCGCGGTTTCGGCCGATCCGTCGCAGGACGGGTTCGCAGCCTATGTGAACGGGGCGGATGCCACGGACATGACCGGGTTGATGGAAGCCGCGGCGACCTATGCCACCAAGGTTCAGGGGCTGCCGGAATTCAGCCGCCCGCATGTGATGCGGCTGGTCGTCGGGCTGAACGTCAACGGCGGCATTTCACGCGAAGAGGTTCTGCGGGCGTTTGGCCGCCTGCTGCGTGAAGGGCGCATCAACAAGATCGCGCCGGGTCGTTTCGCATTGGCCGAAGGCGACACGACCGACGAAAGCGGTCGTCAGTCCGCCTGACCCACCCAAATCCAAGTCAAAAAAGCACGGCCCATCCGGGTCGTGCTTTTGTTTTGGCATCCTGGTGCAAGGAAATTTACTTCTTGGGGCCGCGCGTCTTCGGGTCGGGGTCCACCGGATCGCGCGGATAGCTGTCGGGGTCGGCATCCGGGTCGGGCTTGCCCACGCCCAGGAACACCTTGCGCAGCGGAATCATCCACAGGAACCCCAACACCACATAAACCAGCAATTCCAACAGGATGGGCGGGCGATCGAACAGGCTGATCACCTTCACCGCCACGATGATGTAAAGCGGCAGCCCAACCAGAAGAACCAGCAAAGACAACCGCTTGCGTGCTTTATATCCCAGAGCCATGGCGCCCCCGATCAATCCGCAAACGGATCGGTGACAAGGATCGTATCGTCACGTTCCGGGCTGGTGGACAACAGGGCGACCGGACATTCGATCAACTCTTCCACCCGTTTCACGTATTTGATCGCGTTGGCGGGCAGGTCATTCCAACTGCGCGCGCCCTCGGTCGTTTCGGACCAGCCGGGCATCTCTTCGTAAATCGGGGTGCAGCGGGCCTGTTCATTCTCGGCCGTGGGCAGGTAATCCATCCGCCTGCCGTCCAGCTCGTATCCCACGCAGATCTTCAGCGTCTCGAACCCGTCCAGCACGTCAAGCTTGGTCAGCGAGATGCCGGACACGCCCGAGGTGGCACAGGTCTGGCGCACAAGGGCTGCGTCGAACCAGCCACAACGACGCTTGCGCCCGGTCGTGGTGCCGAACTCGTGCCCACGCTCACCCAGACGCTGGCCATCATCATCATCCAGTTCGGTCGGGAACGGACCTTCGCCCACGCGGGTTGTATAGGCTTTCACGATGCCCAGCACATAGTCGATCGAGCCGGGGCCGATCCCCACACCCGTCGCCGCCTGCCCCGCAATCACATTCGAGGATGTGACAAAAGGATAAGTGCCAAAGTCGATGTCCAGAAGCGCGCCCTGTGCCCCTTCGAACAGGATCCGTTTGCCGGCCTTGCGCTTTTCGTTCAGCACCTTCCAGACCGGGGCGGCGAAGCGCAGGATCTTCGGCGCGATCTCTTTCAACTGGGCGATCAGCGCGTCACGGTCAATCGGGTCGATGCCCAGCCCCTTGCGCAGCGGATCATGGTGCTGAAGCGCACGGTCCACGCGGGTTTCCAAAGTCACCTCGTCGGCCAGATCGGCCACACGGATGGCGCGACGCCCCACCTTGTCTTCGTAACACGGGCCGATGCCGCGTCCGGTGGTGCCGATCTTGGTGCCTTTCGACGCGGCCTCTTCCCGCGCCCTGTCCAATTCGCCGTGGAAGGGAAGGATCAGCGGCGTGTTTTCGGCGATCATCAGCGTGTCAGGCGAAATCTCGACCCCTTGCGCAGTGGTGGTTTCGATCTCGGTCAACAGGTGCCACGGGTCCAGCACGACCCCATTGCCGATCACCGACAGTTTGCCACCGCGCACAACGCCCGAGGGCAGCGCGTGCAGCTTGTAAACCTTGCCGTCCACCACCAGCGTATGACCGGCATTGTGGCCCCCCTGAAAGCGCGCGATCACATCGGCGCGTTCGCTGAGCCAGTCAACGATCTTGCCCTTTCCCTCATCGCCCCACTGGGCACCTACGACGACTACATTGGCCATGATCTTTTTCCTGTCTCAAAGAAAACCCGGCCCCGTATAGCGGGGGTTTTCCATCGGGGAAACCTGAAATCGGGGGGACGGGTGTATCAGTGGCATTTTGCGGCGCCTATTGTCGCAGTATTTCAGTCGGGATTGACTTTCTGACTGTTTTTGTCGACTTTCAGGCCAGCTACAGAATCGAAAAGAAACGAGCCAATGATCGTATGTTCCTGCCAGTCGATATCGGACAAGGATATCCACGCCGCCATCGACTGGATGCGGGCATCTGACGCGCAAGCCATTATAACTCCGGGGAAAATTTACCATGCCTTGGGTAAATCGCCGGACTGTGGCGGCTGCATGAAACTGTTCGTGCAGAAGATGCGCCTGAATGATAACCTTGAAGTGCCAATTGAGTTGCGCGGACTGCGCAGCAGAGAAATAGCTTCAGGGAGAATTCGTGATGAAAGGCGACAAGAAGGTCATTGAATATCTGAACAAGGCGCTGCGTGTCGAACTGACCGCCGTCAGCCAGTTCTGGCTGCATTATCGCCTTCAGAACGACTGGGGCTTCACCAAGCTGGCCAAGAAGATGCGTGAAGAAAGCATCGAGGAAATGGAGCACGCCGACAAGCTGATCGACCGCATCCTGTTCCTGGAAGGGCATCCCAACCTGCAAACGCTGGACCCGCTGCGGATCGGGGAAAACGTGCGTGAAACCCTGACCTGCGATCTTGAGGCCGAGGAAGAAGCGGTGAAGCTTTACAACGAGGCCCGCAAATACTGCGCCGAGGTGGGCGATTATGCCTCGATGCACCTGTTCGAGGAACTGATCCTGGATGAACAGGGGCATATCGACTTTCTGGAAACCCAGATCGGCCTGCACGATACCATCGGCGCCGAGAACTATGGCATGCTGAACGCCGACAGCGCGGACGCCGCCGACGAATAACGGCCCGCCAACCGGCCCGGCACAGGATGAAGTCGCGGAGTTTGCCGCGGCTTTTTCTTTGACTTGCACAGCCCCGACCTTTCGCCTAGACAACCCCCGATCACCGCACACCCAAAGATGGACCCGCCCTTATGGAAAATGTCATCCTCGTCATTCACCTGATCCTGGCCCTTGGCCTGATCGGGATCGTGCTTTTGCAGCGCTCGGAAGGCGGCGGCTTGGGCATTGGCGGTGGCGGTGGCGGCGGCGGCATCATGTCGTCGCGCGGGGCAGCGACCGCCCTGGGCAAACTGACCTGGATCTTTGCCATCGCGTTCCTGGGCACCTCGATCACCCTGACGGTGATTGCCGCAAAGAACTCGGCTGACAGCTCGGTCGTGGACGCATTGGGGATCGAAGCCCCCGCCGCGGACGATACCGCGGATCCCGACGCACCGGCGGTGCCCGATGTCACCGACCTGCTGCCACCCAGCAGCGCGGATGACAGCCTGACCCCGCCGCGCGCGGACTGACACCCACAACACCTTGAGGACGGGCGGATTTTCCGCCCCATCATCTTGCGATCCGGTTGCGCGGGGAACCGGAATCGATTATATCTTTAATCCCGTGGAAAGCGGATTCGCCGGGGCCTTTCTCATGGCCGCGCGCAGGGTTCGAAAGCCAATATTCAAAGGCGCAATGGCGCCGGTTTCACGGGGGCAGCCTGACGCATGGCACGTTACATTTTCATCACCGGCGGTGTGGTTTCTTCCTTGGGCAAGGGGCTGACCGCCGCGGCACTGGGTGCGCTTTTGCAGGCGCGCGGCTATTCGGTGCGGATGCGCAAGCTTGATCCCTATCTGAACGTCGACCCCGGCACGATGAGCCCGTTTGAACATGGCGAGGTGTTCGTCACCGACGATGGCGCCGAAACCGATCTGGACCTTGGCCATTATGAACGCTTCACCGGGGTGGCGGCGCGCAACACCGACTCGGTCAGTTCGGGCCGCATCTACACCACGGTGCTGGAAAAAGAACGGCGCGGCGATTACCTGGGTAAGACCATTCAGGTGATCCCGCATGTTACCAACGAAATCAAGGACTTCATCGAAATCGGCGATGACGAGGTCGATTTCATGCTGTGCGAAATCGGTGGCACGGTCGGCGATATCGAAGCCCTGCCCTTTTTCGAAGCCATCCGCCAGTTCAGCCAGGAACGCCCGCGCGGTCAGTGCATCTTCATGCACCTCACCCTGCTGCCCTATCTGGCCGCCTCGGGTGAATTGAAGACGAAGCCCACCCAGCACTCGGTCAAGGAACTGCGCTCGATCGGGATCGCGCCGGATGTGCTGGTTTGCCGCGCCGAACATGAAATCCCGGAAAAGGAACGCGCCAAGATCGCGCTGTTCTGTAACGTGCGCCCCGATGCCGTGATCCCGGCCTATGACCTGAAGTCGATCTATGAAGCGCCGATGGCGTTCCACAATGTCGGGCTGGACCAAGCGGTGCTGGACGCATTCCAGATCGCCCCCGCCCCCAAGCCGGACCTGCGCCGCTGGGAAGATGTCGAAGACCGTATTCACAATGCCGAAGGCGAAGTGCGCGTGGCCGTGGTTGGCAAATATGTCCAGCTTGAAGATGCTTACAAGTCAATCAAGGAAGCCCTGATGCACGGGGGCATGGCCAACCGTGTGCGGGTGAAGCTGGAATGGGTCGATGCCGAGCTGTTCGACCAGGAAGACCCCGCCCCCTATCTGGAAGGGTTTCACGCGATCCTTGTCCCCGGCGGCTTTGGCGAACGCGGCACGGAAGGCAAGATCAAGGCCGCACAGTTCGCCCGTGAACGCAAGATCCCCTATCTGGGCATTTGCCTGGGGATGCAGATGGCGGTGGTCGAGGCCGCGCGCAACGTCGCGGGCATCAAGGATGCCGGGTCGGAAGAGTTCGATCACGAAGCCGGGGAAACCCGTTTCACGCCCGTTGTTTACCACCTGAAGGAATGGGTGCAGGGCAATTACAAGGTCAAGCGCAAGGTGTCGGACGACAAGGGCGGCACGATGCGGCTGGGCGCCTATACGGCGGCCTTGGCCGAAGGGTCGAAAGTGGCCGAAATCTATGGCGCGACAACGATCGAAGAACGTCACCGCCATCGGTATGAGGTCGACACCAAATATCGGGACAAGCTCGAGACCTGCGGCCTGCAATTCTCGGGCATGTCGCCCGATGGCCGTCTGCCGGAAATCGTCGAATGGAAAGATCATCCGTGGTTCGTTGGCGTGCAGTTCCACCC
Organism: Alphaproteobacteria bacterium; assembly: GCA_030424645.1. GTDB lineage: Bacteria > Pseudomonadota > Alphaproteobacteria > Rhodobacterales > Rhodobacteraceae > Aliiroseovarius. The sequence continues at coordinate 8,606 of JAUHWP010000100.1, forward strand.
GGAACTGAAATCCAAGCCCTTCGATCCCGCCCCCCTGTTCGCCGATTTCGTGCGGGCCGCCAAGGATATCGAACGGTTGGTCTGATCCGCCTGCACCCTGAGCGTGTTGCGGTTTGACGCGATTGTGACGCATGATGCGCAATCCGCGCTGGCAATTTGGTCTGGGTGCCCTAGGTTAGCTTCATGATCCGATCCCTTCTTGCAAAACTCAGCCAACCGGAACCCAGCCCGCTGGGCGACGATGACGCGCGACTGGCCATTGCGGCCCTTCTGGTGCGGCTGGCACGCTCCGACAACGCCTATGGCGCGACCGAGGTGGACGAGATCACCCGTATCCTGTCACACCGGTATGGTCTGACCTCGGATGCCGCCATCGCCCTGCGGCACGAGGCCGAACAACTGGAAGCGTCGGCCCCCGATACGGTCCGTTTCACCAATGCGGTGAAGGATGGCGTGCCGCTGGACGACCGGATCGCGGTGATCGAGGCCGCCTGGTCCGTGGTGCTGGCCGACGGGGTGCGCACGGCGGAAGAGGATGCCCTGATGCGCATGATCCCGCGGTTCCTGGGAATCTCGGATCTGGAAAGCAACGAGGCGCGGCTGCGTGCCAGCCAGACCATCGACACCGGCGACAGCTGAACCCGGCGCCTGGTGGATGGCACTGGACAATATGCCCATCCCACCGCCATTCCGCCAAGATTTACGCAACTTCCCCGCCTTTTCGCCGTTGCATTTCAGATGAATATGCGCCCTACTCCGGTGTCACACCACTTGTTTCACAATCAGGTTTTCTGCGTGCCACTAGACAAAGCGTCCCCAGACCCCGCCACAGCCGTGCCTGTGATCGAAATTCGTGACCTTCACAAAAGTTACGGGGCGCTTGAAGTCCTGAAAGGGGTCAGTCTGGTGGCGGAACGCGGACATGTGGTGTCGCTGATCGGGTCGTCCGGCTCGGGCAAATCCACGCTTCTGCGCTGCGCCAACCTGCTTGAGGACAGTCAGCAGGGCGACGTGTTGTTCGAAGGCGAACCGATCGCGTGGCGCGGTCATGCGCTGCACCGGCACCCGGCGGATCGCGCGCAGGTCACGCGCATTCGCACCAACCTGTCGATGGTGTTTCAGCAGTTCAACCTGTGGTCCCACATGACGATCCTGCAAAACGTGATGGAAGCGCCCATCACCGTCCTGGGCCGCGACAAGGCCGAGGTCGAGGACAAAGCCCGCGCCTATCTGGCCAAGGTCGGGATCGGCGAGAAATGCGATGTCTGGCCCGCGCAACTGTCCGGCGGCCAACAGCAACGCGCCGCCATCGCCCGTGCGCTGTGCATGGAACCCAAGGCGCTGCTGTTCGACGAACCGACCTCGGCGCTGGACCCGGAGCTGGAACAGGAGGTCGTGCGCGTGATCAAGGACCTTGCCGCCGAAGGCCGCACCATGGTGATCGTCACCCATGACATGCGTCTGGCCGCGGATGTATCCGACCACGTCATCTTCCTGCACCAGGGCCTGATCGAAGAAGAAGGCCCGCCCGATGCGCTGTTCGGATCCCCGAAAAGCGAGCGACTCAAGCAGTTTCTGTCGGCCACCCAACCGGGCTGATCTGAAAATCCAAGAAAACCAAAACCAAAGGGAGTTTACTAATGAAAAAGCTGATCCTTTCGACCGCGGCACTTGCGGTCACGGCCGGCTTCGCACTGGCCCAGAGCGGCGACACCGTGCGCCTGGGCACCGAAGGCGCCTATGCACCGTGGAACTTCGTGAATGACGCGGGCGAGATCGACGGCTTCGAACGCGAACTGGGCGACGAGCTGTGCAAGCGTGCCGAACTGACCTGCGAATGGGTGAAGAACGAATGGGACACCATCATTCCGAACCTGGTTTCGGGCAACTATGACGCCATCATCGCGGGCATGTCGATCACCGACGAGCGTGACGAGGTGATCGACTTCACCCAACCTTACACCCCGCCAGACCCCTCGGCCTATCTGGCCATGTCGGCGGATGTTGACCTTGAAAACGGCGTGATCGCTGCACAGGCCACCACCATCCAGGCCGCATTCGTTGCCGAACAGGGCTGGACCGTGGTCGAGTTTCCGACCCCCGAAGAAACCATTGCCGCCGTGAAAGGCGGAGAAGCGGATGCGGTTCTGGCCGATAAAAGCTTCCTTGACACGATGGTCGGCTCGGACGGTCTGGTGATGCTGGAGCGGATGGAAGCCATCGGCGGTGGCGTCGGCATGGGCTTCCGCGAAAGCGACAGCGACCTGCGTGACACGTTCGACGCGGCGATCCAGTCGATGAAGGATGACGGTTCGCTGAAC
>JAUHWP010000101.1 GCA_030424645.1 Alphaproteobacteria bacterium
CGGGTGGTCCCGTCGGGCATCAGGCCCTGACCCTGGGTGGTACGGATCGACTGGCACAGGTTGGTCTTGGGATTCAGACAGTATTCGCATTCACGACATTCGGGGGTGTAAAGCGGAATCACGTGATCGCCGACCTCAAGCGAGGTGACGCCCGGCCCGACCTCGACCACCACGCCCGCGCCTTCGTGGCCAAGGATCGCCGGGAACAGCCCTTCGGGATCGGCACCCGACAGGGTGAATTCATCCGTGTGGCAAATGCCGGTGGCCTTGATTTCGACCAGAACCTCGCCTGCTTTGGGGCCGTCAAGGTTCACCTCCATGATCTCAAGCGGTTTGCCGGCTTCAAGGGCAACGGCGGCACGGGTGCGCATGGGCTTTCTCCTATACTGTGTCGCTGGCAGGTTGCGGGAAAGGCGCGGGTTTTTCAACCTCGGTGCGACCAGCCCTTGCCATGTCGCGACATTGCGGGGCAAATAAGGGTATGAGGTTCCTGATGATCCTGACCGCCGTCACGGCCCTGACCGGATGCGTGGCCGCCACGCCCCCCGCGCCGGCGCCCGATACCTTCGTGCCCAATTGCGGACAGGATCGGTTTCGGGGGCTTGTCGGGCAGGACGCGGCGGTGTTGCGCGATGTCGATCTGCCCGGGGCAACCCGCGTTTTGAAACCCGGCATGGCGCTGACACAGGATTACCGACCCGACCGGCTGAACATCTCGATCGACGAGGATGGGCTGATCGACCGGGTCTGGTGTTCCTGAGTTCTGGCGCAGGTCTGCCGACGAGTCGGGCGCTGATTTATTCGCGATAGTCGCGGTGGCAGGCTTTGCAGGTCCCGCCGATCTGACCCAGCGCAGCCCCCAGGGCGGCCTCGTCACTGATTGTTCCCACGGATGCTGCTACCGTCACCAGGTCTTCGGACTTTCTGACAAAATCGTCAAAGTTGTCCCAGATCGCGGGCAGCGCTTCGGATGCCGGATCCATCTCGTTGGCTTTGAATTTCTCGGGAACCAGTTTGCCGTTCTCGGCCATCACAGCCGCCGCGGCCGTTGCTTTTTCGGCGTCAAACGGCGTTTTGCCCTTTGCCATGTCACCCAGTGTCTTCATGCCGCCCTGGATCGCCTCCATGGTTTTCATGCGCTCCATGACGACGGGGTTTTTCACGTCGGAATGGGCAAGCAACGGGGGTGCCAGCGAAATGCTGATTGTCAGGGAAAGCAAGGCAGGCTTGAAAATCGTCATGGGAAGTCCTTTGAACTGAATAAAGTCGATGCGCAGTTTAATGGCCTGTAGGTAAAAGAAAATTAACAGGATCGTGATCGTGCCCGACTGGTCAGGCTGGCATCACAGCGCATGGATCCCGCCCAGCACAAGGTCGGTGACAAGGTCGGCATATTCATCGCGATCCAGCCCTTTGCCGGGTCGGTTCCACATGTAATACCAGTTCAGAATACCGAAGACAGACATTGTTACGGCGCGCAGATTGCGATTGCCGCTGAAGGCGTCGGGTGCTTCTTTTTGCAAGGCCGCCCCCATCATGTCGATCAAACGGCGTTGCAGGTCGATCAGGGGGGCCTGCTGGTCCGGCTCCAGCACCAACAGGCTGTCGAGCTGAAGTTTGTGTTCGGCATCGGCCCCGCGATACGCTTGCAGAATGGCCCGCACAAGGCCGCGCAACCCGTCGGTGCGCGGGGCGGCTTCGACCTTGGCGACAAGATCCGAAAGATGCGTGTCCAGAATGTCGTAGAGCAGCGCTTCCTTGCTGTCGTAGTAATGATAGATCAGCGCTTTCGACACACCGCAATGCTTTGCCGCCGCCGTCATCGAGGCGCGGTCGAACCCGTGTTCAGCAAAATAGGCCGCCGCCCCCTTGCGGATGGCGGCGCGTTTTTCTTCGTGGTCGCGGGCAATCCCTCGTGGCATCGGTCACTCCTTCGGGCGGTTGTCCACGACCCTTACCGCTTTCCCTTCGCTGCGCGCAACCTTGCCACCGGGGGCGACATGCACCTTGGCGCTGACGCCGACATTGGATTTGATCTTGCCTGATAGGGCGCGGGCGGCGGCTTCGGCACCGTCTTGCGGCTGCCCCTCGGCCATTTCGACATGAACGTGCATCTCGTCCATCCGGCCGGGGCGGATCAGTTCGATCTGGAAATGCGGGCTCAGGGCCGGAACATCCATCAACTGTTCTTCGATCTGGGTCGGGAAGACGTTGACGCCGCGCAGGATGATCATGTCATCCGACCGGCCGGTGATCTTCTCCATCCGCCGCATCGACCGCGCGGTGCCCGGCAAAAGGCGGGTCAGGTCGCGGGTGCGATAGCGGATGATCGGGAACCCTTCCTTGGTCAGTGAGGTAAAGACCAGCTCGCCCAGCTCGCCATCTTCAACCACTTCACCTGTGTCGGGGTTGATGATCTCGGGATAGAAGTGATCTTCCCAGATATGCAGCCCGTCCTTGGTTTCGACGCATTCATTGGCGACCCCCGGCCCGATCACTTCGGACAGGCCATAGATGTCGACCGCGTGCATGTCGAACGCCTCTTCGATCTCGCGGCGCATGTTGTTGGTCCAGGGTTCCGCCCCGAATATGCCGACCTTCAACGGGCTTTTGCGCGGGTCGCGGCCCTGCTTGGCGTATTCATCCAGGATCGACAGCGCATAGGACGGCGTCACCGTGATGCCATCGGCGTGGAAATCTTCGATCAGGCGCACCTGTCGCTGGGTCATGCCGCCCGAAACCGGCACCACGGTCAGGCCCAGCTTCTCGGCCCCGCCATGGACGCCCAGCCCGCCGGTGAACAACCCGTAGCCATAGGCGTTGTGCAAGACATCGCCCCGCCGCAGACCCGAGGCCCGCATACACCGCGCCACCACCGTCGCCCACATGTCGAGATCGTTCTTGGTATAGCCCACCACGGTCGGCTGCCCCGTCGTGCCCGAGCTGGCATGAACGCGCGCAATCTGTTCGCGCGGCACGGCGAACAGGCCGAACGGATAGTTGTCGCGCAAATCCTGCTTCACGGTGAAGGGGAACTTCGCCAGATCGGTCAGGCTGTGCAGGTCGTCCGGGTGCACGCCCGCGTCGTCAAAGCTTTTGCGATAGAACGGCACGTTGTCATAGGCGTGTTTCAACGACCATTTCATGCGCTCAAGCTGGGTGGCGGCAATCTCGTCGCGCGATGCGATCTCGATCGGGTCCAGGTCTTCCTTGCGGGGTGTAAGGTCTTTCATGTCTCTCCTCCGGCGGGGGATGCCCCGCCCCATGTCAGGCGTCTTCGTCGAAATGCGTGCCGGAAATCTGCCGCGAATGGCCGCGAAACAAGGCGACCCTGCGCCCGTCTTCGCCGGTGACGGTCACGTCGTAAATGCCGGATCGCCCGGTGCGGCTGGCCTCGGACGCTGTGGCCACCAGCCGTTCCCCCAGCTTGCCCGGCGCCAGATAAGTGATCGAATTATGCTGGGCGACCACGCGGTGGTTGTAGCTGTTGCAGGCAAAGGCGAAGGCACTGTCGGCAAGGGTGAAGATGAAACCGCCGTGACAGATGCCATGCCCGTTGGACATATCGGGGCGCACCGTCATCGACATGACAGCCTGCCCCGGCCCAATCATGTCCAGCGACATGCCCAGCCCTTGCGAGGCCGGATCGTCGTCCCACATCATTTGCGCTGCGCGCTCGGCACGGTCCTGTGGCGTCATGGTCCCCCCAACGTATTTGTTTGAGGATGCACAAAGCTGACCGTGCGGTCAATAGTGTTTTACGCTGACAGAGCAGGACCCCACGCCGCAGGAGCACGAACCCATGGCAGAGGAAATTGATCAGAAGATACCGAAGACGTAGGCCCGATGCCGCAAACTGGGTGGGGGCTGTTTCCGCGGCACCGGGATGAGCTTTCGCTCTCTCTACGCCCCCATCCATGCGGGGTTAACGGGGCGGCAACAAGGAAGCGTTGTGGTAACTTCTGCACGATATCGCGACCAAATCTGGGCAGGGATTGATTTGTTTACCATTGATCGGCAAGCTGAGGTCATGAACATGCAAAACCTGACGCCCTTTCCGGGGCATGGCCCGCCCGCCGATCAAGTCGTCTTTGATCGCAGGGAACTTGGCACCATCATGGGCCTTTATGGCCGCATGGTCGCCGCCGGTGAATGGCGCGACTACGGGATGAGCTTTCTGCGCGAGGTCGCGATATTCTCGGTCTTTCGGCGCACGGCGGAAACGCCGCTTTACCGGATCGAAAAACGCCCCAAGCTGCGCAACAGGCAGGGCCAATATGCGGTGATCGGCATGGACGGGCGCATCCTGAAGCGCGGCAGCGACCTGCGCGCGGTGCTGCGTGTGCTGGAACGCAAGCTGATCCGCGCGGTCGAATAAGGTCAGAGCCGCCGCCGGGCGGTCACCGGGCCGTCGCCTTGCGACTGGATGCGGGCAATTCCGGCGTCGATCTCTTCATATGCGACGGCCATGTGAAAGGCGTTGGCATGGATCATGCGCGTCTGATCGGCCACCAGGGCAACATGACCTTTCCAGAACAGCAGATCACCACGTTCAAGCGGCGCGTCCTTTGCAAGGCCGGTGCCGAGCGTTTCCTGCATGTCGCTGTCACCGGGGCAATCATGGCCCGCCGCCAGAAGGGCCGCCTGCACAAGACCGGAACAGTCGATGCCAGCACGGGAATTGCCACCCCAAAGGTAGGGCGTCCCCAGAAAAAGTTCCGCAACGGTGACCGCATCGCCAAGCGGGGCCCCGACCGGGGCAAGATGTGCCGTGGGCACGAACTGTCCGGTGTCGGTTTCCGAAAGCCGGTTGGTCATACCAGTGACCGTGACCCGCGCGCCAAAGGACAGGCTGTCAACCTCGTGCTGTTTGAAATCGGGGGCAGGATACAGATGCGATCCGGGCGCGCTGATCACATGCGTCGCCTGCGCATCATCCATCAGCCGATCCGAGGCGACATAGCCGACATATCCATCCTTCTTAGCCTGCACGAAGGCGAACCCGTCATGATCTTCAAGGTGCAGAAGACGCTCGCCGAACAGCGCCTGACGATTTCGCCGACCACCGGGGGCTTTCAGAATATCGACAACGCCGGTGCCGACGCGACGCCATGTGCCTTGCGTGTATGCAGGCGCATCCACCTTGCCGCGCAGGCTCTCATGCGCAATGCGGCTGTTGGCGGGGGTCAGGCGCGGGTCCATCACAAATCCAACATCTCTGGCAGGGCGGCCAGCAGCGCCCGTGCGCCCATGCCAACGCCGCCTTTGGGGCGGGCGGGTGCAGCGGTCGGGTTCCAGCCATAGATATCGAAATGCACATAGCGTGCGGTGTCCGTGACGAAACGGTTCAGAAACAGCGCCGCGGTGATCGAGCCTGCGAAGCCGCCCTTGGGGGCGTTGTCCAGATCGGCAATGCCGGGCTCGATCATGGTTTCATAGGGTGCCCACAGGGGCATTTCCCAGACCGGGTCAGCGGCAGAAGCGGCGCCCTTGCGCAGCGCGTCGGCATCCGCGGGACGGGTGGCATAAAACGGCGACAGGTCCGGGCCGACCGCAACCCGCGCAGCGCCTGTCAGAGTTGCCATCGAGATCATCAGATCTGGCGCGTCCTCATCTGCAAGGGCCAGGGCATCGGCCAAAACCAACCGCCCTTCGGCGTCGGTGTTATTGACCTCGACCGTCAGCCCCTTGCGTGAGGTCAGGATGTCGCCCGGGCGAAACGCATTGCCCGCCACGGCGTTTTCAACGGCGGGGATCAGGACCCGAAGCTGCACCCGCAGCCCAAGTGCCATGATCATCTGCGCCAGCCCCAGTACCGTGGCCGCGCCGCCCATGTCCTTTTTCATCAATCCCATCGACGCACCGGGTTTCAGGTTCAGCCCGCCGGTGTCGAAACACACACCCTTGCCGACCAGTGTCAGCTTCGGACCGGTATCGCCCCAACGCAGGTCGATCAACCGGGGTGCGCGGTTTGCGGCACGCCCGACCGCGTGGATCATCGGGAAATTGTCTTCAAGCAGCGTATCGCCCGCCGTGACATGCAGGTCTGCGCCATGTTCCTTTGCCAGCGCGGTGATCGCCTGTTCCAACTGGTCAGGCCCCATATCCTCGGTCGGCGTGTTGATCAGGTCGCGGGTCAGGGCCTCGCCCGCCGCGATTGCCTCAAGCCGATCTGCGTCGATCCCGTCGGGGGCGACGATCATCGCCTCGGGGCGTTTCTGATCGGCATATCTGTCGAACCGATACCCTTCCAGCAGCCAGCCAAGCGCGGTTTCTTCCAGCGCGATGGGGTCAAGTTCGTGTTGCAGGCGATAGGTGCCCTTGGGCAGTTTGGATCGCGCCGCCGCAAGTCCGAACCGGTTACGGGCGCGGGCGATCCCGTCACCGTTTCCGACCAATGCCAGCGCTGGCACACCGTCTTCGTCCGGGACGACCAGAACTTCGCCAAGGGCGCCCTGAAAGCCATTGGCACGGGCCCAGGCCCGCGCGGGTTCCGGCAAGGCACCCAGAACGGTTTCATCCCCTTTTTCGATGACGATCAAGGGGATGGCGTCTGGGGTTTCGGGGGCGAATGTCAGGGTCATCATGGCCTCGGATCAGTTGAGTCGAGGACAACTTAACGCCACCATCCGCCACCGCAAGGCAAAGCCACGGGTCGGCAGGCTTCTGCCTGACGCCCGCTGCGCCCGATCGCGCCCGCCAGGGTGAAACGCGGTCAGATCGACATATCCTGAATGTCCCAGACCGCGATCAGGCTGCGTTCGCTGATCCGGCCCAGCCTGGCGACGGTTGCGTTGAAGGCCGGAAGGTCCGATCCGGCCGACAGATCAAGCACATCGCGGGCGACCCGGCCAAGACTTGTCAAACCCAGCTTGTTGGCAATCGCGATCAGTTGGCGAAGCTGCTCGCACAACTGGTCTGCCTGCCCTTGCCGGTGGGCTTTCTGGACGTCAGCCATGCCGATGGCCAGCTCTTCCAGCGCCTGATTAACCTCTTTATCTGCCCGCACGGGCCCCCATTGCACATATATGCGTTCCAACTGTGCACGATCCAGCCGCACGGTTTCCCGGTGGCATAACTTCACAACCTCAGTCACCTGATCACCCCTGATAATATTCCCTCTCGTGGTCAGTGTGACGTAACGACCTCAAGAAATCGTATATCGGTGCTGCAAAATTTCCTCGAATTTCATACGATTGCCGCCTACATAGGGGGGAAGCTGAACCGGAGGATTTCATGGAACGAGCGCAGCCGCTGCCGAATTATCTTGTGCAACGTTACCAAGGCTGGAAGGCCACGGGCTATGCCGAGAACCAGTCGTGGTATCGTCGCCTGGCCGAACAGGGTCAGCATCCGCGTGCGATGGTCATATCCTGCTGCGACTCGCGTGTTCACGTCACCGCCATTTTCGGCGCAGATCAGGGCGAGTTCTTCATTCACCGCAATATCGCCAACCTTGTTCCACCCTATGCGCCGGATGGCGATTATCACGGCACCTCGGCGGCCATCGAATATGCCGTGACCGCCCTGAAGGTCGCGCATCTGATCGTGCTGGGTCATTCAAGCTGCGGCGGCGTGCACGGGTTTCACGAGCTGTGTCATGGCCGGGCGCCGGAACTGGCCGAGAAAACGTCTTTCGTGGGACGCTGGATGGATATTCTGCGACCGGGGTATGAGCGCCTTGGCGGCAACGACGCCGAGATCGACAGCGCCACGCTTGAGAAGGAAGCGGTCAAGATATCGCTGGAAAACCTGCTGACCTTCCCGTTTGTGCAAGAGGCGGTGGACCAGGATAAGCTGACCCTGCACGGTGTCTGGAACGATATTGGCGAAGGCGGGCTGGAGTATTACGACGCCAAATCCAAGTCGTTCCGTCCGGTCTGATCATTCTGGTCGCACGGATGCTGCATAGAGGGCTGCCGCTGCTCGTCGGCAACGTGATTTCGCTTTTTGCGCGGGTCGTGACCGCCGTGCGCGGCGTGTGGCAAGGGGTCGAGCCGGTGCCGCGGCAGCGTATCTATTTCGCCAATCACAGCTCGAACGGCGATTTCGTGTTGATCTGGACGGTGCTGCCGCCTGCCCTGCGGGCGCGCACCCGTCCGGTGGCCGCGGCGGATTACTGGCTGACGGGCAGGCTGAAGGCGTTCATCGGGCGCGAAGTGTTCAATGCCGTTCTGATCGACCGCAACCCGGAAACCCGGCGCCACGACCCTATCGCCCAGATGATCGCCGCACTGGATGAAGGTGCCAGCCTGATCCTGTTTCCCGAAGGCACGCGCAACATGACGGATGACACGTTGTTGCCGTTCAAACCGGGGCTTTACCACCTGGCGCAGGCGCGACCGGAAACAGAGCTGGTGCCCACCTGGATCGACAATCTGACCTCGGTCATGCCGAAGGGGCAGGTGATACCGGTGCCGCTTCTGTGCTCGGTGACATTCGGCGACCCGCTCGCCGTTGTCGAAGGCGAAGACAAGGCGGATTTCCTTGCGCGGGCCGAGGCCGCCCTGACCGCATTGGCCGAGGAGGTCGCCCGATGAATGCTCTTTCGGAATTTGCCATGCTGATCGGCGGCGTTCTGGCAATCCTGGTTGTCGCGACCGTGATCGGTCAGGTTCTGAAGGCCCGCATGGGGCCGGGCAACGATGTGGTCGACAACCTTGTGGCACGGATCAACGCCTGGTGGGGCATGGTTGCCTTGCTGACGCTGGCGATGCTGGGCGGGCAGGCGGGGGTCGTCATCCTGTTCGCGCTGCTCAGCTTTGCGGGGCTGCGCGAGTTTCTGACCCTGACTGCCAAGCGACGCGCCGATCACTGGGCGCTGGTGGTCAGCTTCTTCGTGATCCTGCCGGTGCAGTATCTTCTGATCTGGGCGGATTGGTATGGCATGTTTTCGGTTTTCATCCCGGTTTACGCCTTCCTTATGTTGCCCATCGTGGTGGCCGTTCACGGCGACACGGACGGATTCCTGACCCGTGTGGCCGAAACCCAGTGGGGCCTGATGATCTGCGTGTTCGCCGCCAGCCATGTCCCCGCGCTTTTGTCGCTGAACATCCCCGGCTACGAGGGCAAGAACGTGCTTCTGGTCGCATTTCTTGTGGTCGTGGTGCAGTTGTCGGACGTGCTGCAATATGTCTGGGGCAAGCTGATCGGACGTCACAAGATCGCGCCGCGCCTGTCTCCCTCGAAAACGTGGGAGGGGTTTCTGGGCGGCATCCTCAGCGCCTCGTTGGTTGGTGCCGGGCTTTGGTGGATGACCCCGTTTTCCCCGCTTGAGGCAGCGGGCCTGGCGCTGATCATCACGCTGATGGGCTTTTTCGGCGGGCTTGTGATGTCCGCGATCAAGCGCGACAAGGGCGTCAAGGATTGGGGACACCTGATTGCCGGGCATGGCGGGTTCATCGACCGGCTGGACAGCGTGGTGTTCTCGGCGCCGATATTCTTTCACCTGACGCGCTATTTCTGGGCCGTCGCCTGATCGCAGAGTGAGGTCCCATGGCACAACGACGCCCCATCGCAACCCGCGACCGCAAATGGGCGCAACGCGCCGCCGCCTGGCTTGCGCAAAAAAATATCACGCCGAACCGGATCAGCCAGGCGTCGATCCTGTTTGCCGCGATCGCGGGTGTGGCCTTCTGGCTTTCGAACGGCAGTTCTGCCGTCTGGCTGATCATCACCGCGCTGTCGGTGCAGGGGCGCCTGTTGTGCAACCTGTTTGACGGGATGGTTGCTGTCGAAGGGGGGCGTGAAGAACCAGATGGTCCATTTTGGAACGAGGCACCGGACCGCTATGCCGACATCCTGATCCTTGTTGGCATGGGGCTTGGCAGCGGTGCGCCAGCGCTGGGCTGGGCGGCGGCCACGATGGCTGTGCTGACGGCCTATACCCGCGAGGCGGGCGTCGCACAGGGGTTGGACGCGGATTTCGCGGGGCCGATGGCGAAACAGCACCGGATGGCGCTGGCGACGCTGGCCGCCGTGGTCGCGGTGTTCCTGCCTGTCATGTTCGGTTTTGCCACGCTGGAGCTGGCGCTTTGGGCTATTCTCGCAGGGGCGGGTTTCACCGCCGCCAGACGCGGTAAGCGTATGATTGCCAAGTTGAAATCGCGAGAATCGTAAATTCGTGCTATCCTTCGGGTCATTAGACGAAGGGATTTTCCAAATGAAGCTTGTTATCGGTTTTTTGAAAGGGCTGGCCGTTCTGGTCATTGCCCTGATTGCGATTGCGTTCCTGCTGCCGTCCGAGGTGGCGGTCAGCCGGTCGACCCTTATATCCGCCCCGGCCGAGGGTATTTTCCCGCATGTCAATTCGATGCAGGCGACCGAAGCGTGGTCGCCGTGGCTGTCGCGCGACCCAAATGTCGTGTTGACCTATGAGGGGCCAGAGACAGGTGTCGGCAACACCCTGCGCTGGACATCCGATGAACCAAGCGTTGGAAACGGGATCCAGGTGATCATTGCCAGCACCCCGAACGAACGGGTGGAAACGGCGCTGGATTTCGGCCCTCAGGGGCTTGCCAATGCCTATTTCGATCTGGAACCGGCTGACGAAGGAACGCTGGTGACATGGGGATTTGAGACCAAGCTGGGCATGAACCCGATTGCCCGCTGGATGGGCCTGATGTTCGACGGGTGGGTCGGCGCGGACTATGAAACGGGGCTGGCCAATTTGAAGGCGTTGGTGGAAGGCGCGTAGCGCTTTCACCGCGCCGCTCGAAACAACTCGATTTTGACGCGCATCATGGCGCGATGCTTATGCTTGTGGGTTTCTGACGATGCGGGCGCGGCGTATCTGCGATATGGTGCAGGTGTTCGCGCCCTGGCATGGAAAAGGAGTAACACATGAAAATCCTGACCGCC
>JAUHWP010000004.1 GCA_030424645.1 Alphaproteobacteria bacterium
CCAGCTCGGCCGTGATCTCAACGCAGTCGGGCAGGGTGTCGCGGGCGACGACAAGCGAATGATAACGCGTGGCCAGCAGCGGCGAGGGCAGGCCTTCGAAGACGCCTTGGCCCTGATGCCTGATTTCACCCATCTTGCCGTGCACGATCTCGGGTGCGCGCACGACCTTGCCGCCGAACGCCTCGCCGATGGCCTGATGGCCAAGGCAGACCCCGAACAGCGGCACGCCCGCCTCGGCGGCGGCCATGGTCAGGGGCAGGCAGATGCCCGCCTGTGCCGGATCGCAGGGGCCAGGGGACAGAACGATTCCGTCTGCGCCCATGCCCATCGCCTCTTGCACATCCAGCGCATCGTTGCGCCGAACCACCACTTCGGCCCCCAACTCGCCGAAATAGTGGACAAGATTGTAGGTAAAGCTGTCATAATTGTCGATCAGCAGGATCATGGTGCGGCCTTTCGCCAAGAATATCGCAGCAGGGGTTACGTCCTGCAATTGTCGGGCTATACATGATCCACGCAGGTGCCACCGGTCAAGAGCGGCACGTGCAAAGGATGAGGTTTCGAGGAGAGAAAGCCATGGCAAAGGGCTTCTTGTCGGGTGTTGTGGCCGGAACCGTGGTGTCGGTTCTGGGTCTTGGTGTCGTTTCGTTGCAGCTGTCCCCGGTGCAACCGACGCAGGTTGCTCCGCCACCTGTCGATCAGGGGAACGCGACCGCCGAAGACACCATGCCGGATGCCGCAGATGCACCGGTTGCCAACGATACCCCGCCCGACGCCATCAGCGCGCCGGACACGCCCTCGGACCCGGCAACGGCCGATGCGACACCCGACGCCGATGCCCCCGTGTCGGACACGCCGCCGCCGCCACCGCCTGATCCCGTTGCGCCCGAAGGCGATATGTCGGTCGAAACCGATGCCCCGCCTGCAGCCCCAGACAGGGACGCGCCGGAACCGGCCGGGCCGGAGGCCGACGAGGCAACTGGGGATGCCGCCGATCCCGATGCCGGGGCGACAGAATCCGGGGCGGCTGAACCCGACGCGCCAGAGTCGGAGGCATCCAATATGCCGCAATCCATCCCCGACCTTGCCAACACGCCCCAGATCAAAAGCGACCCTGTCGCCCCGATCGGCGATCTGGCGGACGGGGTGACGACCAATCGCCTGCCGACAATCGACCAGCCGACAACGGACGGTGACGCCGCCACGGCCGAGGATGGCCCGGTTCTGGCCGACCTGCCGACGCTTGCGATTGATCAGAATGCCGTATCCTTCGCCAACCCCGAAGGCCGCCCTTTGATGTCGGTTGTGCTGGTCGATCAGGGAACCATCCGCCAATCGCTGGGCGATCTGAACAACCTGCCATTTCCGGTCAGCTTCGTCGTCGAAGCCAGTGCCCCGGATGCCGCCCAGGCCGTTGCGTTCTATCGTGATGTCGGGGCCGAAGTGCTGATCGTGCCGGCCTTGCCCGCCAACGCGACCCCCAAGGATGCCGAGGTGATCTTTCAGGCTCAGGCCCCCTTGCTGGATCAGGCCGTCGCGGTCTTCATGCCCGAGGAAAGCGGCTTTCAGGGCAACAGCCAACTGGCCACCCAGATTTCGAAAATCCTGATCGCCAGCGGGCATGGCCTGGTGTCCGAGCCGCAGGGGCTGAACACCGGCCACAAGACGGCGCTGAAAAACGGCGTTGCCTCGGGCACGGTGTTTCGCGAACTGGATGGCGAGGGGCAGGACAGCAAGGTCATGCGCCGGTTCCTGGACAATGCCGCCTTCAAGGCCGGTCAGGAAAACGGGGTGATCATGCTGGGCCACGCGCGCGCCGAAACCCTGCAAGCGTTGATCGAATGGAACCTGGGGAACCGGGCGAAAACGGTGGCGATGGCGCCGGTCTCGGCCTTGCTACTGGGCGGCTAAACCGCTCAGGCGCGGGGGATGTCGAACCCGTCGGGCGCCAGGGCGAATCCCTCGAACTGAAACCCCGGTGACACGGTGCAACTGACCAGTGTGTAGGCGCCAGTGGACCGCGCGGCCTGCCAGTGATGCGTCGGCACGATCAGTTGTGGTGACTGCCCGGCGGCCAAATCCGGGCCAAGCACATGGTCCGTTGCCGGTCCCGTGTCGGTCTTTGCCATCGACAGGATCAGCGGCGCCCCCGCGTGATACAGCCATATCTCGGTCGCATCGACCCGGTGCCAATGGCTCCGCTCGCCGTCTTTCAAGAGGAAATAGATGCAGGTGCCTGACGGACGCCCCGCTGCATCCGTATCCACCCATGTCTGGCGATAATGCCCGCCCTCGGGATGAGGCGAGAGGTTCAGGTGGGCGATGATCTGGTCGGGGGTCATGGCTAGGGATCAATTAGGTAGTTTAGTCGATCTCAACTTGTCCAAGATCAAGTTCTTCATCCCCCGTCTAATACTTTCAAAAGTGGTATCTGGGATGTTCAACGCTCTCCTCAAGTTATCGGGTCGTGCGGTGGGGTGAACGATGTCAAGGAAGTCACGTAGGTTATTCTGGCGTGCTGCGTTTGCCGCTTTGACGCCCAAAGTAATCCACAGCTGCGCTTCGATAGCTTCTATTTCGGACTGCAGAGTCCTCTTCTGACGTTCAATGAGGTCTTCGTGTTTTGCGATAGAACCGTTTAGCGTAGGCCAAATCTTCCAAATGTCAGTTAGATAGACTCCGAACCCCTCTTCGCACAGCCATTCTACGAGGGGCCACAGAATTTTTCCTCCTCGACTGCGCGTCTTTGGGGAACTGAACCCCCACGGGGTATACATGGTAAGTGCATTATCGTCGTTTTTGGTGCGCAATGGATCTTGCGATGCAAGTACTATGATATTCCCCGAGAAATTCGCCTTATGAGAGAAAAGCAAGGGAAGGTCGAAGCCAGATCTGGAGTTGCAAACCAGTTCTGGCTGTTTGAATCGGCACTGGTCAGGATGGATATGTGGCACAAGTTCTTGCTCGGAAAAGCGTTCGCCGGCAAACTGCCGCCTGTAAACATCACCCATCTTTGAGATGAAGGCTGGCGAAAACAGTGCTTGGTGAGATGTCGGAACAATACTCTCCCAGATATCCGGGCGGTTCAGTTCGATATTCTCGTTGTCTTTTTTCAAATGATCCAACCAAGATTAGATGTTTGCTTTCGCCAAAGCCAAGTTTCTGGCCAGCCCCTACATACGAAAAGGCACAGTTTGAAGTTACTTCAAAATCGACCGCCCGGCATATTCCGCCGTCACGCCCAGCATTTCCTCGATCCGGATCAACTGGTTGTATTTCGCCAACCGGTCGGACCGCGCCAGCGAGCCGGTTTTGATCTGGCCGCAATTGGTGGCAACGGCAAGGTCGGCAATCGTTGCGTCCTCGGTCTCGCCGGACCGGTGGGACATGACGTTGGTCATGCGCGCGCGGTGGGCCATGTCGACGGCTTTCAGGGTCTCGGACAGGGTGCCGATCTGGTTCACTTTCACCAGCATCGAGTTCGCAGCGCCTTTCGCGATCCCTTCGGCCAGACGGGCGGGGTTGGTCACGAACAGATCGTCGCCGACAAGCTGGATCTTGTCGCCCAGCAGCTCGGTCAGCGCGACCCAGCCGTCCCAGTCATCTTCCGACATGCCATCCTCGATCGAGATGATCGGGTAGTCGTCGCACAGCGCCTTCAGGTATTGCGCGTTCTCTTCGGATGTCAGCGACTTGCCTTCACCCGACAGCACGTATTTGCCGTCCTTGTAATACTCGGTCGCGGCGCAATCGAGGGCCAGATAGATATCCCTGCCCGGTTTGTATCCGGCCTTCTCAATCGACTTCATGATGAAATCCAGCGCATCACGGGTCGAGGCGATATTGGGCGCAAAGCCGCCTTCGTCCCCGATGCCGGTGGACAGGCCCGCGGCGGACAGTTCTTTTTTCAGGGTGTGGAACACTTCCGACCCCATGCGCACGGCTTCGCGGATGTTGTCTGCCGAAACCGGCATGATCATGAATTCCTGAATGTCGATGGGGTTGTCGGCGTGTTCACCGCCGTTGATGATGTTCATCATCGGCACCGGCAGCACCCGTGCCGAGGCCCCGCCGACATAGCGATAAAGCGGCAGGGCAGAGGCATCGGCCGCCGCCTTTGCGACCGCCAGCGAAACACCCAGAATGGCGTTCGCGCCCAGACGGCCCTTGTTGTCGGTGCCGTCCAGCTCGATCATCGCGGCGTCGATGGCTTCCTGTTCGGTCGCGTCGAAGCCGACCAGCGCATCTGCGATCTCGCCGTTGACGGCTTCGACGGCTTCCAGAACGCCCTTGCCCATGTAACGCGCCTTGTCGCCATCGCGTTTTTCAACCGCTTCGTGGGCGCCGGTCGACGCCCCCGACGGCACGGCGGCGCGGCCCAGTGTGCCATCGTCAAGGATCACGTCCACCTCAACCGTGGGATTGCCCCGGCTGTCCAGAATCTCGCGGGCAAAAATATCGACGATGGTGGTCATGTTAGCGCTCCCAATAAGAAGAAAACTTCAGTTGAGGCTCTTTAGCGCGTCCGGGGCGTTACGACAACAGAATTGAAACCTATTCCTGCGCGCTGGCCTTCTGTTCGCGCAGGAAGGTATAGATCCCGGTCCCGATCACGATCGCTGCTCCCAGATAGGTCAGCTTGTCCGGGTCTTCGCCAAAGACGAGGATCCCAAGGATGATCGAAAAGATCAGCCGCGTGTATCGGAACGGCATGATGATCGAGGTTTCAGCCATCCGCAGCGCAATGACGATGGCATAGTATCCAGACACGCCGAACGTGGTTGCCCCCAGCATCAGCAGCCAGCCGGAAAGCTCGGGAACGACGAACGCCCCGCTGACCGGGATCATCAAAAGGCCCGCCGGGATGCAGGACAGGAAGGCAAAGAACGCCACGCTGGTCGATGGGATCGTCGGGTCAAGCTGTCGGGTCAGAAGATCGCGCAGGGCAATGCCGAACACGGCGGCGATGGGCAGAAGGGCAGCCATCTGGAACCCCTCGGCGCCCGGTCGGATGATCAGCAGAACCCCGAAGAACCCCATGCCGATGGCGCTCCACCGTCGCCAGCCGACGCGTTCCCCCAGAAACAGCGCCGCACCCGCCGTGGTGGCAAGGGGCATTGCCTGAAACACCGCCAAGACCGTAGACAGGGGCACAAGGGACAGGGCCGTCACGAAAAACATCGCCGAAATCGCCTCGGACGCGTTGCGCCACAGCATCGCCTTTGACCGCATGTCGCGATGCACCAGCGGGGACAGCGTGCCGCGTTGGACAAAGGTGATGATGGCGAAGGCCACCGCCCCACCAACCCCAAGCAGGAACAAGGTTTGCGAGGCTGGCATTCCCTGCGTCATCGACTTGACGAAAACATCCTCCAGCGCGAACGCCGCCATCGACAGGATGATCAGGATAATTCCACGGATGTTCTGCATGGGGCGGCATTTCACGGGCTCAGGAAGACAACCCGGTGACAAGACCCGGTTTTCGAAGGCAAGGCAAGTCGGCATCGGTGATGATGAGGATCATCGAACGCGATGGGTTGCGCCTATTTCCTGTCTTTTTTGTCTTTCATGCGAACGCCGTAAAGCTCCAGCCGATGCCCCTTCAACTCATAGCCCAGCTTGGCCGCGATCTTTTCCTGCAAGGCTTCGATTTCCGGGTCCAGAAACTCGATCACCTGTCCCGAGGTCAGGTCGATCAGGTGGTCGTGGTGATCCCGATCCGCGCTTTCATAGCGCGCGCGCCCATCGCCAAATTCGTTTTTGACAAGGATCCCGGCCTCTTCGAACAGCTTTACCGTGCGATACACCGTCGCAAGCGAGATGCGACTGTCCAGACCGGCGGCGCGGGCGTGCAGCTCTTCCACGTCCGGGTGGTCACGATGCGCTTCTTCCAGAATTTGCGCGATGACCCGGCGTTGGTCGGTCATGCGCAAGCCCAGTTCCTCGCACCGTCTCAGAATGGATGGTTCGGACATTCGCCCTCCGATACTCGATCTGCCTGCCCCCTTATGCCGCGAAATCCGCGCGGGGGGAATGCTCAGTTGGTCATGTTGCCCGACGAACGCGAAAATCTGTCGGGGTCATTGTTCGGCGGTCGGCAGGCGCGACCCGGAAAGTGAACGCCGATTTTGCGACCCCCCAGCCCTTGCCAACACGGTAAAGATCGTCCGATAGTCGGATCAACAGCGCGGGTCTGGCCCGCGACAGTCAGGAACGGCGGACATCATTGACGATATATTCAGGTAAACGGGCCCGGTCCGAGGATCAGAAGGTTAAGCGGCAGGCTGAAATTCTGGCCGCCGCGCGTGAGCTGATCGAAGAACTGGGCTTTGACGGTGTTACCATGAGCGCTTTGGCCAAACGGGTCAGCCTGGCCAAAGGAACCCTGTATCTTTACGTCCGCTCCAAGGAAGAGCTGTTCCTGCTTCTGTTCGTCGACGCGTTGGAGGCGTTGGTCAGCCGTTTTGAAAACGAGGCCGCGCTAACGGCGCAACCGGCGGATCTGGCAGAGTATCTGACGGCCCTGTCACAGGACACCTCGATGTTCCTGCCCCTGTTTGCGCGGCTGGTCGCAGTGATCGAAGCCAATGTGGCGGACGAACCGTTATTTGCCGCCAAGCGCAGTATTTTGGCGAAGTTTGAGCGGTTCACGGTCCATTTGGCCCAGCTGATGCAACTGGATCCGGGGCAGGCAGAGCTTGTGGCACGCACTTTGATGAATGTCCTGCAGGGGGCGGCACAATTCGACCTGACGGCGGGGCGCGACCCCGAGGGCCTGCCCGACGACATGCGCGAGGCCTTCGCGATCAACGAGTTTGCGCGAAACTTCCGCCCGGCGGCGGAACTGATCCTTGGGGCGGTGACGTCGGGGCGGAACGATCCGCATTGATCGCGGTGGTGTTGCTACATCAACTCCGGTTCGCGCCCCAGTCGTGACGCCAAGGGTGCAACCGTCAAACCCTGCACGATGATCGAGAAGACGACGATGATATAGGTCGCCGTCAGGATCACGGGTTTCCAGTCGCTGTCCGGCAGGCTCAGTGCCAGCGCGACCGAGATACCGCCCTTAAGCCCGCCCCAGGTCATGATCGGGATCACACCGCGTGAAAAGCTGCGGAAGGGTTTTAGCAGGATCACCGGCACCGCCACGGCCGTCAGCCGCGCCACCAGCGCAAGGGCGATCGACAGGACCCCGGCGGTAACGGCGTCCATGGTGAAGGCGACGGCGAAGACCTCGAACCCGATCATCAGGAACAGGACCGCGTTCAGAATTTCGTCGATCAGTTTCCAGAACGCATCGACATAGCGCCGTGTTTCTTCGCTCATCCCGTGTTTGGCGCCGACATCGCCAATCAGAAGCCCCGCGCAGACCGCCATGATCGGACCGGAAACATGCAGCGCCACGGCCAGCTCGTAGCCGCCGAAGGCCAGCCCCAGCGTCAACAGCACTTCCAGCGAATAGTCGTCGATACGGCGCATCACGCGGAAGGTCAGCCAGCCCAGAACGACGCCCAGAACCGCGCCGCCGATGGCTTCGCGAAAGAACAGGGTCAAGGCGGCTTCGATGCTGGGGTCGGTCGCGTGTTCCCCGTGACCGCTGGGAAAGGCCAGCCCCACCAGCACCAGAAACACCACATAGCCCACCCCGTCGTTGAACAGGCTTTCCCCGGCGATCTGGGTCTCAATCGACTTCTGAAGATCTGCCTCGCGCAACACGCCCAGAACGGCGACGGGATCGGTCGGGGAAATCAAGGCCCCGAAGACCAGCGCAATCAGAAGGGGGGCGCCCGTCAGCCAACTGAAGCCCACCCCCACCACGACCATCGACAGGCCCACGCCCATCGTGGCCATCAGGAACACGACACCCCACTGCGCCCGCAGGTCCTGGATCTTGACATGGAGCGCGCCCGCAAACAGCAACAACCCCAACATGCCCTCAAGCAAGGTGTCCGAAAAATCCAGGCTGGTAACGGTGGTGCGCACCTGATCGGCCACGTTCATTGCCGGGATCAGGAAATCCAGCCCCATCAGCGCCAGCGATGCCAGCAGCGAAACGAGCAATATGCCGATGGGCGAGGGCAGTTTGAGAAACAGGTAGTTGATCGCCCCGAAGGCGCCGGCCAGAACGATCAGAAGCGAGGTGATTTGCAGGATGTTCATGCGGGCGTCCCGGCGGTTCTTTGCGATTGTCATAACACGCCGCTGGTTCGTGACAAATGTTGAAACACATCTCCGCCCGGCGGGATCGGGTTGCCGTCACCCGGTGACGCGCACCTGTGCCCACACTGGCAGGTGGTCGGATGCCACCTTGGCCAATGGCGACTGGTCCACGCCAGCATCGCGCAGTTCGACGCCTTTGCTGAGCGCAACCCGATCCAGTGCCGCGACCGGGCGGGCGGCGTGAAAGGATCGTCCGGGCGAGATCACATCGAACCGATGCTCCAGCGGTTCAAACCCACGTCTTGGCGACCATTCGTTGAAATCCCCCATGATCACCGTGGGCAGCGGGGAATGGGCCAGCTTCTTTGCCAGTTGCCGCATCTGTTGATGTCGATAGGGGCGCAGAAGGCCCAGATGGGTGCCCACGAGCTTCAACCGTTTCTCGATCTCGACCGACACCGCGCCGCGTGGCTCCAACCCCGGCAGGTCCAGTTCTTCCGCCGCGTGAAAGGTCAGCCCTTTGCGAACGAGAATGGCGTTGCCATGGCTGCCAAGGGAAATCCCCTTGCGGTCGAAAGGCACTGCCACGAAATCCGTTTCGTCCGACAACAGCCGATGGGGCAGGGCGGTCGGGCGCGGACCAAGGCGGCGGTCGGCCTCTTGCAGGACCACCACGTCCGCGTCCAGATGGTTGATGACATCCAGAATGCGGTGCGGGTCGCGTCGCCGGTCAAGGCCGATGGCCTTGCGCATATTGTAGGTGACCAGCTTCAGGTCCAGGGTATGGGGTTCCATCGCCTCAACCTAGTAAAGTCGTCCGTGTATTTCCACCGGCCACGCCCCTTCAGGTGCCGCAGAACGTGCGCAGGACGCGTTCATCCGGTTTCGGCGGTTTGGCAAGGTCAAGATCTTCCGGCCGCGGATCGAACGGCCGGGTCAGGGCATCAACCAGCCGATGGAACGGGGCATGGTTGCCCTCGATACCGGCCTGAATGGCCTCTTCCACCCGGTGATTGCGCGGGATCAGAACGGGGTTCGCCTTTGTCATGGTGGCTTCGGGATCGTCCGGTTCGCGGGCCAACCGGGCCGTCCAGTCTGGTGCCCAACTGTCCCAAGCGCCGTCATCGGTGATGTGCGCGCTGGCATCGCCTTGTGTGAGCGCGGTAAAGGTCGCGGTGAAATCGGCCTGGGACCCGGCCATCCGCGACATGAGTCCGATGATCAGCGCCTCGTCCCCGTCTTCCTGCGCGACCAGCCCGATCTTGGCACGAAACAATCGCATCCATTCGGGGCTGAAATGATCGGCAAAGCTTTCCAGAACCTGCGTGGCTTCGGATGCTGCGTCCTCGGGGTCGCCATCCATCAGCGGCAACAGCGCGGTGGCCAGTTGCGCCAGGTTCCAGACCGCCATATTGGGCTGTTGCTGAAACGCATAACGCCCCTGTTGGTCGATGGATGAAAAGACGGTGCCGGGGTGATAGGCATCCATGAACGCGCAGGGGCCATAGTCGATGGTTTCGCCCGACACCGCCATATTGTCGGTGTTCATCACGCCGTGGATGAAGCCGATGCTCATCCATTGCGCGATCAGCCGCGCCTGAGCGGCCACCACCTCGGCCAGGAATTCCATCGGGCCATCGGCGTTTGGATAATGTCGCGCGATGCAGTGATCCAGCAGAAGACGCAGGCCCGCCGTATCGCCGCGCGCGGCGAAATACTGGAAGGTGCCGACGCGAATATGGCTGGCGGCCACCCGCATCAGGACCGCGCCGGGATAGCGGCGTTCGCGTTGCACGCCTTCGCCGGTCAGGGCGGCCCCAAGCGCGCGGGTGGTGGGGATGCCAAGGGCGTGCATCGCCTCGGACACGATATATTCGCGCATCACCGGCCCAAGCCAGGCCCGCCCGTCCCCATTGCGGCTGTATGGCGTGATGCCAGAGCCTTTCAACTGGATGTCACGGCGCCCGAAATCGCCCGTGACCTCGCCCAGCAGGATCGCGCGCCCATCGCCCAGACGCGGCACCCAGCCGCCGAACTGGTGGCCGGCATAGACCTGCGCCAGCGGCTCGGACCCTGGCAGCAGCACGTTGCCGGTCAGCACCTCGGCAGTCAGGTCCGCCGGGTCCAGCCCAAGATCGCGCGCAAGGGCGTCGTTGACGCGCAGTATTTGCGGGTGCGCCACCGCAACCGGTGGCAGCTTGGTATAGAACCTGTCGGGCAGACGGGCATAGGAATTGTCAAACAGTTCGCGCATTGCCCCAACCTTAGCAGAGTTTTTCAGCCGCTACATCACCCGTGTCATCAGGTGATGGCGATTGCGCGACAGAAACCCGATCCGTTCATAGAGCAAACGGGCACGGTCGTTGTCGGCGTCGACCTCAAGATGCATCGCGTTAATCCCCTGTTCGGCCAGCGCACGCACCAGAGCGGCCAAGGCTTCGCTGCCCATGCCGCGCCCGCGCACCCGTTCGCGCACGTAAATCTCGTCCAGAAACGCGTCCAGCCCGCCAAATTCGATCGACCAGCCGAAGCTGACAGCGATATAGCCCACCGGGGCCACGCGCGGCCCGATCATCCAGATCGCGCCATGCGGCGAGCCGTCCAGCAAGGGCTGCAACGCGCCGCGCCGTGTCTCGTCATCCTGTTCGATGCCGCTTTGGGCGTGAAACCCCGCGACAAGTGGCATCAACCGGTCAAGATCATCCGGGGTGGCAAGGCGCAGGCTGCTCATAGGCGGGCGATCCTTTCGGTCAGAAGGGCGAAGAAGGCGTCCGCATCCAGATCTCCGATGAAGAGGGCGTTGGGCGGGCGATCCGTCACCCCCCACCAATCGGCCACCGTCATGCCAAGCGTCAGCTCTGATTGTGTTTCGATCTGCACATTCACATGGCGGCCGTGAAACAGGTCGGGCCGGATCAGATAGGCGATGACCGTCGGGTCATGCAAAGGTGCCCCGTCGGATCCGTATTTTTCCTTATCGAACCGTTCGAAGAAATCGGTCATCTCAGCGACCGCGTGACCAACCTCGCCGGGCAGGGCGCGGAAGGCGTCGTTGCGGGCTTTCGTCACCAGCGCCTTGTGGGTGACATCCAGCGGCATCACAACCAGCGGGACGCCGGACCTGAAAACAATATCAGCGGCTTGCGGATCGACATAGATGTTGAACTCGGCCGCCGGGGTCACATTGCCAACCTCGAAATAAGCGCCGCCCATCAGGATGATTTCCTGCACGCGGTCAACGATGTCCGGCGCGCGTTCAAAGGCGGTGGCGATGTTGGTAAGCGGCCCCAACGGGCAAAGCGTCACGGTCCCCGGATCATGGGCGCGCAGCGTGTCGATGATGAAATCGACCGCGTGCTGGTCCTGAAGCGGCATCACGGGGTCGGGCAGCACCGGGCCGTTCAGCCCCGTCTTGCCATGCACATATTCCGCCGTGACCAGATCGCGGCGCAAGGGGCGGTCGCAGCCTGCAAAGACGCGGGTGTCCGGCTTGCCCGCCAGTTCGCAAACGATCCGGGCGTTCTTGGCCGTCAGCGCCAGCGGCACGTTTCCGGCGACAGCGGTGATGCCCAGAACCTCGATATCCTCGGGGCTGGCCAAAGCCAGAAGGATGGCCACGGCGTCGTCCTGTCCGGGATCGGTGTCAATGATGATTTTACGCGCCATGTCAGAACCTTAAGCCGCCAGATTAATCCAGATCGGAACATGGTCCGAGGGCTTCTCGCGCCCCCGCACCTCTTTGTCGATCTGGCAATCGGTCAAAAGGTCGGCACATTCCGGCGACAACAGGAAATGGTCGATCCGAATGCCGTCATTGCGCTGCCAGGCGCCGCGCTGGAAATCCCAGAACGTATAGTGTTCGGGTGCCTGATTGCGCACCCGGAACGCCTCGGTCAGGCCCAGATTGACGATCTTGCGCCATGCCTCGCGGCTTTCGGGGCGGAACAAGGCGTCCTCGATCCAGTCCTGCGGGCGGGCGGCATCTTCGGGTTGCGGGATGATGTTGTAATCGCCCGCCATCAGGAAGGGCATTTCTTCTGCCAGCAGGTCTTCGGCACGGGCGCGCAGGCGATCCATCCACGCCAGCTTGTAATCGTATTTCGGCCCCGGCACCGGGTTGCCGTTGGGCAGGTAGAGACCGCAGATGCGCACCGCGTGATCGCCAACCACGGTGGCTTCGATATATCGGGCCTGCTCGTCATCGTCATCGCCGGGCAGGCCGCGCGTCACATCCTCAAGCGGCAGCTTGGACAGAAGCGCCACACCGTTGAAGCTTTTCTGCCCATGGGTGGCGACGTTATACCCTTTGTCTTCAAAGACTTCTCGCGGGAAGTTCTCGTCAATGGACTTGATTTCCTGCAAAATCGCCACGTCGGGCTGTGCCTCGTCCAGCCAATCCATCAGCGCGGGCAAGCGCGCCTTGATGCCGTTGATATTGAAACTGGCGATTTTCATCAGACCCCTCCTGCTCTTCGCGGCCAATGTGGGCGCAAACGGGCGGGGGCGCAAGCAGCGCGGCCTAGCTTTCGGCGATATGCCGCCCGGCGGCATGGGCGCTGGACCAGGCCCATTGAAAGTTGAACCCGCCAAGCCATCCGGTCACATCCACGCATTCGCCAATGAAATAGAGACCCGGCACGGTCTTCGACATCATCGACTTGCTGTCGATGCCGTCGGTCGAGATGCCACCCAACGTTACCTCGGCGGTGCGATAGCCTTCGGACCCGGACGGGGTCAGGGACCAATCGGACAGTTGATCGGTCAAGGCGCGCAGGGCGGTGTCGGTTTGGTCGGCCAGCCGCTGGATCAGGTCGAAGCGATCCGCCCATTCGGTCGCCAGAAACTCCACCAGCCGCGCGGGCAGGTGGTGGGCAAGCTCGGTCGACAATTGCCGTCGTCCTTCGGTCTGTCGTAGGTCGCGCAGGGCGGCAAACAGGTCGCGCCCGGCGGTCAGGTCGATATGGATCGCCTCGCCCTCGCGCCAGAAAGACGAGATTTGCAGGATCGCGGGGCCGGATAACCCGCGATGGGTGAACAGCAGCGCCTCGTCGAAGCTGGCGCGCGTCGTCCACGCCCGGACCGGCAGGGACACGCCGGACAGCGCGGCAAACCGCCCCTCGGGAAAGGTCAGGGGCACAAGGGCGGGGCGCGGGTCGATGACCCGGTGCCCGAACTGCCGGGCAATGTCATAAGCAAACCCGGTCGCGCCCATCTTGGGGATCGACTTGCCACCGGTGGCCAGAACAAGATTGCGGCAGGTCAGGGTGCCCGATGTGGTCTCAAGCGCAAATCCTGCATCCGTTCGCGCGACCGTCTGAACGTTGGTCGACAGGCGCAATTCGGCCCCGGCCTCGTGCATATTTCGCACCAGCAGGTCGATGATCTGGGTGGATTTCCCATCACAGAACAATTGCCCCAGCGCCTTTTCGTGCCACGCAATGCCTGCACGGTCGATCAACTCGATGAAATCCCACTGCGTATACCGCGCCAGCGCCGATTTGTGGAAATGTGGGTTCTGGCCAGTGAAATTCGCGGGCTCGGCGTGCATATTGGTGAAATTGCAGCGCCCACCGCCGGAAATGCGAATCTTTTCGCCGGGTTTGGCGGCATGGTCGATGACCAGCACGGATTTACCATCCGCCGCCGCGAAGGGCGCGCAAAACAGCCCGGCAGCCCCCGCGCCAATGATGATGGTGTCCCATTCGGTTCGCATGGGCTGCATCTAGCGGGTTGATCGCGGCAAGGAAAGGGGCAGGCGGGTTACATCGAAAACGATGTGCCACACCCGCACGAGGCTGACGCGTTCGGGTTGTCCACGATGAACCGTGCCCCGATCAGCTCTTCGCTGAAATCAATGGTGGCGTTGGTCAGGAAGGGCAGCGACACCTCGTCCACCACGACCCGTTCGCCCGCGCCTTCCAGCACCAGATCGCCCTCGGCCGGGTCATCCAGCGAAATGTCATACTGAAACCCCGAACAGCCGCCACCTT
Source organism: Alphaproteobacteria bacterium (assembly GCA_030424645.1). Classification (GTDB taxonomy): domain Bacteria; phylum Pseudomonadota; class Alphaproteobacteria; order Rhodobacterales; family Rhodobacteraceae; genus Aliiroseovarius. The sequence continues at coordinate 14,151 of JAUHWP010000004.1, forward strand.
CGACGGCCACCCGCAGGGCCTTGCCCTGGGCACCCGCGCCAATTTCGGCCAGGCGCGCGAAAGCGCGGTCGGTAACGGTCGGGGGCAGGGTCAGGTCCATTGGAATTCCATTTCATGTTCACGCCAAACAGAATATAGGGGTGCCGTGCGGGCGCGACAAGACGCCCGAAACGGGGGCAGCGGACGGGACATCCGGGCACACCCGCAGTGACAGGCAGAAGGGGGCACGATGCTTGCCATTTATGCAACCCATCCCGGTGACAGCCGGGGGCGGCTTCATGACGAAGGTGAAAGCGCCTTTCGCGAACCGTTTCAGCGCGACCGTGACCGGATCATCCACAGCTCGGCCTTTCGCAGGCTGAAGCACAAGACACAGGTTTTTGTCGAACACGAAGGCGATTACTTTCGCACCCGCCTGACCCACTCGATCGAGGTGGCGCAGGTGGCGCGGACCATCGCCGGTGCGTTGGGGTTGAATAGCCACCTGACCGAAGCGGTGGCTCTGGCGCATGATCTTGGGCACACGCCGTTCGGTCACACCGGTGAGGACGCGCTGAATGCGATGATGGCGCCCTATGGCGGCTTCGATCACAACGCGCAGGCGTTGAAGATCGTCACCTCGCTGGAACGGCATTACGCGGAATGGGACGGGTTGAACCTGACATGGGAAACCCTTGAAGGGATAGCGAAACATAACGGGCCAGTGACGGGCGAGCTGCCCTATGCGCTGGCGGAGTATAACGCGCGTCACGATCTTGAACTGACCACCCATGCAGGTGCCGAGGCGCAAGCCGCAGCCCTGGCCGATGACATCGCCTATAACAACCACGATCTGCATGACGGGCTGCGGGCCGGGCTGTTTGACATGGATGAGATCGCCGGATTGCCCATCGTCGGCCCCGCGATTGCCGAGGTGGATGCGACCTATCCCGGTCTGGAGGACGGGCGCCGCCGACACGAGGCCCTGCGGCGCGTGTTCGGCGTGATGGTCGAGGATGTGCTGACCACCTCGCAAGCCCTGCTGGCAGAGGCCGAGCCGAATACGGTCGAGGAGGTGCGCGCGCTGGACCATGCGGTCATCCGGTTTTCGCCCGCGTTGTGGGAAGACCTGAAGGTGATCCGCCAGTTCCTGTTTGCGCGCATGTATCGCGCGCCCACGGTGGTTGCGATGCGTGAACGCGTGACGCGGGTGGTGGAGGATCTGTTCGCGCATTATCGCGCGGTGCCGTCCGACCTGCCAAGCGAATGGCGTGCCGAGATCGAGGCGGCGGACAGCGACACGCGGCTGGCGCGGTTGGTGGCCGACTATATCGCCGGGATGACCGACCGGTTCGCCTTGCAGGAACACAAGCGGCTGGGGTTGGGCGGCTAGGGGGCGCTGCCCCCTCGGGGCTTTGCCCCTCACCCCCGGGATATTTCCCGCCAGAAGAAGCGGGTGGGGTCGTTTTCGACGGCCCCGGTCGCTTGACCTTTGGGGCGGGGGTGCTAGGAGTGCGGCTGAGAGAAAAGGACCAGCCCCATGAACCTGTTTGCCGATATTCGCAGCCTAGTGATCGACGCGCTTGACGTGATGACCGCGGAGGGTCTGTTGCCTGCCGGTCTGAGCTTCGACAACGTGGCGGTCGAGCCGCCGCGCGATGCCGCCCATGGCGACATGGCGACCAATGCCGCGATGGTGCTGGCGAAATCTGCCCAGATGAAGCCGCGCGACATCGCGGAAAAGCTGGCCGAGAAGCTGGCGGCGGACAGCCGTATCGACGTGGCCGAAGTGGCGGGGCCGGGGTTTTTGAACCTGCGGCTGAACGTGGCTGTCTGGATGGGGCTGGTCACCGGCATTCTTGGTGATGCGGGCTATGGGCGGTCGGCCATGGGCGCGGGGCAGAAGGTCAATGTCGAATATGTGTCGGCCAACCCGACGGGCCCCTTGCATGTGGGGCACACCCGCGGCGCGGTGTTCGGGGATGCGCTGGCGAGCCTTCTGGAATATGCCGGTCACGATGTGACGCGGGAATATTACATCAACGACGGGGGCGCGCAGGTCGATGTGTTGGCCCGCTCGGTCTATCTTCGGTATCTGGAGGCGCACGGGCAGGAGGTCGCGTTCGAGGACGGCACCTATCCCGGCGATTACCTGGTGCCGGTGGGGCAGGCGCTGAAGGACAAGGTGGGCGACGCCTATGTCGGCACGGGCGAAGAGGTCTGGCTGGCGGATGTCCGTGAATTTGCCACTGAAAAGATGCTGGAGCTGATCCGCGAGGATCTGGCCATGCTGGGGGTGAAGATGGATGTCTTCTTCTCGGAAAAATCGCTGTATGGCACCGGCCGGATCGAGGCTGCGCTGAACGCATTGGAAGGCAAGGGGCTGATCTATGAAGGCGTGCTTGAGCCGCCGAAAGGCAAGACGCCCGAGGATTGGGAACCGCGCGAGCAGACCTTGTTCAAATCCACCGCCCACGGGGATGACGTGGACCGCCCGGTCAAGAAATCCGATGGCAGCTGGACCTATTTTGCCCCGGACATCGCCTATCATTTCGACAAGGTCGAGCGCGGGTTCGACGCGCTGATCGACGTGTTCGGTGCCGATCATGGCGGCTATGTGAAGCGGATGAAGGCGGCGGTATCGGCGCTGTCGGATGGGCGCGTGCCGCTGGACGTGAAGCTGACCCAGCTTGTGAAGCTTTTCAAGAATGGCGAGCCGTTCAAGATGTCGAAGCGGGCGGGTAATTTCGTCACCCTGCGCGATGTGGTCGAACAGGTTGGCCCCGACGTGACCCGGTTCGTCATGCTGACCCGCAAGAACGACGCGCCGCTGGATTTCGATTTCGACAAGGTGTTGGAGCAAAGCCGCGACAACCCCGTGTTCTATGTGCAGTATGCCCATGCGCGGGTGCGTTCGGTGCTGCGCAAGGCCAAGGAACAGGGGATCGCCCTGACCGACACGCCGAAGATCGAGGACGGGGCGGAAGTGGCCGTGGCGAAGAAGCTTGCCGAATGGCCACGCCTGGTTGAAATCGCGTCCCGCACCCACGAGCCGCACCGGATCGCGTTCTATCTGTATGAGCTCGCCTCGGATTTCCATGCGCTGTGGAACCGCGGCAATGACAGGCCGGAGCTGCGCTTCCTTCAGGATGGCAATAATGACTCATCAGCGGCGAAAATCGCCCTACCGCGCGCCGTAGCCGTTGTCATTTCGTCAGGCTTGGGTATTTTGGGCGTCACTCCTGCCGAGGAAATGCGCTGACCACAAGCGCAACCTCGACCGGGAGAGAGGTTGACGCAGTAACCGGAACGGGACGCAGGAAGAGCCAATAACGGCCGGCGCGTTCGTATCCGGAGGTGAGGCATTATGGCAGAAGCGAATTGGACCCCCGGGGTCCGGCGGGCGACGTTTAACAACCAGTATGATCAAGGCTATGCGTCCACGCACCGGACCGAGCCGCCGGTGGTGGCCCCTGCGGTGACGCAGGCATCGCCGCACTATCTGCACCCGGCGCATGGTGGCCCCCACCCGCATCCGCAACAGGCTCATGCAGCCCATGCCGCCTATGGCGCCCACGATGCCCCGATGGCAGAGATGGCAGAAGATGCGCTCGCCTCGGATGCGGCGCCGGTTGCGCCCGGTGGGTTCGGCACGGTGTTGGGCTACGCCGGTGCGGCCCTTTCCGTCGCGCTGATCGTGGGGCTGGGGGTCTGGGGTTACAAGCTGGCGGTGCGTGATGTCACCGGCATTCCGGTCGTGCGTGCGCTTGAAGGCCCGATGCGCGTGCAGCCGGACGATCCCGGTGGCCAGTCCGCCGCCCACCAGGGGTTTGCCGTAAATGATGTGCAGTCCGAGGGGCAGGCGGCTGCGCCTGCCGATCGTCTGGTGCTGGCCCCCGCGCCGGAAGACCTGGCAGATGAAGACATGACCTCGGAGGTTGCAACCCGTGCTGCGACTGCACCCGGCTCGGAATTACCGCTGCACGAGGCATCGGCAGTCCTGCCGGATGCCGACCCGGCCCCCGTTGATGCCGTTGCCGCGGCCTTGGCCATCGCCGAACAGATCGCCGCGGATGCCGAAGGGCTTTCGGGGGACGCGCCGGATGAAACCGTCGCGGCGTCGTTGTCGGCCGCGGCCGATGCCATGCCGGCAGAGCCTGAGTTCAAGATCATTCCGGCGTCGGTTCCCGGTGTCACTCAATCGCCGCGTCCCTCGGGTCGTCCGGCTGACCTGACCACGCGCGTTGCCGCAGCCCCGATTGCTCCGGCAGAGATTGCGATCGAAGTTGCGCCGGAACAGGTCGCCGCCGGCACCCGGTTGGTCCAGCTTGGTGCCTTTGACAGCGCCGATGTGGCCCGTGACGAATGGAACCGGCTGACCGCGCGCTTCGAGGAATATTTCACCGGCAAGTCGCGTGTCGTTCAAAAAGCCCAGTCGGGCGGCAAGACCTTCTATCGCCTGCGCGCCGTCGGGTTCGAAGACCTTGCCGATGCGCGCCGCTTCTGTTCGGTTCTGATGGCGTCCAAGGCGGCTTGCATCCCGGTTGTGAACCGCTGACATGCAGGGGCAGGGCGCGTATATCTTCGGATGCGAAGGACCGCGGCTTTCCCCGTCCGAGCGGGATTTCTATGAACGCGCGCAGCCGTGGGGTTTCATCCTGTTTGCCCGTAATGTCGAAACCCCGGACCAGATTCGCGCCCTGACCGCCGACCTTCGCGGTGCGGTGGGGCGCGATGTTCCCGTGTTCATCGACCAGGAAGGTGGCCGCGTGGCGCGGATGACCGGGCCATATTGGCGTGAATGGCTTCCGGCACTCGACCAGGTGAACTTCAACAAGGGCGATGCGCTGCGGACGCTCTATATTCGCTATCGCCTGATCGCGGACGAACTTCTGGCGGTCGGGATCGACGGCAATTGTGCGCCGCTTGCCGATATCGCCAATGCCGACACCCATCCGATCCTGCGCAATCGCTGTTACGGCGAGGATGTCGTGCGCGTGGCCGAGCGGGCGGGCACGGTGGCACAGGCGCTTCTGGAAGGCGGGGTGTTGCCGGTGGTCAAGCACATCCCCGGACAGGGTCGCGCCAATCTGGACAGCCACAAGGACCTGCCACGGGTAAAGGCCAAGGCCAAGGAACTGGGGCGCACGGACTTCATGGCGTTCGAGCCTTTGGCGGGGCTGCCCCTCGGGATGACCGCGCATATTGTCTATGAGGATATCGACGCCGAACACCCGGCCACGCAAAGCCCGAAGGTCATCAACCTGATCCGCGGGCAGATCGGGTTTGGCGGCCTTCTGATGACCGACGATTTGTCGATGCAGGCGCTGTCCGGGCCGCTTTCGCTGCGTGCCCGCCGGTCGTTGCAGGCCGGGTGCGACATGATCCTGCATTGCAACGGTGTGCTGGCGCAGATGGAAGAGGTGGCCGATGCCACCGGGGCGTTGACAGGGCAGGCGCTGGAACGTGCCAATGCCGCGCTGGATTGGCGACGCCCCCCTGATCCTGTTGACATTTCCGCGCTTGACGCCGAGTTTCAGAGCCTGATGACAGGTCAGGGGTCTGAACGGGCGGCGGATGAGCGAGACTGACGAATTTGAAAGCGACGCGATGTCGGTCTCGGAGCGGTTGGCCGCCGAGGCGCTGATCGTCGATGTCGAGGGGTTTGAAGGCCCGCTTGACCTGCTTCTGACGCTCAGTCGCACGCAAAAGGTCGATCTGCGTAAGATTTCGGTTCTGGAACTGGCCGAGCAATATCTGGGCTTTGTCGAAAAGGCGCGGCATCTGCGGATCGAACTGGCGGCGGATTATCTGGTGATGGCCGCCTGGCTGGCCTTTCTGAAATCCCGCCTGCTTTTGCCGCCCGACCCCTCCGAGGACGGGCCGTCGGGCGAAGAGCTTGCCGCCCATCTTGCGTTCCAGCTGGAGCGTTTGCAGGGGATGCGCGACGTGGCGGCCAAGCTGATGGCGCGCGACCAGCTGGGCCGTGACTTCTTTGCCCGCGGCATCCCCGAAGACGTGACCCGCGTGCGCCGTGTGACCTATACCGCGAACCTGCTGGACCTGATGCAGGGCTATGCCCGCATTCGCACCAAGGACGAGTTCCGCCCCTTCGTGATGGACCGCGACGCGGTGATGACGATGGAGCAGGCGCTGGACCGGATGCGCGGGCTGATTGGCTATGCGGGCGACTGGACCGACCTGACCTCGTACCTGCCCGAAGGGTGGGAAACCGACCCCGTTCGCCGCCGGTCGGCCACGGCAGCAAATTTCGCCGCCACGCTGGAACTGGCCAAGCGAGGTGCCATCGAACTGAGACAGGGCGAGATTTTCGCCCCCATTCAAATCCGCAGGAAATCGAATGACGGATGATGTAACGCGTGATGAAGTCGAGGCCGATGGCCACGCCGACAAGGGCAATGACAGCCTGTTCGAGGCCCCGCCGATGGGCGAACAGGAACGCATGGTCGAAGCCATCCTGTTTGCCTCGGCCGAACCCGTGACGGTGAAAGAGCTTGAGGCACGGATGCCGCACGGGTCGGACGCCGCAGAGGCGCTGGTCTACCTGCGCAAACGATATGAAGGGCGCGGCGTGTCTGTGGTCAAGGTTGGGGATGCCTGGGCCATCCGCACCGCGCCGGACCTTGGCTATCTGATGCAGAAAGAAACGGTTGAAACGCGCAAACTGTCCCGTGCTGCAATCGAAACGCTGGCCATCATCGCCTATCACCAACCCGTCACCCGTGCCGAGATCGAGGAAATTCGCGGCGTATCCGTCAGCCGTGGCACCATTGATCAGCTGATCGAAATGGAATGGATCCGTTTCGGGCGCCGCCGGATGACGCCGGGCCGTCCGGTGACATTTGTTGTCACCTCGGAATTTCTGGACCATTTCGGGCTGGAAAGCGCCCGCGATCTGCCGGGGCTGAAAGAACTGCGCTCGGCCGGTCTGCTGGAAAGCCGCCCGCCCCCCGGCGCCATGCCGGGGCCGGAAACCGAGGATGAAGATGAAAGCCCGGAAGGGCAGTCCGAATTGTTCGAAGATTGACCCAATCGGCAAGTGCCGGGTGGACCGCCGTGAAATTGCCCGAGTTTGCGGATAGTATCCCCGCAAAGGGCAGGAGAGATGACATGAACGCCAACCAGATCATCAATATGATTATCCGACAGGTGACGCGCCGATTGGTCAACAAAGGTGTCGATGCCGGGATTGATATGGCATCGCGACGCGGCAAGGCGCGTGACCAGATGACGGAAGACGAACGCGCCCGTGCCGACAGCCAGACCCGACAGGGGAAGGATATGGTCAAACGAGCGAGGAAGGCACGCAGGCTGACACGCAAGCTGTTCTAAGGCATTTCGGTCTATCGTCGTCGTTCAACACGAAATCGAAACGCTTCACATGAAAAACCGCTCTTCGTGCGGTTGGGAAGGCGCCATGGAAAAGGTTCTGGGATTCGGCGGGTTTTTTTTCAGGTCAGAAGATCCCGCAGCCCTGGCCGATTGGTACAAGGCCCATCTTGGGATCGACAAGGTTCCGGGCGATTACGAAACCCCCTGCTGGACGCAAGAGGCAGGCGAGACCGTGTTCGCCCCGTTCGAGCAAATCACCGACTATTTCGGGAACCGCGAGCAGCCCTTCATGCTGAATTTCCGGGTGCGCGATCTGGACAAGATGGTGGCGCAACTCAGGGCCGCAGGTATCGAAGTGCGGCCCGACCCGGACTCGCCTTATCCAAACGGTCGTTTTGCCTGGCTGAATGACCCGGAAGGCAATCCGATAGAATTGTGGGAACCTGCCTGAGACCGCCAGCGCGGCAGGCGTCGCAAGATCAGCGGAAGTGCTTCGACAGTTTAAGACCCTGACCCTGATAGTTCGATTTGATGTCGGCACCATAGAGTGCCTCGGGCACTTCGCTCATCCGCTCATAGACCAGACGACCGACGACCTGCCCGTGTTCCAGCACAAAGGGCGCTTCGTGGCAGCGCACCTCAAGCACGCCGCGCGATCCTGATCCGCCAGCAGCGTCGAAGCCGAAACCGGGGTCGAAGAAACCCGCGTAATGCACGCGAAACTCGCCGACCATCGCCAGATAGGGGGCCATTTCGGCGGCGCAGTCGGGGGGGATGGCAATCGCCTCGCGGCTGACAAGGATATAGAACGCGCCGGGGTCAAGGATGATGCGCCCATCGGTCGTGTGCACCTCTTCCCAGTAGTCCGCCGGGTCGTAATGGGCAAGCTTTGACAGGTCGACGACGCCGGTATGGCGCTTGGCGCGATAGCCCACCAGGTCGCCGGTGGTTGGCTTTAGATCGACCGAGAACCCAAGCCCGTCCGAGATCACCGGATCGCCTGACACGATGGGCGTGCGGGCGTGGACTGCGCGCAGTTCGTCATCGGTCAGGATCGTTTTGCCCTGCCTGAAAATGATCTGGTTCAGAAGCTGGCCGGGCTGGGCCACGACCGAAAAACTCTGCGGGCAAAGCTCGGCATAGAGCGGGCCGTCATAACCTTCGGGCACGCGGTCGAACTCGATCCCCTGATCGGTGATCACGCGGGTCATCAGGTCGACCCGCCCGATCGAGGATTTGGCGCTGGCCGCCGCGGTCATGCCTTCGGGCAGGCGCAGCCGTTCCATCAGGGGAACGACATAGACGCAGCCTTTTTCCAAAACCGCCCCGCCGGTCAACGACACTTTGTGCATGGTCAGTTCGTCCAGCCGCTGGGCGACGGTCGAGGATTTGCCGGGCAGAAACGACGCACGGACGCGATAGGCGGTATCGCCCAGCCGCAAATCCAGCGAAGCGGGCTGGATCTGTTCGTTCAGGATCGGCGAGGATGCCGCGATCCCGCCATCGGTGATCATCTGCCTGATCTGCCGGTCTGCCAAAACACCGGTTTTCATCTGCGTCCCCCCTTGGCCCTCTTGTTGGACCCGTCATGCGGATACAAAAACACCCGCCCGATGAACGGGCGGGCGGTTTTGAAAATGGTCGGGCTAGCAGGACTCGAACCTGCGACCTTCCGTCCCCCAGACGGACGCGCTACCAGGCTGCGCCATAGCCCGACTGGAGACCTTACATAGTGATTTTCACAGGCAGGGCAAGCGGGAAACGGCAGGAATTTCATCATTCCGCATTCGGGCAGGGCATGGGGGAACATTTGCGCGCTTACGGTGTTTGACCGGGCTGGCCGTCCATTTGCGCCGCAAGGGACTCCAGCCGATCCGCAAGCGCCTGCAACGCGGTAATATGGGCGCTGGTGCCCGTCTTGCGTGCCTGTCGCAGGGCACTTGCCAGCGGGGCGGTCGGGGTTGCGTCGCCATCGTTCGGGTCGGCGGGAATATTGGAAATATCGGCCAGCGGGGCAGGCGGCGAGGCCGGTTCAGCGACCGATGACGCGGCTGCATCCGGCGATGCGGCCTCCGCCTCCGTTTGGGTGTCCGGGGCATCCTGCAGGCCGGGAAGCTCGGGCGCGGTCGGCGGTTCCTGCCCGGCACCGTCCCCGTTGGTGTCCGGCGGGGTTTCCGATGCCATGTGATCGGACCCGAAAGTCGACTGCGGGGCCGGGTCTTTCGCGGTGTCCAAGGGCGCGGGGTCGCTCTCAACCGGCGTGTCGGTCGCTGTGTCGACATCGCCGCGCGTGAAATGGGGGGCCGCCTGTTCGGCTGGCGGTTCCTTGGCCGTGTCGGGATCGGTTGGCGGGGGGGGCGTATCGTCTTCGACCGGTGCCGCATCGGCGGCTTCGGATTTGTCCTCTTTTTCCGGTGCGGATTTGCTTGCCAATGGCACCACATTCGACGGCGTGATGTCGCGCATGGCGGTGCTGTCAAGCGGTGGCGACATGGCCGCCACATGTTTCACACCTTCTTCGCGCAACAGTTTCTGAACGCCGCGGATGGTCATCCCATCTTCGTGGAGAAGCTTTCGAATCCCGCCCAGAAGCTCCATGTCGTTGGGGCGGTAGTACCGTCGTCCACCGGCCCGTTTCACCGGTTTGACCTGACTGAACCGGCTTTCCCAGAACCGCAGGACATGGGTCGGAACGCCCAGCCATTCAGCCACCTCGCTGATGGTGCGGAAGGCGTCGGGAGACTTCTTTTCCATGTCCTGACCTGTCTGTTCTGCTTCTTTTATTCGTCAGCGCGCAGGCGCCGGGCCGTGTGGTTCTGCCGAAGGGTCAGCGCTTGTTTCCTTCGTCGACCCGGTCTTTCATAAGGTGTGACGGACGAAATGTCAGAACCCGACGCGGCGGGATCGGCGCTTCTTCGCCTGTTTTCGGATTGCGACCGACGCGGGCCGCCTTGTCGCGCACCGAAAATGTTCCGAAGGATGAAATCTTCACGCTTTCGCCGGCCACCAAGGCGTCGGAAACATGACCCAAGACGGTCTCGACCAATTGCGCGCTTTCGTTGCGCGACAGGCCAACCTCGCGAAATACGGCCTCGCTCAGGTCCATGCGGGTCAAAGTCTTTTCACTCATGTCGTCCCCCTGATTGTTTTCAGGAAGCATGGGTGGTTTGAATTTCCGAGTCAATATCAACGGCTTGGGAAAAGCCGTTCGCGCAGGGGTTTGATGGTTTTACCAGCGGATGACCACCGCGCCCCAGGCCAAACCGCCGCCAATGGCTTCGGTCACGACCAGGTCGCCGGGCTTGATCTTGCCCTCGGCGCAGCCCACCGACAGGGCCAGCGGGATCGACGCGGCCGAGGTGTTGCCGTGATCCTGCACGGTCAGCACCACCCGATCCATCGGCACGCCCATCTTCTTGGCCGTGCCCTGAATGATGCGGATGTTGGCCTGATGGGGCACGATCCAGTCCAGGTCGTCATCTGTCAGCCCCACCTTGTTCAGGGCGGCTTCGGCGGTTTCGGTCAGTTTGCCCACCGCCTGCCGGAACAGGGGATTGCCCTGCATCCGCAGGTGACCCGAGGTCTGCGTCGTGGATACACCGCCGTCGACATAAAGCATGTCACGCATCCGCCCGTCCGAGTTCAGGTCCGCCGACAGGATGCCGCGATCGGTGTTTGCGCCGCTGCCCGCTTGTGCCTCAAGCACCACGGCGCCTGCGCCGTCGCCAAACAACACACAGGTTGACCGGTCGGTCATATCCAGAATGCGCGAAAAGGTTTCCGAACCGATGACCAGCACGCGGTCGATCTGTCCCGACGCGATCAGCGCGTTGGCATTGGTCAGCGCAAAGACGAAACCGGCGCAGACCGCCTGCACGTCGAAGCCGAAGCCACGGGACATGCCCAGTTCGCTTTGCACCATGGTGGCGACCGATGGAAAGGTCAGGTCCGGGGTCGAGGTGGCGACGATGATTGCGTCGATGTCATCGACGCCAAGACCGGCGTTTTCCAACGCGGCCCGGGCGGCGTGGGTCGCCATCTGCGAGGTGGTTTCCCCTTCGGCGGCAAAATGGCGCCGTTCAATGCCGGACCGCGTGCGAATCCATTCGTCGGAGGTATCGACAATCTTCTCGAAATACGAGTTCGGGACGACGCGTTCGGGCAGATAGTGCCCGACGCCCTTGACCACGGCGCGTCTTGTCATTCTTGCTGCTCACCTTGCCGGCTTTCCGATGCGGCATCTTGGCGCGATGCGTCGCCGGATGCAACCCGCGCCGCGAGCTTCTGGTTGAAGCCGCCCTTGGCCAGTTGAAAGGCCAGCCGGACGGCGGCGGATATGCCTGTGGCATCGGCTGAACCATGGCTTTTGACAACGGTGCCGTTCAGGCCAAGAAACACGCCACCATTGTTGCGGCTGGGATCCACGCGTTGTCCCATCTGCTTCAGCGGGCCCATGGCCAGAACGGCGGCGATCCGGGACAGAAATGTCGCGCCGAACGCTTCGCGCAGCAGGCCCGAGATCAGTTTGGCCGTGCCTTCACCAGTTTTCAGGGCTACATTGCCGGTAAACCCGTCGGTGACAATCACGTCGACCCGGTCCGATGGCAGGTCCACGCCTTCGATGAACCCGACAAAGTCGATCTGCGCCCCATCGGCAGCATTCGCGATCAACTCGTGCGCGGCTTTCAGCTCGTTGCGGCCCTTGTGCTCTTCGGTGCCGACATTCAGAAGCCCCACGCGGGGGCGGGCGATGCCCAGCCCGTTGCGGGCGTAAGACGCACCCATCATCGCGTATTGCAGCAGGTCGTCTTCATCGGCGCGCACATCCGCGCCCACATCCAGCATCACGTTGAAACCCGACGGGTTGCGCGACGGCCACAGGCAGGCGATGGCGGGGCGGTTCACACCCGGCAGCTTGCGCAGTCGCACCATCGACAGCAGCATCAAGGCACCGGTGTTGCCACAGCTCACCACCACTTCGGCGTCACCATCGCGCACCGCGTCGATGGCCGACCACATCGAGGTCTTCTGACCGTTGCGCATCACCTGGCTGGGTTTGTCATCCATCGTGACGACTTCGTCAGCGTGACGGATCTCGCACACCTCGGACAATCCCCCGGTGCGGGCGACCAAGGGGTCAAGCTCGGCTTTGTTGCCATGCAGGATGAACCCGATCTCGGGATTCTTGTCCGCAGACAGCGCAAGACCGGCAACAACGGCTGCCGGTCCGAGATCTCCGCCCATGGCGTCGACCGATACGATTGTGCGTTTGGGGGCGTCCATTGTCATTCTTCATCCCATGCTCGGGGATTTTCTGACATGCCCGCCCGCGCCGGGCAAGTGCCTTACGCCGCGTCCTCGTCGTCGAAATCGACTTCGTCGGCGATGGCGACCACTTCACGGTCGTCATAATGGCCGCACGAGGGGCAGACGTGGTGGGGGCGCTTCAGCTCGCCGCAGTTCGAACATTCGTTCGGGTTCGCGGCAACCAGGGCGTCATGCGCACGGCGGTTGTTGCGGCGCGACTTCGATACTTTGTTCTGTTGGACAGCCATGGTCTCAACCTTCGGTTTCGGGGGCGTGATCGCCCGGTGTCGTTCTGGGGCGTGTGATCGCCCGGTGTTCTCAAGTCATTCCTGAGTCTCGGCGCCTCATACGCGGTTTGCGGTGCGCTGTCCAACCCATCTTCTGGAAGAAGGCGGGAAAATACTGCCTTTCTTGATTCTTGCAAGGGCGAAATGCGCCGAAACGCATTAATTATCCTTGCCGGAAAGCTTGTCGCGCAGGCCGGACAGGCCGGCGAAGGGTTTCGCATCGTCATCCGTCATCGGTTTGACGCCGGGTTCGGCAAAAATGCTGGCGGGCAGTTCGGCCCCGTCGACGCGAGGATAGAGCGGCAGGGCCAGCGCCAGGGCCTCTGTCATCACCTGACCCAGATCGATCACGTCTGTCAGCTGCTCGATTCTGTCGTCTTCGGTCATTTCAACCTCTTCACCCGCGGCGGGGGCGGACAGATGTCTGAGCCACTGACGCTCGACCGTGTCGTCAATCCGTGTCGTCACAGGCTCCAGCGTCACAACGCAATCCTGTGTCACGGTGGCGCCGAGCTTGGCGGTCATTTGCCAATCGTGCTTGCCCAACGGGGCCAGCGTGCCCGAGAACCGCAGCTTGCGCAGGCCGGGAATGCCAAGGTCTTCGGCAATCGCATTGCACTGCGCCTGGTCGGGCGCCAGCTCAAACGAGGTCGGACGACCAGTCGGCAGATCGGCCACGCGGACGGGATGGGTGAACGGCAGGGCATCGCCTGATGGGGTCTTGTCGGTCATGTAGCACCTCTGCTGAGCTATCGGTCCTGCGATTGGGTAACCATATCAAAGGGTCGAGCGACGCAACCCGCTGATCGTTTCTTGAACCATGCGCAATCCTACGATAAGCCGATACCCAAGACAGAGTGGCGAACGCAAGGGGGGCGGTATGTCTTATCTGCGCCAAATGGGCAGTAATATGAGCAAAGTGGTGGGGGCGGTGTTGCTTCTGGCACTTGTTGCGGGCTGTTCGGCGACGTACCGAAACCACGGATACATGCCGCCGCCGGAAGATGTCGACCTGATCGAGGTCGGCAAGGACACGCGCGAAACGGTGGCCGCTTCGGTCGGAAAGCCGGGGACATCGGGCCTGTTGGCGGGCAGCGGTTATTACTATGTCCGCTCGCGCTTCAAGCACTATCTTTACAACGCGCCGCAAGAGATCGACCGCGAAGTTCTTGCCATCACCTTCACGGATAACGGTGTCGTCGAGAATATCGAACGCTTCGGGCTTGAGGATGGCCGGGTCGTGGTGCTGGAACGTCGCGTGACCGACAGCAACATCAAGGGGATCGGGTTCCTGCGGCAGCTCTTTGGGTCGATCGGTCGGATCGACGTGGCCGAGCAAATTCGCGGAAACTGACCGCGACCGACATGAGATACAGCAGCGCGGCACCGAAAGGTTGCCGCGCTTTTCCGTTCTTCGGATCAATTTTCCGTCCGTGCTCATATTTCTGTCACATCTTGCCGCCATGCCTTCCGGGGCGCATATAGTTCAGCACACAGCCCGTATCCGGGCAGGGGTCCGATATGTCATCAACGACCACAGGCCGATATTCGGTGCGGTTCGGAGAAACAGAAGCCGATATTCGCGCCGCGCAAGCCCTGCGCCATCGCTGTTTTCGCGGGGGCGACGGGCTGGATGCCGACGCCTTCGATGTGCGGTGCCGCCATATGCTGATCGAGGATCGCGTGACCGGGACACTGGTCGCCTGTTGCCGCCTTATGCCGCTTGAAAGCGGGGCGCGGATCGGGGACAGCTATGCGGCGCAATTCTATGAACTGTCCGCGCTGCGCAGCTTTGACGCCCCGATGATCGAAATGGGCCGCTTCTGTATCGCGCCCGAGGTGAAGGACGGGGCCGATATCCTGCGCCTTGCCTGGGGAATGCTGACCCGGCATGTGGAAGGCGAACGTGTCGGAATGCTGTTTGGCTGTTCGTCGTTTCAGGGCACGGATGCGGCCCTGTATCTGGATACGTTCGCGATGCTGCGTGACCGCCACCTTGCCCCGAAACGATGGTTGCCACGGGTCAAGGCGCCCAAGGTGTTCCGCTTTGCCCAGCGGCTTCGGCGCAAACCGGATGCGAAACTGGCCCTGCGCGCGATGCCGCCGCTTCTGCGCAGTTATCTGACGATGGGGGGCTGGGTCTCGGATCATGCGGTGGTGGATCACGACCTTGGCACGTTGCACGTCTTTACCGGGCTTGAGATCAGCGCCGTTCCGCCCGCGCGCCTGCGGCTTCTGCGTGCGGTGTCGGCGCAAGCCTTCGGTTGACCTTGGCAAGCGGATTGCCTAACCCGGCGCCATGGCACGTATACCCCTTCTTCAGATGTCCGATATCTCGCTGACCTTTGGCGGCGATCCCGTGTTCGATGCGCTTGATCTGGTGGTCCAGCCGGGCGACCGGGTGGCGCTGGTGGGGCGCAACGGATCGGGCAAATCGACGTTGATGAAGGTCATGGCAGGGCTGGTTGAACCCGATCACGGCACGCGGGTACTGTCACCCGGTGTCTCGGTCGGGTATATGGAGCAACATCCTGATTTATCGCAGTTTGCCACGCTCGGGGATTTCGCGGTCTCGGGGCTGGAGCCGGGACAGGATTATCTGGTCGAGCGCGTGGCCGAGGGGTTGAAGATGCGGCTGGACGCGCCGGTTGGCACCGCCTCGGGCGGGGAACGGCGCCGCGCCGCGCTGGCCAAGCTGCTGGCGGAAGCCCCTGACCTGATGCTGCTGGACGAACCGACCAACCATCTGGATATTCAGGCGATTGAATGGCTTGAGGCTGAACTGTCGCAAACCCGTGCCGGGTTCGTTCTGATCAGCCACGACCGCGCCTTTCTGCGCGCGCTCACGCGGACCACGCTTTGGGTGGATCGCGGACAGGTGCGGCGGCAGGAAAAAGGGTTCGAGCATTTTGAGGCCTGGCGCGACAAGGTTTGGGAAGAAGAGGATCAAAGCCGCCATAAGCTGAACCGCAAGATCAAGGCCGAGGCGCGCTGGGCCGTCGAGGGCATCAGCGCCCGGCGCAAGCGCAACCAGGGCCGTCTTCGTGCCTTGGGTGATCTAAGGGCCGAACGTGCCGCGCAGATCAAGCGGCAGGGCGCGGCAGAAATGGCGTTGGAGGCCGGGCCAAAATCGGGGCGCAAGGTGATCGAGGCGCGCGGTATTTCGAAATCCTATGACGGTCGGGTGATCCTGTCGGATTTCGACCTGCGGGTGATGCGTGGGGAAACGATTGCCTTGGTCGGCCCCAACGGGGCGGGCAAGACCACGCTTCTGAAGATGCTGATCGGGCAGGAGGAACCGGATACCGGCAGCGTGCAGCACGGCACCGGATTGGAGATTGCCGTGTTTGACCAGAACCGCACCGGGTTGGTCGAGGATGACAGCCTGTGGGAAAACCTGACCGGCGATCCTGAAATGCGCGTGTCAGGCAAGGCCGATCAGGTGATGGTGCGCGGCAATCCCAAGCACGTTGTCGGCTATCTGAAAGAGTTCCTGTTTTCCGACGCGCAGGCGCGGGCGCCCGTTCGGTCCCTGTCGGGCGGCGAAAAGGCACGGTTGATCCTGGCCAAGATCATGGCGCGGCAATCGAACCTTCTGGTGATGGACGAACCGACCAATGATCTGGATGTCGAAACGCTGGACCTGCTGCAAGAACTGATCACCGCCTATGACGGCACTGTTCTGGTGGTCAGCCACGACCGTGATTTCCTTGACCGCGTGGCTGAACGCACCATCGCGATGGAAGGCGACGGGCGCGCCACGATCTATCCGGGTGGCTGGTCGGATTATCAGGCGCAGCGCGGGCAACGCGAGGCTGAGCCTGAGAAAAAGAAAGAGAAATTAAAGCCGAAGGCTGAGGCCCTCAAGCAGGACGTGAAGTCGCAACCCGATGGATTGTCCTTCACGGAACGCCATCGTCTTGAGGCACTGCCGGCAGAAATGGATCGCCTGGGCGCCGAGATCGCCAAACTGGAAGAGTTCCTGATGGATCCCGACCTGTTCACGAAAGAGCCGGTGAAGTTCAGGAAAGCCTCGGAAGGGCTGGCGGATCGGCAGAAAGCCCTGGCCGCCGCCGAAGAAGAATGGCTGGTGTTGGAAGAGAAGGCCGAAGCCGCGCGCGGGTAAGGCGCGCGGGCTTGGTTATCGCGGCAGGTGAATGTTGAAGGCGGCGCGGATTTGCGCGTCCGTTTCCGGGTCGAATGCTGCTGTCGATGGGCCTGAAAGGATCTGCTCTTTGCGTGCGATTGCCTTTTTCAGAAGGTCGGGCTTGCCAATCTCCTCCCATTCCTTGGGCGAGGTCCGATCGCCGAGCGCGGGATAGACATATTCCGTCTGCATCAGGTTGAGCGTCTGTTCCGATCCAAGATAGTGGCCCGGACCGCCCAGACAGACCGATCGCATCACATCAAGGTTCACGCTGTCCTCGGTCACTTCGATCCCGCGCACGCAGCGCAGGGCCTGTCCGATCAGGTCATCCCCCAGGATCAGGCTTTCCAGGCAGAAGCCCAGAAGCGAGGCGTGCATCCCCGCTGCCTCATAGACCATGTTCAGACCCGACAGGCCGGCCATGACGTTCGAGCACATCTGCTCCCACCCCGCCTGCATGTCGGGCAGCTTGGCGTCGGCAATGCCTGCCGCGGCGCCGCCGGGCAGGCCATAGAAGCGGTGCATTTGCGCGCAGCCCGCCGTCAGCAGCGCCTGTTCACCCGATCCGCCGGACATGGCACCCGTGCGCAGGTCGGACACGAAGGGCCAGGTGCCGAAAATTGCCGGATGCCCCGGCTTGATCGCGTTCACATAGACGACACCCGCCAAACATTCGGCCACTGCCTGCACGATGGCGCCCGCGATGGGCGCGGGGGCCGTGGCACCGGCTTGCCCTGCCGACAGAAGCAGGACGGGCATTCCGGCCGCGATCACCTTTTCCATCACCTGGCAGCTTTCGGTCGCGAACTTCATCGGCGGCACCACGAAACAGTTCGAGTTCGAGATGAAGGGCCGGGCGCGCCATGCCTCTTCCCCGCCTGCGATCATGTGGATCAGGCGCATGCAATCCTCGACGAAACCCGGTTCGACGAAAGACGTGCCGACATGTTTCGTTGTGCCTGCACAGCAGGCATAGATCGTGTTCAGGTCAAGTTCGCGGTTGTCCGTGATATCGCGGCAGACCATGGGCCGTTGCAGGAAGTGGATGTTGTCCAGTTGATCGGTGATGCAGGCGGCGTCGAACAGGTCCTGCACAGTGCTGTCGCGATAGGTGCGTCCCTCGACATCGACCACGTGGACGGCAGCGCCCGCAGTGCCGAAATGCACCCGGTTGCCGGACAGATGCAGATCATGGCGTGGGTCGCGACCGTGCAGGGTGATGGATTTGGCGGCTTTGGCCAGCATGTCTTCGACCAGGGCGCGCGGAAAGCGCAGCCGCCCGTCATCACCAAGAACCGCCCCCGCGCGGGTCATGTGCTCGATGCCCGAGGGCGGGGCGTCGGCCAGCCCGATCTGTTCCAGCGCGTCCAGCGCGGCGGCGTGGATTCGGGCGATGCCTTCGGGCGTCAGGGGGGTGAATGTCCCGCCCTCCATACCCGCGCGCACGGGCCGCATGTCCTGGGTCAGGGGGGCGGCACGCAGGGCCTTGCGGGCAGCACGACCGCCGGAACGGCGGGCAGAAGTCATGTTCATGTTGGGATACCTGAATTGTTGTGGCGTCTGAGTGATGGCGAAAAGCCGTCAGGGCCGCCCACGCGCGGCCAGCCCGCGTTCGGCGCCAATGGTGCGCACAACAAGTGAAATGAGCCAGTCCAGCCGATCCATTTCCGTCCTCCTTCCTCGCAGCCTAGCGGGTCAGGAAACGACAGGTCTGTTCTGTTCGCGTCATGCGGCGCGGTTAATTTGTGCCTTCAGGTGCCCACAACCATCACGACGGCGGCATAATGGGCCGCCGCGCCCAGCAGGACATGCACGTGCCAGATCGCGCGATTGAAGGGCAGGTGTTCGCCCAGATGGAAGAATATTCCCAGGGTGAACAGCAATCCGCCCCCGACCAGAAGCACCAGCACGACCGGGCTGAACGACGCGACAAGCGGTCCGACCATCAGCACCGCCATCCAGCCTTGCATCAAGGTCAGCATCAGCCCGAAGCGTTCGAACCGACCGAAGAAAAACAGCTTTATCGAAATGCCGATTATGGCCAGGGTCCAGGCCGCTGCGACCATGGCATAGCCGTTGGTGCCGCCGATCCCGATCAGTGCAATCGGGGTGTATGTCCCCGCGATCAAAACATAAATCGCGGCGTGATCGAACTTGCGCAGCATCTGGCGCGCGGATCGGTGCAAAGTCATGTTATACGCGGCAGAGAGCGTGAAACTTGCAATCAATCCGGCCCCATAGGCCAGCATAGGCGGCAATCGACCCAAAGGCGCGTCGCCCATTGCCCAGTAGATCAGGGCGACCGATCCGATAATTGCAGCGATCACCCCCAAGCCGTGCACGACGCCATCGGCGACGTACTCGTGGTATGTAAAGTCCTTCCCGAACTCCATTGGATTCCCCTTTCGCTTATCAAATAGATAAGAACCAAAGTGGGTGCCGGCATGCCGTTATGCGGTAAGTGTAATGTCCGCCGCATAGGGCACGACCCGCATCCAGTTTATACGATGACGGGGAAATGTAAAGATTTCTTGCTATTACAGGTCCCGGGTCAGGTCCCCAAGCACTTCGGCAATCATCGTCACGTCTTCGCGGGTGCAGGAATACTGACCAACCGACACGCGGATCACGAAGTGTCCGTCGTGATGCGTCTGGGTCAGATAGATCCGTCCGTCCCGGTTCACGCGTTCCAGCAGCAAAGCGGTTTTCTCGTCATCCCGATAACGGAAGGTGAACAAGGACAGGATCGGCGGGGTCGTGATCTCGAACCCGGGCAGGGCGGCGATGGCGCGCGCTGACTCGTTGGCCCAGGCGACATGGTTGCGGATGCGTGTGCGCAAGCCCGACAGCCCTTCGGAGCGCAACAGGAACCACAGTTTCAACGCCCGGAAGCGACGGCCAAGCGGCAAGGTCCATTCGTTGTAGTTCACGATTTCGTCGGCGCCCTGCGTCCTGAGGTATTCGGGACGCAGCCCCATTGCGCCGATCTGTGGGGCGGGATCGCGCAGGAACTGAACCGCGCAATCGAATTGCGCGCCCAGCCACTTATGCGGATTGAAGATGATGCTGTCGGCGGCCTCGATCCCCGCCCAAAGGGTGCGGAATTCTTCGCAGATCATCGCCGATCCGGCCCAGGCGGCGTCTACATGGACTGTCAGGCCGTGCGCGTGCGCCACGGCAATGCAGGCGGCGATGTCGTCACAGGCCCCGATCGAGGTGCCGCCAACGCACAGCACCACGCCGGCAGGCTTCATCCCCGCCGCGATATCGTCGCGGATCAGGCGGTCCAGCGCATCCGGGTCCATCGACCATGTGGGATGGTTGGGGATCGTGGGCACCTTGACCAGATTGTCCTGCCCGATGCCGGACAGGCGCACCGCCTTGTCGACGCTGGAATGGGTCTGTGCGCTGGCATAGATGCGCAAGGTGGGCGCACCGGACAGGCCCTTGGTGATTCCTTCATGCCCCAGGGCCAGTTCGCGCATGGTGGTCACGGCAGAGAAGGTGGCCGTGGTCGCGCTGTCGTGGATCGTGCCGGTAAAATCGTCCGGCAATCCCATCGCGTCGCGCAACCAGCGGATCACCAGCTCTTCCATCTCGTTGGCGGCGGGTGCGGTCTGCCACAGCATCGCCTGCGCCGAGATCGCATTGGCCAGTTGCTCTGCCAGCATCGACGCCGGGGCGGCATTGGCCGGGAAATAGGCAAAGAAGCGCGGGTGCTGCCAATGGGTCATCGCGTCAGGCACCAAGCGGGTAAAATCGTCGAAGATCGTTTCGACCGGTTCGGGGCTTTCGGGCACCGGGCCGTCGATCTTCGCCAGGAAGTCGCCGGGGGCAAGGGCAGGTCGCACGGGCCGATCACGCAGGCTGTCGTGATACGCACGTGCCCAGTCTGCGGCCCGTTTTTGCCATTCGGCGAGTTCTGAAAAGTCCATCACATGCTCCGCTACATATTTATTAACACGTTAAAGATATGCGAAGCGCCGTCAAGATGTCCTGTCCTGTCCGTCACCGGATCAGACGTTTTCCAGCGCGGTGATGATCGGCGAGAAATCCGCGGCCGCCAGGCTTGCCCCGCCGACCAAAGCCCCATCGACATTCGAGACCGCGAAAATCTCGGCCGCGTTTCCGGGTTTGACCGACCCGCCATACAGAATGCGGGTCGAACGCCCCACGCCTGCGCCAAACCGACGTTCCAGGCGGGACCGGATGAAATCATGCACCTCGCCGATCTGGTCCAATGTCGGCACCTTGCCGGTTCCGATAGCCCAAATCGGCTCGTAAGCGACGACAAGACTGTCCCCTGTCACCACATCGGGAATGGACCCAGCCAATTGTCCTCCGATGATATCAAGCGTGTTCCTGGCCTCGCGATCGGCCAGGCTTTCGCCCACGCAGACGATTGTGTTCAGCCCGGCGGCGCGGGCGGCCACGACCTTGTTGCGCACGTCGGCGTTGCTTTCTTCGTAATCTTCGCGCCGCTCGGAATGACCCAGAATGACATAGCTGGCGCCCGCATCGACCAGCATCTGCGCCGAGATATCACCGGTATGCGCGCCGGTTTCGTTCTGGTGGCAATCCTGGCCGCCGATCGCGATCTGTCCGGGGGCCGCGTCCGCTGCGCGCGCGATCAGCGTGGCGGGGGGACAGATCAGGATGTCGCAGCCCGGTGTCGGGTGCGCCTGCGCCAGCGCCGCGATCTCGGTCAGGTTCGCAGCGGTTCCGTTCATCTTCCAGTTGCCTGCCGCCAGTTTACGCCGGGTCATCACATCTCTCCTCGTTGGTTGATGTGTTGTCCGATGCAAAGCCTGGGCCGTCAAGCCCCGCTTGGGGTTGCGCCCGCGACTCGGATTGCTACAACTCTTAAGCGAAGTCATCACAGAAGGACGCGCGCGATGATCCCAAGACTGGATGCGGCCAAGATCGTGGCCCGCGATCCCGAAACGATGACAGCGCTGAAACATGGCGTGGAAGAGGTCGGCTTCTTCACCATTTACAACACCTCGGTTTCCCGCAACCAGATGATCCGCGTGCTGGAGTGTTACCGGACATTCTTTCAGCTTCCCGACGACCGGAAACGTGCGGTTGACATGGCGCGGACGGGATCGAACCGGGGATGGGGGGCACCAGGATCAGAACAGGTTGACCCGACCGCCAATCCCGATTTCAAGCAGGTC
The DNA here is from genome assembly GCA_030424645.1 of Alphaproteobacteria bacterium. Lineage (GTDB taxonomy): Bacteria > Pseudomonadota > Alphaproteobacteria > Rhodobacterales > Rhodobacteraceae > Aliiroseovarius. Next base: position 36,401 of record JAUHWP010000004.1, read on the forward strand.
TTCGATTGCGGGTTCGAACTGGCCGATGGCGATCCGCTGCGGTCGCAGAACCTGTTGGTTTACGGTGACAACCAGTGGCCAGACCTTCCCGAATTTCGGATAACCATTCAACGCTACTATGCGAAAGCCCTGCATCTTTCGCTGGACCTTTTGCGGGCAATCTCGGTTTCGATCGGCGAGGATGAGTCGAATTTCGACAATGCCTTTTCCCGTCCCATGGCGCTGCTGCGCGGCAATTACTATCCCCCGCGCCCGGATTGGGCAGGGGCCAAGGATTTCGGGGTTGCGCCGCATACCGATTACGGATGCCTGACGCTTCTGGCGTCGGACGGTGTTCCTGGGCTTGAAATCCTGGGGTCGGACGGACAATGGATCCCGGTTGATGCGCCGGTCGGCGAATTCGTGGTCAGCTTCGGGGAAATGCTGGAAATGTGGACCGGGGGCTGGGTCAAGGCCACGATGCACAGGGTCGTCGGATCAAGTGCCGAACGGATCTCGGTGCCGCTGTTCTTCAATCCCAATCACGACACCAATGTCGCCCCGGTGGGGGCCGACAGACCGATCCTTGCCGGTGATCATCTGAAGAAAAGATTCGATGAAACCTATCTGCACCTCAAGGAAGCGGCACCAAGCTGAGGCGGTGCGATTTGCCGTTGTGCTTCGACAACATGTCGAAACGCGTCATGAAAGTGCCGCCAGCGCCCGTCGCGCCCAATCACAGGCAAGCTCCGGGTCGTCCAGCGCGGCGTCGGGCAGGGTCCAGTATCCCATCGTCTTGCCATCCATGCTGAAGATCTGACTGCCTTCCGCTTCCAACGCGTCAGCAAAGTCGCCTTTCGCTTTCAGGTAAACTTCGCCACCGCTGGACAGGATCGCAAAGACCTGACCGTCGGAATAGAACGTCGCGCCGCCCATCATCTTGCGATGGGTCAGCGGGCCAAGCCCGTCGAACAGTTCTTTGACAAAGTCGATATCGGCGTCAGAGACCGCCATCAGGTCTGTGATGACCCTTCGGTCAGCGCGTCATCGAACTTGATCGATTCGCCGCAGCCGCAGGCTTCGCTGACATTGGGGTTGCGGAACCTGAACCCGGCTTCCAGCAGCGAGATTTCATAATCAATCTCGGTCCCGAACAGGAACATCTGAGCCATGGGGGCAATGATCACACGGGCGTCGCCTTGTTCGACCACTTCTTCATGCGGGTCAACGTCATCGACATAGTCCATGGTGTATTCCATGCCCGCACAGCCGCCTTTCTTGACCCCGATGCGCAAACCTTTATGCCCACCAGACGCCATCAGCTTGGCGATCTGGGCTTCGGCGGCCTGGGTCATGGTGATCGGCGACTTGCCGGGAATGCCAAACATCCTTGTCTCCTTCAGTCCAAAGCTAGGCGCTTACGGCGCGCGGCTCAAGTGTAGGGTCATCTGGGGTTACATGAACCCCAGTTCAAGGCGGGCCTCATCCGACATCATCTCCATCCCCCAGGGGGGATCCCAGGTCATGTCCACATTCACCTGCTTCACGCCTGCGACGGGTTCGATCGCTTCGATCAGCCAGCCGGGCATCTCGCCCGCAACCGGACAGCCGGGGGCGGTCAGGGTCATCGTCAGATCGACCTCGTTCTGGTCATTGATCTCGATTGTGTACACAAGGCCGAGGTCAAAGATATTGACCGGAATCTCGGGGTCATAAACCGTGCGGCAGGCTTCGACCACGCTGTCATAGAGCGGATGATCGACCGTTGACGGTTTGATCAGCGGTTCACCTTCAAGCTTATCGGATGTATTCATTGTCATTGTGCCATCGCCTTAATCCTGACTGATCATATAAGGATTGTGGTCGGCAAGGTCCAGTGCCGGACCGGAAGAAGCGGCCCGTTATGGTATCGTGGAGCAGCGGCCCATGGTCGCAACCCCTGCCGGGGTGCTTGGGTGGCGGAATGGTGCGCATTTGGTGTTGCAGGGCAAAATCGGGGAACCCCGTGGCATTGTGTCGGAAATCACAACCGCATGATGCGTAAACGCCTATAATTCGCCATAAAATGGACGTGTTCGCCATGACATTTCGCCCTTAGCGGTCGGGCGGGGCGGAACGAGGAGTCAAAGCGGTGATATCGACAAAGAACGGTGACAGCAAAACAACGACATGCCCCGAGCATCTGGATCAGGCTGCCCGGATGGTGCAGGACGTTGCCTATGCGCTGGCCGACCGGGTGGATAACACGACGCTGACCGAACTGATGCTGACCAGCCGCAAGCTTGAGCGATTGTCGGAACGGGTGAGCGCCGCCAATCTGGGAACCGTCAAGGTCACCGGTAACGACGATTGACGATCCGGGCGCGCGCCGAAATCGCTTCAGACCATAGAAAGCCCTTGGCATTCAGGGCGCCATGCGCCACATCAGCCGCATGCAAGATCACAGCCCGACCCACATCGCCTTTTCCCTGAACGCCACGGATGGCAAAGCCCGCACCGGCGTGATTGACACGCCGCGCGGGGCAATTCGCACGCCGGCCTTCATGCCCGTCGGCACGGCAGCCACGGTGAAGGCAATGATGCCGGAAAGCGTGGCGGCGACCGGGGCCGATATTCTGCTTGGCAACACCTATCACCTGATGTTGCGCCCGACGGCTGAGCGTATCGACCGGTTGGGCGGGCTGCACAAGTTCATGAACTGGGACAAGCCCATCCTGACCGATTCGGGTGGCTTTCAGGTAATGAGCCTGGCAGGCCTGCGCAAGCTGACCGAGAAGGGCGTGACCTTCAAATCGCATATCGACGGGTCCAAGCACGAGCTGACCCCGGAACGCTCGATGGAGATACAGCGTCTGTTGGGATCGGACATCGTAATGTGTTTCGACGAATGCCCCGCGCTGCCTGCCGACCGCGACCGGATCGCGGAAAGTATGCGCCTGTCGATGCGCTGGGCGGCCCGGTCGAAAGACGCGTTCGGGGATCGCCCCGGTCATGCGCTGTTCGGCATCATGCAGGGCGGGCTGGAACGCGACCTTCGTGAAGAAAGCGCCGAAGCGTTGAAAGAGATCGGCTTTGACGGATATGCCGTCGGGGGTCTGGCGGTGGGCGAAGGGCAGGCGGCGATGTTCGACTGCCTTGACTTCGCGCCGGGATTCCTACCGCAAGACAAGCCCCGCTATCTGATGGGCGTCGGCAAGCCCGATGACATCGTGGGGGCCGTCAAACGCGGCATCGACATGATGGATTGCGTGCTGCCCTCGCGATCAGGACGCACCGGGCAGGTGTTCACCCGTCACGGAGTTTTGAACATCAAGAACGCCCGTCACCAGGACGACCCGCGCCCATTGGACGAAAACTGCGGATGTCCCGCCTGCCGCAACTATTCCCGCGCCTATCTGCACCATGTGTTCCGCGCGCAAGAGATGATTTCCGGGATGCTTCTGACCTGGCACAATCTGCATTATTTTCAGGACATCATGCAGGGAATGCGCGACGCGATTGCGGCAGGACGTTTTGCAGACTGGGAAACGGCGTTTCACGCGGGTCGCGCACAGGGCGATATCGACCCGCTTTGATCCCACATAACCCCGATCGTGAAAAATTTGCCCCGCTTGGCCCTTGTTGTCCGCGCGCGGCAGGGGCAGAGTGTAACGGCAAAGCGGGTTGACGTTGGGCGGTCCGACCCCCATCTGAGTATCCGAACAGGAGGCGCCCCGGCTGCCGAGATACAGGGGCAGGGCGCTTTGCCAAGAACAAGGAAAACTTATGAGTGAGCAACTGAGCCAATCCTTCCCGGTCCTGCCGCTGCGCGACATCGTGGTGTTCCCCCACATGATCGTGCCGCTGTTTGTCGGGCGCGAGAAATCCGTCCGTGCACTGGAAGAGGTGATGGCAGATGACAAGCAGATCCTTCTGTCCAGCCAGATCGACCCGTCGGTCGATGAGCCGGATGTCGAAGGCATCTATTCCGTCGGTGTTCTGGCCAATGTGCTGCAACTGCTGAAACTGCCGGACGGCACCGTGAAAGTGCTGGTCGAAGGGCAGTCGCGCGTGCGCATTACCGACTATGTCGACAATGCCGAATATTTCGAAGCCTTTGCCGAGGTGATCGAGGAACGCCCCGGTGATCCGAACGAGATCGAGGCGTTGTTGCGCTCGGTTGGCGAAGAGTTCGAACGCTACGCGAAGATCAAGAAGAACATCCCCGAAGAAGCCCTGGCCGCCGTGTCGGAAACCCGCGCGCCGGACAAGCTGGCCGATCTTGTGGCCGGTCATCTGGGCGTCGAGGTCGACCAAAAACAGGAGCTTCTGGAAACCTTCACCGTGTCCGAGCGGCTTGAAAAAGTGTTCGGCCTGATGCAGGGCGAAATGTCCGTGCTGCGGGTCGAGAAAAAGATCAAGACACGCGTCAAAAGCCAGATGGAGCGCACCCAGCGCGAATATTATCTGAATGAGCAAATGAAGGCCATTCAGAAAGAACTTGGCGACGGCGAGGAAGGCCAGAACGAGCTGACCGAGCTGGAAGAAAAGATCGAAGCGACCAAGTTGTCGAAAGAGGCGCGCGAAAAAGCGGATGCCGAGCTGAAGAAGCTCAAGAACATGTCGCCCATGTCGGCAGAAGCCACCGTTGTGCGCAACTATCTTGACTGGATGCTGGGCCTGCCGTGGGGCACGAAAAGCCGCGTGAAGAAAGATCTGAACAACGCCCAGAAAGTGCTCGACGCCGATCACTATGGGCTTGAGAAGGTCAAGGAACGGATCGTTGAATACCTGGCGGTTCAACAACGCTCGAAAAAGCTGAAAGGCCCGATCATGTGCCTTGTCGGCCCTCCGGGCGTGGGTAAGACATCGCTTGGGAAGTCGGTTGCCAAGGCCACGGGGCGCGAGTTCATTCGCATCTCGCTGGGTGGCGTACGCGACGAAAGCGAGATCCGCGGTCACCGCCGGACCTATATCGGCTCGATGCCCGGCAAGATCATCCAGGCGCTGAAAAAGGCGAAAACCACGAACCCTCTGATCCTTCTCGACGAGATCGACAAGATGGGGCAGGATTTCCGTGGCGATCCCGCATCGGCCATGCTTGAGGTGTTGGACCCGGAACAGAACTCGACCTTCGTCGACCACTATCTTGAGGTCGAATACGATCTGTCGAACGTGATGTTCCTGACCACGGCGAACTCCTACAACATGCCCGGCCCGCTGCTGGACCGGATGGAGATCATCACGCTGGCCGGTTATACCGAGGATGAAAAACGCGAGATCGCGACGCGTCACCTGTTGCCGGAAGTGATCAAGGATCACGGGTTGAAAAAGGGCGAGTTTTCCGTCCCCGAAGCCACCCTGACCGACATCATCCGCTTCTACACCCGCGAGGCCGGCGTGCGGAACCTGAAACGCGAGCTTGCCAAGCTGGCGCGCAAGGCCGTGACCAAGCTGGTCAAGAAAGAAGAGGACACCATCGAGGTGTCGCCCGAGCTGCTGGATGACTATCTGGGCGTGCGCAAGCATCGCTTCGGTCTGGCCGAGCAAGAGGATCAGATCGGTGTTGTCACCGGACTGGCCTGGACCAGTGTGGGTGGCGATCTTCTGTCCATCGAAGCCCTGCGTCTGCCGGGCAAGGGGCGGATGAAGACCACCGGCAAGCTGGGCGATGTGATGAAGGAATCCATTGATGCGGCCAGTTCCTATGTCCGGTCGATCGCGCCGGGGATCGGTGTGAAGCCGCCCCAGTTCGAGAAATGGGACATCCACGTGCACGTGCCGGAAGGCGCAACGCCCAAGGACGGCCCTTCGGCCGGGTTGGCGATGGTGACATCCATCGTGTCGGTCCTGACGGGCATTCCGGTCAGGAAAGACATCGCCATGACGGGCGAGGTTACGCTGCGCGGCAATGCGCTTGCCATCGGTGGCTTGAAAGAAAAGCTGCTGGCCGCGTTGCGTGGCGGCATCAAGACCGTGCTGATCCCGCAGGAGAATGAAAAAGACCTGCGCGAGATCCCGGATAACGTGAAGAAAGGGTTGAAAATCATCCCTGTCAGCCACGTGTCCGAGGTTCTGAAACACGCCCTGGTGCGCGAACCGGTCGCCGTCGAATGGGACGAGGCGGCGGAAGAAGCGGCCGCGACGGCATTGCCCAAGAACCCCGAAAGCGCGACCCCCGTCGCGCATTGATCGGCGCCGTAAACCGGTGACAAGACAGGACGTGCGGGCAGTTTGCCCGCACGTCTGCGTTTCGGGCTGCACATCCGTGACACAGGCTGACAAAGCCCTCTTGCGCCCACGGGCGACTGGCGCTACAAGCTGCCCCGTTGGGTGATTAGCTCAGTGGTAGAGCGCTTCGTTCACATCGAAGATGTCAGCGGTTCAAATCCGTTATCACCCACCATTTCCCTTCTGTGCGAACGTGATGAGGTTCAGGGCAACGCCGCCAGATCGTCAAACGTGCCCGGTCGAAAACTTGTGCGGTGACATGCCGAACGCCTCGCGGAAGCGTTTCGAGAAGTAAGCCGCCGATTCGAACCCGCAGGCCACCGCCACGTCGACAACCGCCAGATTGGTTTCCGCCAGCAGAATACGGGCGCGTTGCAGGCGAAGGTTTTGCAGGTATTTCTTGGGGGTGGTGTCCAGATAGTGCCGGAACAACCGCTCCATCTGGCGGCGCGATATGCCCAGTTCCTCGGTGACGATGTCAAGGTTGATGTGATCGTCCAGATGGGCTTCGAAATGGTTGATGATGCGCACCAGCTTGTCGTTTCGCACCCCGATTGACGCCGAGGTCGAGCTTTGCTGGCGGTCGGTTTCCGATCTTTGCACCGTGTGCAAACACATGTTCAGAACGGCCTGCGCCAGCACCGGCCCGTGTGTGTCGTAGATCAGCCTGAAAAATAGGTCCGTGGCCGCCGACCCGCCGCCGCAGGTCATGATGCGCTTGTCCATGGTGTATAGCTGTTCAACCGGGTCAAGGTCCGGGAAGTGTTCGCGAAACGGCGCGATGTTTTCCCAATGCAGCGTGAATTTGTGACCGGCCAGGATCCCCGCTTTGGCAAGCGTATAGACACCTGTGCACAAGGCGCCCACGGTGCGCCCCATGCGCCATTGCCGACGGGTCCAGTCCGCCACCCTGGCGCTGGTCGACAATTCCGGCTGCACGCCCGAGCAGATGAATATCCGGCTGTCGGCAGGCGTGTCCCCCAGGGCGCGATCAATGCCGATTTCGATCCCGTTGGAGCAGCGCACATTCTCGCCATCCTCAGACATGGTGGTCCAGGTATAGAGGCTTTGGCCCGTCAACTGGTTCGCGATGCGCAAGGGTTCGATGGCCGAGGTGAAAGCCAGCATCGACAGGTTGGGCAGCAACACGAAGACCATCGGCTCGGGGCTGTCCGGCGCATCAATGGCAACATGGGCAACGCCTTTGGGAACAACAGACGCCGACATATTCGGTTTCCTCGCAAATGGAACTGAGGCACCATACGTAACGTCAAGCAAAGTGCAACCATTTGCAGATTGTCGCGCGCCCGCAGGGTGGTCGATGCCCGTATCCATCGGTCCACGGGCAAGGCGCAGATTTTTCTGCGCCATGCGAAAACCGCTCTTGCAATCCCTGTCGGGGCAAGGCTATTAGCAGCCCAGCGGGTCGTTAGCTCAGTTGGTAGAGCGCTTCGTTTACACCGAAGATGTCGGGAGTTCGAGCCTCTCACGACCCACCATATAGCGCACGGTTTTCATTGCGCTTTCATTCTTCCTCGGTCGAATCTACGAAATGCGTTCCGGTTCCTTGAACCGAATGTGGTTCGTCGAGCCTGAGGATTCCTATTGCATAACAGGACTCACGGGACGAACCGGGATCACAATCGTCCAACGGGTTTGGATGCCTGCCGCCTCAGGCTGATGCGTTTTATGGATCGCAAGGCACCGATCATGCGACGGGCTTGGAATCTGTAAAGGGCGCGTCGAAACCGGCTGTTCGGCTTTTTTTACCAGATGCGGTGAAACCACTTTACAGTGTGTAGCGGCGTGGCGTCACACCACGCGGCGCCTGTCGCCTCGGCCACCGGGCAGCGATAGCAGGGCCTGGTTCCCGGTTCCTGATTGAACAGATCACAAAGCGGATAGTCGTCTTCGCCAAATCCGGCGCCATCGAAATTCAGCGCTTTCGATTTCGCGGTCCATATCTCCAACGATTTGTCGAGAGCTTGCAGGCCGTCCATAATCATTTCCAATATAACCGTTTACATCAACAGCGTTGTTTCGATTAGAGGCTGATCGGCCCGAGATAGTCAAATCAACACACTGTAGCTGAATCCGGGTCAATCACCGGGGATGGCCGGTCGTGTCGTCTAGGTCTGACCGCTGTTGACCCCGCGGCCGGTTGGTGTGTTTGGTGGCAGGCGGATGTAACGAGGCACACCATGAATGACCGCTATCCCGAACTCTTTGTCATTCGCCATGGTCAGACGGAATGGAACCTGGCGCGGCGGCATCAGGGACGCATGGATTCGCCGCTGACGGAGCTGGGGCGCCAGCAGGCGCGCGACATGGGGGCGGTTTTGCAGCGGATCGTGGGGCGGCGCACGGATATGAACGCTTATTGTTCGCCGCAGGGCCGCGCGCTTCAGACCGCGGCGTTGTCGCTGGCCCCGCTGGGGTGGCCCGTGACCGAGGATGCGCGGTTGTGCGAGGTGGCGTTTGGCGCCTGGGAAGGGCTGACGCAGACCGAGATCAACGCCGCATGGCCCGCGCTTTCGGCGATGGCCGAGGATGACCCGATCTCCTGGCATTTCATGTCACCGGGGGGCGAGGGTTATCTGGATCTTGAACGCCGGGCGGATGCGTTCCTGGCCGACCTGTCCGGCCCCGCGGTCGTCTTTACCCACGGCATCCTGTCACGGGTGCTTCGGGCCCGCTGGCTGGGCCTGAACGAACATGAAATGCTGGACCTTCCGGGTGGGCAGGGGATCATTTTTCACCTGTCGCCGCAGCACGGGCACCGGACCGTCGAAAAATAATCGGGAAAATGGGAAATGGCCGCTTGACGCCCTTGGGTGCGCGGCCTAGAACGCCCGAACAAGCCGTAAGGCTGGCAGTGAGCGGTTGTAGCTCAGTTGGTTAGAGTACCGGCCTGTCACGCCGGGGGTCGCGGGTTCGAGCCCCGTCAACCGCGCCACCGCTGCCCGAAAGACGCCCCGCCACTGGCGGGGTTTCTTCGTTTTCGGGGCTGTGCCCCGTGCGCTTACCCGATTGCGCGGCGCCGTGAATTCCCCATTGACGCCCCATCGCACCCGCTGTATTCACGCCGCCACGCGCGGTTGTAGCTCAGTTGGTTAGAGTACCGGCCTGTCACGCCGGGGGTCGCGGGTTCGAGCCCCGTCAACCGCGCCACTTCACCACATATTCAGCCCGGATTTCCGACGATACCCTGCATGTGTTGATCGCATGGAAAAGGTGCGCATGATGTCGATCTTTGACGACATTCCATTTCTGACGGTTGTCATTTTCTGCGCGACCATCGGCCTTGCCCCGTTTGCTCCGCCGCATATATGGGAAAAGCTGGTGATGCTGTTCTCGGGCACCTTGGTGCGTCCGCTGGACGTGTTGGACCTGCTGATGCACGGCGGGCCTTGGGTGATCTTGTTGATCAAGATCGTCCGCTACTATCGCAGCGATCCGTCGTCGCGCGAAGGATGAAACGTCAGGGCAGTGGCCCAACGCCGTCGCGTCGGGCCATTGCTGCTTACGACAATTCCGCCAGGATGCGTGCCCAGCTGCGAATGCCCTTGTGAAAGCTTTCAAGGTCGTATTTCTCGTTCGGGCTGTGGATGTTGTCGTCATCCTTGCCAAAGCCGATCAGCATTGCGTCCACGCCCAGGATGTCCTTGAAATAGCCCGCAATCGGGATCGACCCGCCGCAGCCCGCAAACGCCGCCGGGATGCCCCATTCGTCGGTCAAGGCTTTGCGGGCTTGTTCGAACATCGGATTGTCCGTCGACACTTGCGCGGCGGGCGATCCTTTCTCGGTGCGGTATTCGATGGTGAAGCCGTCCGGCAGGCGGTCTTCCAGATAGGCGCGGAAGGTCTTGCGGATGGCGTCAGGATCCTGTTTGCCCACCAGCCGGAAGCTGACCTTGGCTGACGCCTTGCTGGGCAGGACCGTCTTGAACCCGTCGCCCGTATATCCGCCCCAGATGCCGTTCACGTCGCAGGTGGGCCGCGACCAGATCATCTCGATCGGCATCCGGTCCTGTTCACCCGCCGGGTCTTTCAGCCCGACATCGCCAAGGAAGGTTGCGTGATCGAAGTTCAGACCCTGCCACTGGGCGCGCATCTCGTCCGACAGTTCTTCGACCCCGTCGTAAAAGCCGGGCAGGGTGATGCGGCCGGTATCGTCATGCAGGTCGGCCAGCGCGCGGGTCAGCACTCGGATCGGGTTCATCGCCACCCCGCCATACATGCCCGAGTGCAGGTCACGGTCGGGGCCTGTGATGGTGAAATCCTCACAGCTCATGCCCCGCAACTGGGTGATGATCGCGGGCGTCTTTGATTCGAACAGCCCCGTGTCGCAGATCAGCGCAATGTCCGATGTCAGCTCGTCCTTGTTATCCTGCATGAAGGGGATCAGCGACGGCGAGCCCGATTCTTCTTCGCCTTCGAAAAACAGCGAAATGCGGGCCGGCAGGCTGCCATGGACGGCAATCCACGCGCGGCAGGCTTCGACAAAAGTCATCAACTGCCCCTTGTCATCAGACGATCCGCGCCCCCGGATCACCTTGCCGGCAGGCGTGTCTTCCAGCGCCGGTTCAAAGGGCGGGCTGTCCCACAGGTCCAGCGGATCAACCGGCTGCACGTCATAGTGGCCATAGAACATCAGATGTGGCGCGTCCGCCGGTCCGTCCGCATGGGCCACCACCATCGGATGCCCCGGTGTCTGGCGTTTAGACGCCTGAAAACCAATGGATTTCAGGTCATCGACCAACCAGTCAGCGGCCTTCTGGCATTCGACGGCATAGGCCGGATCGGTCGAAATGGACGGGATGCGCAACAGGTCCAGCAGGCGGTCAGTGGCGTCGGGAAGGTCCGCGTCGATGCGGGCCAGAACAGGGTCGAGCGTCATGGCAAGCTCCAGTATCAAGTGTCGTCGGCGCGGACCCTATCAGTCCGACGGGCACTGTCCACCCTGTGTGGCAAAGGGGGCGTAGTGTCGCGGAACCGCCAAAAAGGGTTTTGTTTGAGATGGATCAATGTAAAACCCCACGGCAAACCGCTAACACCGCATGACACGACACGCAGGGGAAAACATATCCGATTTTTGAATATGTTTGTGAGGTGATACCCTGTATGTTGAGCGAACGAACAGGATCAGACCGGCCAGGAGGGGACCTTGGACTATAATCACGAGCTTGATGTGGCGCTGCAGCGCCTGCATGACGAAGGCCGCTATCGCACGTTCATCGAGATTGAGCGCCGCCAGGGCCAGTTCCCCCACGCGACCTGGAAAAAACCTGATGGCAGCGAGATGCCCGTGACCGTTTGGTGCGGTAACGACTATCTTGGCATGGGGCAGCACCCGAAGGTGCGCGAAGCCATGCACGAGGCCATCGAAGCCACCGGCGCCGGGTCTGGCGGCACGCGTAACATTTCGGGCACGACGGTGTATCACAAACGGCTTGAGGCCGAGATCGCCGACCTGCACCAGAAAGAAGACGCGCTGATCTTCACCTCGGCCTACATCGCCAATGACGCCACGCTGTCGACCCTGCCGAAGCTGTTCCCCGGCCTGATCATCTATTCCGACGCGCTGAACCATGCCTCGATGATCGAAGGCGTGCGTCGCAACGGCGGTGCGAAACGCATCTTCCGCCACAATGATGTCGCCCATCTGCGCGAGCTTCTGGAAGCCGACGACCCGGCAGCCCCGAAGCTGATCGCTTTCGAAAGCGTTTATTCGATGGATGGCGATTTCGGCCCGATTGAAGCTCTGTGTGATCTTGCCGACGAGTTCGGCGCGCTCACCTATATCGACGAGGTGCATGCGGTGGGCATGTATGGCCCGCGCGGGGCAGGGGTGTCGGAACGTGACAACCTTGCGCACCGGATCGACATCATCAACGGGACGCTGGCCAAGGCCTTTGGCGTGATGGGCGGCTATATCGCGGCCTCCGCGAAAATGTGCGACGCCGTGCGCTCTTACGCGCCGGGCTTCATCTTCACCACATCCTTGCCCCCGGCAGTTGCGGCGGGCGCGGCGGCCTCGGTCAGGCATCTGAAAGAAGATCAGGCCCTGCGCGACGCGCACCAGACCCAGGCCAGGATCCTGAAAACCCGCTTGAAGGCGCTTGGCCTTCCGATCATCGACCATGATTCGCATATCGTGCCGCTGATTGTCGGCGATCCCGTGCATACCAAGCAACTGTCCGATATGTTGTTGGAAAACTTCGGTATTTACGTGCAACCGATCAACTTCCCGACGGTCCCACGCGGCACCGAACGGCTGCGCTTCACGCCATCCCCCGTGCATGGACCGAAAGAGATGGACGCCCTGATCAGTGCGCTTGACCAACTATGGTCACATTGTGAGCTAAATCGCGCCGAGCTTTCTGCCTAACCTCAATCACGGACTGCACATTTTGTGAGAATGTGTTACCTTTTGGTCAGGGAAGGCAGCGACGGCGAATCGTTGGCTTCATCAGGGACACATGAGGCACGAGGAGCAGCTGGATGATCGGGCGTTGGAACACGTCACGGGTCGAGGAAGAAGAGAAGCCAACAGGCTTCGATTCCTTTGATCTGCGGCTTGGCGATGTCATGCGCGGCGAACGGGCCACGCTTGGCAAATCGCTGTTGGACGTCCAGCGTGAACTGAAGATCAAGGCCACCTATATCTCTGCCATCGAAAACGCCGACGTTTCCGCGTTCGAGACACAGGGGTTCATCGCGGGCTATGTTCGCTCCTATGCCCGGTATCTTGGGATGGACCCGGAATGGGCCTACAAGACCTTCTGCAAGGAAAGCGGTTTCACCACGGCACACGGGCTTTCTGCGAGCGCCTCAAGCCAGTCCGACAAATCCGCGAAACCCGCAAAACGCCCTGAACACAGCGGCGATCCGCTGGCCAATCCAAACGCCAGCTGGGTGCCGCAGTCCGAGAGCATCTTCGCCGGGATCGAACCGGGTGCCGTTGGATCCGTGGCTGTTCTGGCTGTCCTGATCAGCCTGCTTGGCTTTGGCGGCTGGTCGGTGTTGCAGGAAATTCAGCGCGTCGATTTCGCCCCGATCGAACAAACCCCCGGCGTTCTGGCAGAGCTGCCGGATGTCGGTGACGGACCGGCAAGTTTCACCAGCGAAAACAGTGCCGAGGTCATGGCCCAGGCGGGCGCCGGGTTGTCCCAACCCCCGTCAGCCGAAGCGCTGGACCGGCTTTACCGGCCACAGGCGCTTGAGGTTCCGGTGCTGACGCACAGGGATGCGCCGATCTCGACGCTCGATCCTGCCAGTGTTGGGGTGTTGGCAGGTGTGACCGCGCCTGAACTGGGCGTGGCGCCGGCGTCTTTCGGGGCCCCGCGGACCGATGATGCGATTGCCGCGCGAGACACCCAGCGACTGGCCGCCAGCATAACCCCGTCGACGGTCGAAGACGCCGCCGAGCTGTCGCCCCGTGGGGTTCGCGTGTTGGGGGACGATGCGGCCGAGGTGGCCGTCTTTGCCGTCCGCCCGTCATGGGTGCGTATTCAGTCTGCCGACGGAACGGTCATCTTCGAAAAAATTCTGGATGCGGGTGAGCATTACATCCTGCCCAAGACCGAGCAGGCCCCCGTCTTGCGCACGGGCAATGCCGGGTCGGTCTATTTTGCGGTGAACGGCACGGCATATGGTCCCTCGGGCGACGGTCCCTCGGTGGTGAAAAACGTGGCGCTGTCGCAAGACGCCCTGACCGACGCCTTCGCACTGGCCGATCTGGAAAACGATGCCGATCTGGCAACCTATGTGGCCGAACTGAACCTGGCACAGCAGTAGCCCAGCCCACGGTGGTAGAGCAGGCGGGTTGCGCTTGTCGCCGCCGCCTGTGCGCGCTATCTCTTGCCGCAACCAGTCCGGCGAAAGAGTGATCCCCATGTCTCACAATCCAATCCGTCCATGGCGAGATATCGAACGTCGCCAGTCGCGTCAGGTGATGGTGGGCAACGTGCCGGTCGGGGGCGGGGCGCCCATCGCCGTGCAGACGATGACCAATACCGACAGTTCCGATGTGAAAGCCACACTGGCGCAGGTGCTTGCCGCCGCCGAAGCCGGGGCCGATATCGTGCGTATTTCCTGCCCGGATGTGGCATCGACAACGGCCCTGAAGGAAATCACCGCCGAAAGCCCGGTGCCGATCGTGGCGGATATCCATTTCCATTACAAACGCGCCATCGAGGCCGCCGAGGCGGGCGCCGCCTGCCTGCGGATCAACCCCGGCAATATCGGTGACGAAACTCGCGTGCGCGAGGTGATCCGGGCTGCCAAAGACCACGGCTGTTCCATCCGTATCGGTGTGAACGCCGGGTCGCTGGAACGCCACCTGCTTGAAAAATATGGCGAACCCTGCCCGGAAGCGATGGTGGAAAGCGGTCTCGACCATATTCGTATTCTCGAAGACAACGATTTCCGCGACTACAAGATCAGCGTGAAAGCCTCTGACGTGTTCCTCTCCGCCGCCGCCTATCACGGGATCGCCGAGGCGACGGACGCCCCGATCCATCTGGGGATCACCGAAGCAGGTGGTTTCGTGTCCGGTACGATCAAAAGCGCCATCGGCCTTGGCAGTCTGCTTTGGGCCGGCATCGGGGACACGATCCGCGTCAGCCTGTCGGCCGATCCGGTGGAAGAGGTCAAGGTCGGTTTCGAGATCCTGAAAAGCCTGGGTCTGCGCCACCGGGGGGTGAACATCATCTCCTGCCCGTCCTGCGCGCGGCAGGGCTTTGATGTCATCCAGACCGTCGCCACCTTGGAAGAAAGGTTGGCCCATATCCACACACCGATGAGCCTGTCGATCATCGGCTGCGTGGTGAACGGGCCGGGCGAGGCGCTGATGACGGATGTGGGCTTCACCGGGGGCGGTGCCGGGTCGGGCATGGTCTATCTGGCCGGGAAGCAGGACCACAAGCTGGACAACGAAAAGATGGTCGATCATATCGTCGAGCTTGTCGAAAAGCGCGCCGCAGAGATCGAAGCCCAATCTGAAGAGGCGGCGGAGTAAAAGGGGGCGTTGCCCCCTCGAGCCTAGGGCTCTCACCCCCAGGATACTTGCGGCCAGAAGAAGCATGATGGGTGCAGGCCACCCCGCCAACTGGTTGCCGGGTTTGCGGATGTTACGTCGCTGCGGACGACAGCCCCCGTTTCTTCTGGCCTGAAATATCCTGGGGTGAGCACCGAAGGGGCGAGGGGCAACGCCCCTGCGGCGTCAGGGCTTAGGCCGGTGTAGGCCGTGGGAAGACCGGCCTCAGCTTCCTGAAATACGTGCTTTGCGTCCACCACGTCTTTTGGCGATGAGTGTTTTGCGGTCGGGCAGGTCCCTGAGCACGGCGCGCCGCTGGTCCGGCGAGAGGCGCGACCAGGCGGCGATCTCGTCGACCGTGCGGTGACACCCGGTGCAGATGCGCGCCGTGGGATGCACCACGCAGATCTTGACGCAGGGGCTTTCCACCTCGTCGCGTTTCCAGATGTCATCCGCCATCAAAGATGCCTCAGCCGATCCAACACACCCTGTAGGATATACCCCGCCGCCACGTGGTCGATCACCTCGGCGCGACGTTTTCGGGACGTATCCGCCTCGAGCAGGGCGCGTTTGGCGGCGACGGTGGACAGGCGTTCGTCCCAGAACGTGATCGGTATCTCGGTCAGGTTTGCCAGATTGCGGGCAAAAGCGCGGGTGGATTGGCAGCGCGGACCTTCACTTCCGTCCATGTTGCGGGGCAGGCCGAGGATCAGCCCGCCAAGCTGACGGTCGTCGACGATTTTCTGCAACCGGGCAGCGTCAGCGGTGAATTTGGTGCGCCTGATGGTTTCCAGTGGGGTCGAAACCTGTCGCAGCCTGTCGGACACCGCGACACCGATCGTCTTGGTGCCAAGGTCCAGCCCGGCAAGACCTGTCATCGGGGGCAGGGCGGCGGCAAATTCTTCGACGGTTTCGAAGATCACGGGTCAAGGCCTGCTTGTTCGGCGGCTGCGCGCACCGTGGCCAGCGCGTCGGGATGGGCCTGGAACAGGGTTTGGGCCTCGTCCCAGATGGCGGCGGCGCGTTCCGTGTTGCCGACCACGCCCAGCACGCTGATCAGGCGGGCCCATTCCTCGGGTGTGCCGCCTTCGGTGGCCAAGCGTTCCGACAGCTGGTCGATCATGCCCTGGATCATTGCAGTGCGGTCTTCTTCGCTCATGTCCTGGGCGGCTTCGATATCGTCGGCGCTGGGGCCGGTGAGGTTTGGCATGGCGGGGCGGCTGGGCGCGTCGGGCGGGGTGTAGTTGACGCCCGCATGGGCGGCCAGGCTGCCGATCTGCGAGCGGACCGAGGTCCACCAGATCGCGGTCTCGGGGCCTTCTTCCAGCAGGTCGCGCCACAGGCGGAAGCCCATGTCGGGGCGGCCGTTTTGTGCGAACATAAGCCCGGTGTAATAGCGCGCCAGCTGGTGATTTGGATCACGCGCCAGCGCGTTCCTGAGCATCTCTTCTGCCTCTGGCGAGATGAAACCGCCGGCGGCGTTGACCATCAGGTCTGCCTGCCGGACGAAGTCATCGGCGGTCGCAGCCTGGCCTTTGACCTCGATCAGTTTTCCCATCGCTTCGCGGGCTGCCACCATATTGCCGATGGCGGCTTCGTGCTGGGCCAGCAGGTCCAGCCCGCGCGGGTCGTCGGGGTGTTGGGCCACCGCGTTGCGCAGGCCCTGTATCAGTTCAAGATAGTCGGCAGGCGCTTCGGCGGGGGGGCCGGGCCAGGGCGGCATGTCGGCTTCGACCTCGGCCTGGTTGGGGCGGCTTTCGCGCATGTCCTGGCTCATTGCGATGCGCTTCTCGCGCCCCAGATCCTGAAACCCGGGCGAGCCGAGAACCCAATAGAGCCCGAAAGCACCACCGGCAAGCAACAGCGCGCACAGGGCGATGACCACTTGGCTGGCGGTCTGCGGGGCGTCGGTGGGCTGGATCTTGGCTTGTGCGGCCTTGTCGGCCTCAAGCAGGCGGCGCGAAATCTCGATCCGGGCGCGGTCGGCATCCTGGGCGGTCACGGTGCCACGGGCCACGTCCCGATCCAGTTCGCTGAGCTGGTCGCGATAGACCTTCATGTCAGAACTGAGTCGCGTGGTGTCGCCCTCGGTCGGGGCGGCATCGTCGCGGGGGCGCAGCATGCGCCGCGCCAGAACCAGAATGGTGGCGAGCGTCAGCGCCCCGATGATCAGCCAGAAAACCATGTTCCCTCCGCGTGCTTGGGTTTCCCCTCATGTAATGCGCAACGGGGGCGGGCAAAACCCTTAATGAACGGGTGCGACAATCACGATACCGCGTGGTGCCGCAAATTATCACCCATGTCGTCTTTTTCATTTCAGATGACGCTGGATTGCCGTTCGGAAACGTCGCTAAAGTCTAGAACCGACATGAACCAGAGCGCCCAACCGAGGGGATTCGCATGCGACGTTATTCTGCATTTGCCATCGCGCGCGAGGCTGCGCGCTATCACCAGGGGTGGGAACGCGCCTGGGCCTCACCCAAGCCAAAGAAGAAATACGATGTCGTTATCGTTGGTGCCGGTGGTCATGGATTGGCCACGGCGTTCTATCTGGGCAAGAATTTCGGGATCACCAATGTGGCGATCATCGAAAAGGGCTGGCTGGGTGGCGGCAACACGGGCCGCAACACGACCATCATTCGCTCGAACTATCTGCAGGATCCGTCGGCGGCGATCTATGAAAAGGCACGGTCGCTTTACGAGACGATGTCGCAGGACCTGAACTACAACGTCATGTTCTCGCCCCGTGGCGTGATGATGCTGGCCCAGACCGAGCATGAAGTGCGCGGCTATGAACGCACCGCCCATGCCAATGCGCTTCAGGGTGTGAAGACCGAGTTCATCAGCCCGCAGCGGGTCAAGGAACTGGTGCCGATCATGAACATCAACGGCCCGCGCTATCCTGTTCTGGGGGCACTGTGGCAGGCACGGGCGGGCACCGCGCGGCATGACGCGGTGGCCTGGGGCTATGCGCGGGCGTGTTCCGACATGGGCATGGACATTATCCAGAAATGCGAAGTGACCGGGGTGCGCCAGTCGGGCGGCAAGGTCACGGGTATCGACACCACGCAGGGGCAGATCGACTGCGACAAACTGGCGATGGTTGTCGCCGGGAATGCGGGTCATTTGGCCGAAATGGCCGGCTTCCGTCTGCCGATGGAAAGCGTTGCGCTGCAAGCGCTGGTGTCCGAGCCGATCAAACCCTGCATCGACGTGGTCGTCATGGCCAACACGGTGCACGGCTATATGTCTCAGTCCGACAAGGGCGAGCTGGTCATCGGCGGCGGCACGGATGGGTTCAACAACTATACCCAGCGCGGATCGTTCCACCATATCGAGGAAACCGTGCGCGCACTGGTCGAAACCTTCCCGATCATCTCGCGCCTGAAAATGCTGCGCCAGTGGGGCGGTATCGTGGACGTGACCGGCGACCGTTCTCCGATCATCGGCAAGACGCCACTGGGCAACTGCTTCATCAACTGCGGTTGGGGCACCGGCGGCTTCAAGTCGATCCCCGGATCAGGTTGGGCCATGGCCGAGACCGTTGCCAAAGGCGAACCCGGTTCGCTGGCCGCCGAGTTCGGCCTGAACCGTTTCACCGAAGGACGCTTTATTGATGAAAGCGTGGCTGCAGGGGTGGCTCACTGATGGCTACTCGTTCGATCTGTTTGAATATCTCCGTCGCGCTTGTCGCGACGGATCACGCCCGACCCGCCCCCCAGGGCGGGCGTGAACACGCCCACCCTCGGGCCGGGCGCGATCCTCTGTTTTTCTTGAAAGGAGTGCAGCCATGCTGATCCTTGAATGCCCCTATTGCGGCGTGATGGCCGATGAAACGGACCTGCATGGCGGCGGTGAGGCGCATCTGAAGCGTTTCGGCCCCGGATCGTCGGATGACGACTTCGAAACCTATCTGTTCCACCGCAAGAACCCGAAAGGCGTTCACTTTGAGCGCTGGCGGCATGTCTCGGGCTGCGGCAAGTGGTTTCATGCGGCGCGCAACACCATGACGCTTGAGGTCTATGGCACCTATTCCGCCCAGACCACCGAGCCGCCAAAGGCGATCGTCAACGCCGTCAAAAAGAAACACCCCGAATGGGAGGGCTGGACATGAGCACCCGTCTGGCACAGGGCGGTCGTCTGATCGACCGGTCGAAACCGAAAAACTTCACCTTCAACGGCAAACGCATGAAGGGCTACGAAGGCGACACGCTGGCCGCCGCGCTTCTGGGGGAAAACCAGATGCTGGTGGGCCGGTCGTTCAAATACCACCGTCCGCGTGGCATCGTGGCGTCGGGCGCGGAAGAGCCCAACGCGCTTGTCAATATGGGGCAGGGTGGTCGCTTTGAACCCAACCAGCGCGTCACCACGACCGAGCTGTTTGACGGGCTGACCTGCACCTCGCAAAACCACTGGCCAAGCCTTGAGTTCGACGTGGGCGTGGTAAACAACTATGCCGCGCGGTTCCTGCCGGCGGGGTTCTATTACAAGACTTTCATGGCCCCGGCGGCGGCGTGGAAGCATGTGTTTGAACCGATTGTGCGCCAATCTGCCGGTCTGGGCAAAGTCCCGACCGAGGCGGACGTAGATCGGTACGAGCACTTCTATTACCACACCGATGTGGTGGTGATCGGCGGCGGCGTTGCCGGTCTGGCTGCCGCCCTGGCTGCGGGACGTTCCGGCGCGAAGGTTCTGGTGATGGAGCAAACCCATCATTGGGGCGGACGTGCGCCGGTCGATGGTGGCGAGATCGACGGTCAGTCGGTTGAAGACTGGATCGCGGCAACTCTGGCCGAGCTGGAAGGCATGGAGAACGTCACCCTGCGCACCCGCATGATGGGGTCGGGCGTCTATGACCACGGCTATGTGCTGGGCTATGAACGTGTGGCCGATCACACGCCGGGCGACGGTCGCCCGCGTCACCGCCTGTGGCGCATCCGCACCAAGCAGATCGTGACCGCAACCGGCGCGATTGAA
Source organism: Alphaproteobacteria bacterium (assembly GCA_030424645.1). Lineage (GTDB taxonomy): Bacteria > Pseudomonadota > Alphaproteobacteria > Rhodobacterales > Rhodobacteraceae > Aliiroseovarius. The sequence continues at coordinate 56,607 of JAUHWP010000004.1, forward strand.
CGCCCCTTGTCCTTTGCGGGAAATGACATTCCCGGCGTGATGCTGGCGTCGGCCGTGCGCGACTATGTCGTGAACTGGGGCGTATCGATTGGCGACCGGACCGTGGTTGTCACCAACAATGACGACGCCTATCGCACCGCGCTGGCGTTGAAAGAGGCGGGGCTTGAGGTTCCGGTGATCCTTGACGCCCGCGACGAAGCCACCGGCCCCTTGGCTGAAGCGGCGCGGGACGCCGGCATCCGGGTCGAGCCGGGCCGGGCGATTGCCAAGGTCAATGGCGGCAAGCGCGTCACCGGTGTCTCGATCTGCTTGCAGGCGGGCGAGGGTGCGGCGCTTGAGGAAATCCCCTGCGATGCGGTTGCCATGTCCGGTGGGTGGTCCCCGGTCGTGCACCTGTGGTCCCATTGCGGCGGCAAGCTGATCTGGGATGAAGCGCAAGCGCATTTCCGGCCCGATCCTGACCGCGCGCCCACCGGCCATGATGGTGAAGCGTTCGTTGTGACCGCAGGCGCGGCCTCGGGCGCAATGTCGCTGGCTGACACGTTGGAAAATGCGTATGAGGCCGGCAAAACGGCGGCGAAAGCCGCAGGCGGCAAGGCCGTGCGCAAGGCCGGACCGAAGGCAGAAGCCGAAGAGGCCCAGCCGATGGCGCCGGTCTGGATCATGCCGCAGGGCGCAGGCCCGCAGAAGCGCATGAAAATGTGGCTTGATTATCAGAATGACGTGAAGGTCTCGGACGTGCAACTGGCCGCGCGTGAAGGTTATGAAAGCGTCGAGCATACCAAGCGGTATACCACGTTGGGCATGGCGACGGATCAGGGGAAGTTGTCGAATATCAACGGCTTGGCGGTCCTTTCTGATGCGTTGGGGCAACCGATCCCGGCCACCGGCACCACCACCTTCCGCCCGCCCTATACCCCGATCAGCTTCGGTGCGATTGCGGGCGAGGCGCGTCACGAAATCTTCCAGCCGATCCGGCGCACACCGATGCACCAATGGCATGAAGAGGCTGGCGCATATATGGAGCCGGTCGGCCATTGGCGTCGTCCTTATTGTTATGCCAAGCCGGGCGAGACCAACGAACAGGCGGTGCATCGCGAAGTTCTGAACACGCGCGAACGTCTGGGGCTGCTTGATGCGTCGACACTGGGCAAGCTGATCGTGAAAGGGCCGGATGCGGGCAAGTTCATGGACATGATGTATACCAACATGATGTCGACCCTTGCCGTCGGCAAATGCCGCTATGGCCTCATGTGCACGGAAAACGGGTTCCTGTCCGATGACGGCGTTGTCGCGCGCATCGACGAGGATACATGGCTGTGCCACACGACGTCTGGCGGGGCCGACCGCATCCACGCGTGGATGGAGGAATGGCTGCAAACCGAATGGTGGGACTGGAAAGTCTATGTCGCCAACGTGACCGAGCAATTTGCACAGGTCGCCGTGGTTGGGCCGAACGCGCGCAAGCTGCTTGAGAAGCTGGGCGGCATGAATGTCTCGAAAGAAACGCTGCCCTTCATGCAATGGGCCGATGGCAAGATCGGTGATTTTGACGCGCGGGTTTATCGTATCTCGTTCTCGGGCGAGTTGTCTTATGAAATCGCCGTGCCCGCCAGCCAGGGCCGCGCGTTCTGGGACACGCTGCTGGAGGCCGGGGAAGAGTTGGGCGTCATGCCTTATGGCACCGAATGCCTGCACATCATGCGGGCCGAGAAGGGCTTTATCATGATCGGGGACGAAACCGACGGCACCGTGATCCCGCAGGATCTGGGGCTGAACTGGGCGATCTCGAAAAAGAAAGAGGACTTCCTTGGCAAACGCGCACAGCTTCGCAGTCACATGACAGACCCCGCGCGTTGGAAGCTGGTCGGTCTGGAAACGCTGGATGGCTCGGTCCTGCCGGATGGCGCCTATGCGGTGGGCGAGGGCGACAACGTCCACGGCCAACGCAACATGATCGGGCGCGTGACCTCGACCTATTATTCGCCGACGCTGAAGAAGGGCATCGCGATGGGTCTGATCAAGCATGGCCCGGACCGGATGGGCGAGGTTGTGGATTTCCCGACGGTCGATGGGTCCAACACGGTGATCAAGGCGCGGATCTGTGATCCGGTCTTCTATGACAAGGACGGGGAGAAGCAGAATGTCTAACGCAGTATCCGCACTCCAGGGCGCGTCGTTTGATGGGTATTGCAAGGTCGAAGAGGCTGGCCTGACCGGCATGATCACCTTGCGCGGGGAACTTGCGTCGGCTGGCGTTGCCAAGGCGGTGAAAGCCGTCACGGGTGCTGCCATGCCGGGGCAGGGCCAGATCACCGAGGGCGCCAAGGGCCGCGCAGGCTGGATGTCGCCGGACGAGCTTCTGCTGATCGTGGATCACGCAGATGCCCCTGCCGTGGTGCAGGCCGCGAGCACGTCCTTGGCAGGCGAACATGCGCTGGTCGTCAATGTCTCGGACGCGCGCGCGGTCTTTCGTGTGAAAGGCGCCGCCTGTCGCGAGGTGATTGCCAAGCTGGCCCCGGCTGACACCTCGGTCATGCAGCCCGGAATGCTGCGCCGAACCCGGATCGCGCAGATCCCAGCAGCGTTTTATCTTGAGGATGACGAGACCGCTGTGCTGGTCTGCTTCCGCTCGGTCGCGCAATACGCATTCGACCTGCTGAAGGACGCGGCCAAGCCGGGGGGCGAGGTCTTCGGTTAAAGTGTCCTGCCAGCGTGACATCACCCCGGCTGGCGATCCGGGGTGACGTCACGATAAGTGGAGGTGATTTGTCGCATCTTCAACTGCTGGGGGTTGTGCCCCTTGACACTGCCTCATATACCGACGCGCGAAGAAGTAAGCGTAAGGGTATGATATCATGAAAAAATATACTTCGATTGTTGCTTGTATCGCAACAATGGCTGTTGCGACGCCGGGGTTGGCGAAAACCTATGATTGCAAGCTTGGCAAGACCAAGGCCAACGAAAGCTGGGCAATCCCGCCGCATATCGTCATCGTGGAAAAGGATGGCGAAGTGGCCGTGATTGACGGGCTGATTCAAGAGGTGCACGGCAAGCCGATTGCGGGCAGGATTGTCGTCGACAACGCGAAACGCACCACCTTCACCTGGAGCGTCGACAAGGTGAAAGTGACCGCGGACCAGTCGTCATCAAGCCGAACAGCCAATTTCGTGTATCGCCTGACTTATTACAAGGCGAACGGCGGGTCGATTGCGACCATGAAGCCCACCGGATATGGAAATTCCTTCCGCGCCAAGGGCAAATGCGACGTGAAATAACCGGTCGGGGCAGGGTGAATTTCCGCCTTGCCCCCTGCCTTCCTTTCCATCTTGCCCCTTGACCTTCCCCCGCCCGCTACCCCATCTAGGACGTAACGGAAACACGCATGAACAGGGGGCCCGATATGGCTTTTGAACTTCCCGATCTTCCTTACGCACACGACGCACTGGCCGATTTCGGCATGTCGGCGGAAACGCTGGAATATCACCACGACCTGCACCACAAGGCCTATGTGGACAACGGCAACAAGCTGATTGCCGGGACCGAGTGGGAAAACAAGTCGCTGGAAGAGATCATCACCGGCACCTATGACAAGTCGGCTGTTGCCCAGAACGGCATTTTCAACAACATCAGCCAGCTTTGGAACCACAACCAGTTCTGGGAGATGATGGGGCCGGGCAAGTCCGCAATGCCGGGTGAGCTTGAGAAAGCGATCAATGACAGCTTCGGTTCGGTTGACGAGTTCAAGTCGCAATTCGCCGCCGCGGGTGCGGGCCAGTTCGGGTCCGGCTGGGCCTGGTTGGTGAAAGACACCGATGGCGGCCTGAAAGTCACCAAGACCGAAAACGGCGTGAACCCGCTGTGCTTCGGCCAGACCGCGCTGCTGGGCTGCGACGTGTGGGAGCATTCCTATTACATCGACTTCCGCAACAAGCGTCCGGCCTATCTGGACAACTTCCTGAATAACCTTGTGAACTGGGAAAATGTGGCCTCGCGCCTGTAATCCGCGTCACAAGGTTGACGGTTGCGCCCACCCGGAAACGGGTGGGCGTTTTCATTTGCCGATGATCGGTCAGGCCAGTGGCGCGAACTTGCAGGTGAAATGACGCATCAGGTCAGGTTCCCACGCGATGCGATAGCCGGTCAGGCCGTCACGCATTTGCGCCAGCTCGCCGAAGGCTTCGATGATGTAATCGGCATGGCTTTGGGTATAGGTGCGGCGCGGAAAGGCCAGCCGCACAAGGTCCATTGCCGCCGGTTGCTCCGTCCCGTCCGGTTGGCGACCGAACATCACTGTTCCGATCTCGCAACTGCGCACGCCCGCGATCTCATACAGTGCCACGGCCAAAGCCTGTCCGGGATACTGGGTCGGCGGGATATGGGGCAGCCAGCTGCGCGCGTCGACAAACACCGCGTGCCCGCCCGCGGGTTTGACCACCGGCACCCCCAGCGCATCGAGCTGTTCGATGATGTATTCGTTGGTGCGGATACGGTAACGCAGGTAATCCTCGTCCACGATTTCCGTCAGGCCTTGCGCCAGCGCGTCCAGATCGCGCCCGGCCAACCCGCCATAGGTCGGGAAGCCCTCGGTGCGGATCAGGTGGGCGCGGGCGGTGTCGGCCAGGGCATCGTCGTTCAGGGCCAGCCAGCCGCCGATATTGCCGAATGCGTCCTTCTTCGCCGACATGGTCATCCCGTCAGCCGGGGCAAAGCAATCCCGCACGATGTCGGTGATGCTTCTGTCCTGCTGGCCGGGTTCACGGGTCTTGATGAACCATGCGTTTTCGGCGAAACGGCAGCCATCTATGAAGAATGGCTTGCCATGGGCATGGGCGGCGCGTGCCACCGCCTTGATATTCTCAAGGCTGACCGGCTGGCCGCCGCCTGCATTGTTGGTGATGGTCAGCATGACACAGGGAACGGCGTCGCCGTGGTCTGCCAGGCAGGCTTCCAGCTTGTCGATGTTCATGTTCCCCTTGAACGGGTGTTCGGATGCCGGGTCTTTGCCTTCGTCGATCACCAGGTCCACCGCTGTCGCGCCCGAGGCTTCGATATTGCCGCGCGTGGTATCGAAATGGGTGTTCGACGGTATGACGCGCCCCTTGCCGCCAAAGATCGAGAACAGGATGGCTTCGGCCGCACGCCCCTGGTGGGTCGGGATGATGTGGCGAAACGGCATAAGCTTCGTGACGGCGTTGCGAAAGCGGTGAAAGCTGGGCGATCCTGCATAGCTTTCGTCGCCGCGCATGATCGCCGCCCATTGTTCCGACGACATGGCGCCGGTGCCGCTGTCGGTCAGCAGGTCGATCAGCACGTCGTCCGCGTCCAGGGCGAACAGGTTGTAATGGCTGTCCCGGATCAGCGCCTCGCGCTCGGTGCGCGTGGTCATGCGGATCGGTTCGACCGATTTGATGCGGAAAGGTTCGATGATGGTTTTCATTGGCAAGGGCCTCGTTCAACAGGGACCCGTGCAGATCGCGGCAATCATTCAACGCGAAAGGGACCCAAGCGCCACGGTTGTCCGCAGGTTCGGACCGCGCTCAGCGCCCTTCAGATTGCGCCGGAAATCTGTCACGAGGGGCCTGAACCTGTCAAGCGTTCCCGCGCAATCCTGCCGCAGGATCGTCCGGCAGCTTCAGGCTAGGCGGATGGGCCAAACAACCAAGGGCGTCTGCTTGATCAGTCGTGCGCCGCCGATCTGTTCCGCCGAAGCGTTCCGTCACGACAGGGCGGCGCGCAGGGCGGTGATCGCCTGATCCACATCGCTGACCACGGTTACGAAGTCGAGTATGCTGTCTTCGGCAAACCCCTGGTCCACCACGTGATCCAGCAGCGCGATCAACGGGTCCCAGAACCCGTTGACGTTCAGCAGCAGAATGGGTTTGGCATGCAGCCCAAGCTGCCGCCATGTCAGAACCTCGAAGAACTCGTCCAGCGATCCGGCCCCGCCGGGCAGGACCACCACGGCGTCGGAATTCATGAACATGACCTTCTTGCGCTCGTGCATGTTCTCGGTCACGCCGAATGTGGTCAGGTCACGCTTGCCGACCTCCCATTTCATCAGGTGTTCGGGAATGACGCCAAAGGTCTGCGCACCGTCGATCTGCGCGGCGACCGCGACTGTGCCCATCAGCCCCACATCGCCGGCCCCATAGACCAGCCGCCACCCGTTGGCGGCCAGGGCAGAGCCAAGGTCGGTTGCGGCATTGCGATAGGCCGGGTCGGTTCCGAAACGCGACCCGCAGTAAACGCAGACCGATGCTGTGTGCTGTGTCATGAATGTTCCCAATTCGTTGCTGCCTGAATGATCTTTTGACCGGTGTTAGCGGGATTGTTACTGTTCAACAAGCGGGCGCGGCGCAAAGATCGGCCGACAGGGGGCGCATATGACAACCGAAACAGGCAAAGCCGGAAAGACGACCGGGGTCATCGCGGTGGCAGGAGCCGTCCTTGCCGTCGGGATCGGTGTCGTCTGGTATCTCTGGTCGCAAGATCAGGGCGTCGAGTCACCCGACCCGGTGGCTGTGTCGAACGCGCCCACGGCAGATCCCTCGCCGTCTGAGCCGCCGCAATCAGAGGCTGCCGGGACTGACGATGTGCCGCCATCCCCCCCCGTTACGGAAGACGGGCCGGACGCGACCCCGGCAGACCCCGCCGCTGCCGGCTCGGTGCCCGGTTTCGATGTGGTGCGTGTCGACCCGGATGGCAGTGCCGTTATCGCAGGCCACGCGGCGCCGGGCAGCACCGTTCAACTGACCCTTGACGGTGCCCCGTTGGAAGACGTGATGGTTGGCAGCGATGGTAACTTCGTGGCCTTGCTGGACCTGCCGACCGAAACCCCGGGCGCGCTGGGCCTGTCGGCGCTGGATGACGACGGGAAGATTGTCGAGAACGGTCAAAGCCCGCAAACGGTTTTGATCGCCCCCACCCGACCCGCCGCGGCGCCCGATCCTGTGGCCCCCGTGACCGAGGTGCCGGAAACCGATGGTGACACCGTTATTGCCGCTGCCCCAACCCCGGCGCCCGAAACCGATGGCACACCCGCATCCGCACCCTCTGACGCCACCGCCCCGCAGGTGTTGCTGGCCGATGACGAAGGGATCTCGGTGCTTCAGGACGGCACGGGGCGCCCCGCTGTCGACAACATCGTGATTGACGCGATCACCTATGACGAAACCGGGGATGTTGCCCTGTCGGGGCGCGGGCAAAGCGGTGCCAATCTGCGTGTCTATCTGGACAATGAACCGATCGAGATCGGCGAGGTGTCGGAAAGCGGGCAGTGGCGGGTGCCGTTGCCCAAGGTGGACAGCGGCGTCTATACGCTGCGCGTCGATGAACTGGGCCAGGACGGGTCG
>JAUHWP010000102.1 GCA_030424645.1 Alphaproteobacteria bacterium
GCCTCTCGCCCTTAAAACACAGGACACATCCCATGCAGAACAACCTCTCTCCTATCCCCGAGCTCTATGTCTCGTATGAAAGTGCGCAGAAGCTGAAAGTCGAAGCCGCAGACCTGATCAGCCACGACCTGACCCAACGGCAAACCTGCGATCTTGAGCTTCTGATGAATGGCGGTTTCAACCCGCTGAAAGGCTTCCTGTCGGAAGAGGATTATAACGGCGTCGTTGACAACATGCGGCTGGCCGATGGCACGCTGTGGCCGATGCCCATCACGCTGGACGTTTCGGAAGATTTCGCAAACTCGATCGAACTGGGTCAGGACATCGCCCTGCGCGATCAGGAAGGCGTCATTCTGGCGACGATGACTGTGACCGACCGGTGGGAGCCGAACAAATCCCATGAGGCTGAGAAGGTTTTCGGGGCCGATGACGACGCGCACCCGGCGGTGAATTACCTGCACAACGTTGCGGGCAAAATCTATCTGGGCGGGCCGATTGTCGGCATTCAGCAACCCATCCATTATGACTTCCGCGGTCGTCGCGACACCCCGAACGAGCTGCGCGCCTATTTCCGCAAGCTGGGCTGGCGCCGCATCGTGGCGTTCCAAACCCGCAACCCGCTGCACCGCGCGCATCAGGAGCTGACCTTCCGTGCCGCGAAAGAAGCGCAGGCCAACCTGCTGATCCACCCGGTTGTCGGCATGACCAAGCCGGGCGATATCGACCACTTCACCCGCGTGCGGTGCTACGAGGCGGTGCTGGACCAATACCCGGCAGCCACCACGACCATGAGCCTTCTGAACCTTGCCATGCGCATGGCAGGTCCGCGTGAGGCTGTTTGGCATGGTCTGATCCGCAAGAACCATGGTTGCACCCATTTCATCGTCGGCCGCGACCACGCCGGCCCCGGCAAGAACTCGGCAGGCGAAGACTTCTATGGCCCCTATGACGCGCAAGACCTGTTCCGCGACTATCAGGACGAAATCGGCGTCGAAATGGTGGACTTCAAGCACATGGTCTATGTGCAGGACCGCGCCCAGTATGAACCGAATGACGAGATTCTGGACAAGGACGACGTGACGATCCTGAACATCTCGGGCACCGAGCTGCGCCGCCGTTTGTCGGAAGGGCTGGAAATTCCGGAATGGTTCAGCTTCCCCGCCGTCGTGGAGGAATTGCGCAAGACCAAGCCGCCGCGCGCCGAACAGGGGTTCACCGTGTTCTTTACCGGCTTCTCAGGGTCCGGCAAATCCACCATCGCCAACGCGCTGATGGTCAAGCTGATGGAAATGGGCGGACGCCCCGTGACGCTGCTGGATGGTGACATCGTGCGGAAAAACCTGTCGAGCGAGCTTGGCTTCTCGAAGGAACACCGCGACCTGAACATTCGCCGCATCGGCTATGTCGCGTCCGAGATCACCAAGAACGGCGGGATCGCCATCTGCGCACCGATTGCGCCCTATGCCACCACCCGCCGCGCCGTGCGCGAAGAAATCGAGCAGTTCGGCGCCTTCGTCGAAGTGCATGTCGCCACCTCGATCGAGGAATGCGAACGCCGTGACCGCAAGGGCCTGTATAAACTCGCCCGCGAAGGCAAGATCAAAGAGTTCACCGGTATCTCAGACCCCTATGATGTGCCGCAAAACCCGGAGCTTTCGGTCGAAACCGAAAATGTGGATGTGGACAACTGCGCCCACCAGGTTCTGTTGAAGCTGGAAAGCATGGGTCTGATCCGGGCCTAAGGATCGGACATGCCGAAACGCAAAAACCCGGGGATTTCCCCGGGTTTTTCATTGGTTCGGCATCCGGCTTCGGATCAGTGGATCGAGACCGGCGAAAAATCGTTCTGGCGTGCCAGCGCATAGGCCAGATCACGGTCGACGACCAGGGCCAGTTGCTCTCCGTCCTCGCGATGCACCGCGTAAAGCGTATCCGCCCCGTCGGCCTGCTCGCGCGCCTCGTCCTGAATGGCGTCAGGCAGGTCATCGATCGCAACGGCCTTTACATAGACGATATTGCCAATCTCGGATTGGCCAAATGGCAGTTTATAGTTCATCTGCTCACCCCCTTACTGATCTGGATGGTCTGCACAACACGTTCGGGTTCCGCGCGCTCAAGGTCTATATGCAGAAGCCCGTTTTCCGTATGCGCCCCTTTGACATCAACCCCATCGGCCAGCACGAAACTTTTCATGAACTGCCGTCCGGCGATGCCCCGATGCAGGAACACACGCTCTTGCCCATCGTCGCTGTGTGCACCGCAGACCACCAGTTTTGCGTTCTCGACCGTAATGGACAGGTCGTCATCCGCGAATCCTGCCACGGCCAGCGTGATGCGGTACGCCCGGTCACTGACCTGTTCGATATTGAAGGGGGGATAGCCATCCTTGCCCGACTTGGCGGCTTGTTCGACCATGCGCTCAAGCTGTTCAAATCCCAACAAGAAGGGATGGGTTCCCAGATTCATCTTTGTCATCGACACGTCCTTGGATAAGCGACACGTTTACAGGCCCCAAACAGGCGACCCTGACAAAAATATGGGGTGTCGCGCAAAGGGTTGCAAGGGGCGGCTTTTCCTTGGCCTTCGCTTGCGCTTGGCGTTAAACTGCCGGTGCACGCGCCCCAGAAAGAACGATCTGCTTAGATGAGCAATGCCAAAGAGATGAAGACCGAAGATGTGCTTCGTGTGGAGCTGGAGGTCTTTCGTGCCGAACACCGCGATCTGGACGATGCCATCCATGCGCTGGAAGAGCGCGGGATGGCCGATCAGTTGCAACTGCGTCGGCTGAAGAAGCAAAAGCTGGCCCTGAAGGACAAGATCGCCCGGATCGAAGACAAACTGACGCCGGACATCATTGCCTGATTGCATCATGCGCCCTTCCCCTTATAAAGCGGGCTTCCAAGACACGAGGTCATCATGACAGATGTGAAAGTCGGGATCATTATGGGCAGCCAGTCCGACTGGCCCACGATGAAGGAAGCCGCCAGTATTCTGGACGAGCTGGGCATCGCCTATGAGGCAAAGATCGTCTCGGCGCACCGCACACCGGATCGGCTGTGGGACTATGGCAAAACCGCAGCGGATCGCGGCCTGCACGTGATCATCGCGGGCGCTGGCGGCGCGGCGCATCTGCCCGGCATGATGGCGTCGAAAACCCGTGTGCCGGTTGTCGGGGTGCCGGTTCAAACCCGCGCCTTGTCGGGGGTGGACAGCCTGTATTCCATCGTGCAGATGCCCAAGGGCTTCCCGGTTGCCACCATGGCCATTGGTGCGGCGGGTGCAGCAAATGCAGGGCTGATGGCGGCCGGTATCCTTGCGGTGACCGACCCGGCGCTGGCCACGCGTCTGGACGCCTGGCGCGCTGCGCTGTCAGCCTCGATCCCCGATGAGCCGACCGATGACTGATCCCCTGCCCACCGGATCCACGATCGGCATTCTTGGCGGTGGCCAGCTGGGCCGCATGCTGTCGGTCGCGGCCTCACGCCTGGGCTTCAAGACGCATATCTTCGAACCCGGCGCCAACCCACCTGCCGGTCAGGTCGCCGACCGCGTGACCACCGCCCCCTATGACGACACCGCCGCGCTTGAGGCCTTCGCGGCCTCGGTCGATGTCATCACCTATGAATTCGAGAACATCCCCACCGCCGCGCTGGACGTGCTGGAACGGCACCGCACCATCCGCCCCGGCCGCGAATCGCTGCGGGTCAGTCAGGACCGGCTGACCGAGAAAGACTTCCTGTCAGGGTTGGGACTTAGCGTCGCACCCTATCAAAACGTCGAAACGGTTAACGAGCTGAAACAGGCCGTGGAAACCGTCGGCACACCCTCCATCCTGAAGACCCGCCGCTTTGGATATGACGGAAAAGGTCAATCGCGGATCATGTCACCGGATCAGGCGGACCACGCCTTTTCCGACATGCAGGGCGCACCCTCCGTTCTGGAAGGGTTCGTGACCTTCACCCACGAGGTCAGCGTGATCGCGGCCCGCAGCGCGACGGGCGAGATCGCCTGTTTCGATCCCGGCGAAAACCTGCACAAGGACGGCATCCTTGCCACCACGACCGTGCCGGCCCACCTGACAAATGCGCAACGCACGGACGCCGTGTTGCTGGCCGCAAAAATCCTGAACGCCCTTGATTACATCGGCGTGATGGGGGTCGAACTTTTCGTTACCAATCAGGGTCTTATCGTCAATGAAATTGCGCCGCGCGTGCATAATTCAGGCCATTGGACCCAACAGGGATGCGTGGTGGATCAGTTCGAACAGCATATACGTGCGGTGGTTGGCTGGCCCTTGGGGGATGGCACGCGATATGCCGACGTGGTGATGGAAAACCTGGTCGGCAACGATATGGATCGGGTCCCCGACATCGCGCGCGAGGCCAACGCATCGCTGCATCTTTACGGCAAGATCGAGGTCAAGCCGGGCCGCAAGATGGGGCACGTAAACCGGGTCAAGCTGCCGCCAAAATAGCACATGTGCAACATGCCGCACCGAAGCTGCCGGATGACCGCATCTTTTCGATTATCGACAAAGTGCAAGCGCCGCGAAGTGTGAACCCGGCAGCGGCTTCCCGTGTGGGGGGAAGCGTGACCCCAGCGAACCGACAATTCGACCTCACGACACCAGATATGACACAGAAATGTGTTTCGCACCCCAAGTTTTGTGGCTAAAGAACACCTGTCTTTGTTTGTTCTGTTGGTGGATTGCTATGTTGCGCTGTTCTTTTCTTGCCAAAACCCTCGCCTCGGTCTCGGTGCTGTTGGCACCGCATGTTGCCATGGCGGGCAGCCTGTCAGACCCCGTTATCGAAACCCCGGTCGAGACCATCGCGACGGATTGGCGCCCGTTCTGGGAGGGGGCGTATATTGGCGGCACGCTTGGCTATAATTTCAGCGGCGGGGATCGTATCGGCGTCACCCAGACCTCGGGCGGCCAGTTCAATCTGGGCGAATACGAAAACAGCGGATGGGCGGGCAGCCTGCGCGCCGGCTATCGCTGGCAACTGGATCGCTGGGTCTTCGGACCCGAGATTGCCATCGAAGGTGGTCAGGTCGAAGACACGTTCACATCGGCCGGATACAGCGGAACGACCACGCTGAACCATGCGATGTCGCTGCGCCTTAAGGCAGGCTATGTGTGGCCGGTTCTGAATTCCATCGTCTATGGCACTGTCGGCGTGTCACGCGCCGAGTTCGACTACAGCGTCATGGGCGCAGGATCTTCCGGCCCCCTCGCCATCAACCAGACCTATGCCACCAATGGGTACATACTGGGTGTCGGGATCGAACAGCCCCTGACCAAGCGCCTGTCGATCACCGGCGAGTATGAATTCATGAACTATGGCAAGGACACGTTGTCAGATGGATTGGGCAACACCACGATTGCGACCCCCCTGTTCCACAGTGTCAAAGTCGGTCTGAACCTGCGGTTCTGATTGGCCACCCGCCCACCGGCAGGAATTAGGCGGTTCGCCGGAACGGTCGCAGCAACGCACCCAGGATCAGGGATACCAGCAGCCAGCCGCCGACAAAGCCGATCCCGGCGCAGAGCACGCCATCGGCTGTCACCGGGATCGCGGGGCGGAAATCCTCCCACGTTCGTTTGGCAAGATCGGTGTCGCGGAAATGCCAGACTTTTGCCAGTCGCGCCAAGGGTTCGGTGCCTTTCAAAGCCGTGTAGGCGGTGTCCAGACGTTCGAAACGAGCAAAGTTGCGCGTCATCTGATTGCGCAAATTGTCCTGAAAGCTGCTTCCACCCATTTCCTGAAGGGCTTCGTCGCGCGTGTAACCTGCCGCCTGCGCGGTCAGGTCGAACCCGGTCGTCACGATCTGCAATTCGGTTCGCGCCCCTGCAAGCCGCTGCATGTATTGCTGTGTGAACTCCGGGAACTGGCTCATCGCCACGGCGCCAGCGAACCCGCCAATCATTGCCAAGGCCCGGATCATGTCAATCACCTGCTCGTTTGTTATGTGCCGTCAGCTTTCCAAAGCAACGAGGTCAGGTCAAGTGGCGCCGCGCAGGGTCCTTGAAAACAGAAACGGCGTGCCGCCTATACAGCACGCCGTTCTGCCTGAAGCCGTGTTGTGGCGTTACAGCCCGTGCACGCGATGCGGTTCGAAAATCTCGACCACCTTTGCCACGGCGGCTTCGGGGGTCATCTCTTCGCTATCGCCGGTGCGGCGGCAGGTCAGCTCGACCACGCCGTTTTTCAGGCCCCGCGGCCCAACGGTGATACGCCACGGCAGGCCAATCAGGTCCATGGTGGCGAATTTCCCGCCCGCGCGCTCGTTCCGGTCGTCATAAAGCGGCTCTAGCCCCGCGTTGGTCAGTTGTTGATACAACGCCTCGCAGGCAGCATCCGCTTCTGCGTCGCCCTGTTTCAGATTAACGATCCCGCAGTGGAACGGCGTCACACCTTCTGGCCAGATGATGCCCTTGTCGTCATGGCTGGCTTCGATGATCGCGCCCAGAAGGCGGCTGACCCCGATCCCGTGCGAGCCCATATGCACCGGCACCTGGTTCTGATCCTTGTCAATGACGGTCGCCCCCAGCTTGTCGGAATAGGTGGTGCCGAAATAGAAGATCTGACCCACTTCGATGCCCCGCGCCACGCGGCGGCGTTCCTCGGGCACCTTTTCGAAAGCGGCCGGGTCGTGAGTCTCGTCCGTGCGGGCATAGCGCGCGGTAAACTCGTCCATGATCCCCTGGCATTGCGCGACATTGTCATAGTCGATGTCACGATCGCCAAAGGTCAGGTCCGTGACTTGGCTGTCATAGAACACTTCGCTTTCGCCAGTGTCGGCCAGCACCAGAAACTCGTGCGTATAATCACCGCCAATCGGACCGCTGTCGGCCCGCATCGGGATGGCTTGCAGGCCCATCCGCTCGTACGTGCGCAGATAGCTGACCAGATGGCGGTTATAGGCATGCAGCGCATCTTCTTTCGTCAGATCGAAGTTGTAGCCGTCTTTCATATAGAATTCGCGGCCCCGCATGACACCAAAACGCGGGCGGATTTCATCGCGGAACTTCCACTGAATCTGATACATGGTCAGCGGCAGGTCCTTGTAGGAATTCACATGCGCGCGGAAGATGTCGGTGATCATCTCTTCGGCGGTGGGTGAAAACAGCATGTCGCGACCGTGACGGTCCTTCATGCGCAGCATTTCCTCGCCATAGCCGTCATAGCGGCCGCTTTCGCGCCATAGGTCGGCAGACTGGATGGTCGGCATCAACATTGGAATGTGACCGGCACGGATCTGTTCCTCGTGCACGATGTTTTCGATCTTGCGCAGCACCCTGAACCCCAATGGCAGCCAGGAATAAATACCGGCGGATTGCTGTTTGATCATACCCGCACGCAGCATGTAGCGGTGGGAAACGATCTGTGCCTCGGAAGGGGTTTCCTTCAGGACGGGCAGAAAATAGCGGGACAGGCGCATGTGGACCTCTGTTCAATCGCGAAACGTCCCATGCGGTCTATGACATCAGGCCGCGCGGGGCAATCACGCATTGATTTACCGCAGAGTTTTCGCCTGGCCGCAGGCCAGCACGTTCCCTGTTGGGTGAGGGTCGTGTCCGCACGGAACCCGTCAGATCGTTCCCCCGACGCTGATGGTAATCTTGGTTTCGCTATCGGGTGTGACCTCGCCATCCTTGTACTTGAGCCCCATCCCCGCTTCGCCCGAAAACGAGACACCGGGTTCACGGGGTTCATAATCGTGGCCGGTGCAGGCCGAGAGCAGAACACAAGCAAAACTGATCGCAAAGACAACGCGCATGGGGACCCCTTTGGCTTACCGGACCAGTCCGGTCGTCACGATCATTCACGCAACACGACCCCGGGGCAAGAGCGAACTTGGTCATCGCCAGATCGTGACCATCCGCGAGCTGCACTTGAAATGCTGTTGAAGCTGGGCGACATAGGGATCAGCATCTTAAGGAGCCCAAATGGCCTTACCCGTTCAGACGCAAGTGAAATACTGGTCCATTGCCATCGCGGTATCGGCGGTTGCGCTGTGGTATCTGGGCGATGTCATCATGCCGTTCATATTGGGCGGGGCAATCGCCTATTTCCTTGACCCGGTGGCAGACAGGCTTGAAGCCATGGGGCTTTCACGGGTCACCGCGACGGCGATCATATCGTTCTTCGCAATATTGCTTTTCGTCATTGCGTTTCTGATGGTCGTGCCGACACTCGTGTCTCAGTCCGTTGCCCTGGCAGATGCCGCGCCCGCCCTGTTCAAGCGGTTCGAAAGTTTTCTGACCGATAACATCCCATCCCTGATGGATGAAAACTCGACCCTGCGCCAGTCGTTGGGTAGCCTTGGCCAGGCCATCAAGGAACGCGGCGGAGAGCTGGTGGGCACGGTTCTGAGTTCCGCCATGGGTGTGATCAACATCGTGATCCTGCTGATCGTGACGCCGGTCGTTGCCTTTTATATGCTGTTGGACTGGGACCGGATGGTCGCCAGGATCGACGCCTTGCTGCCGCTTGACCACCGCCCGGCCATCCGCCAGATCGCAAGCGACATCGACCGCACCCTGGCCAGTTTCATCCGGGGTCAGGGCACGGTCTGCCTTGTGCTTGGCACCTATTACGCGGTCGCGTTGATGGCCGTCGGGTTGCAATTCGGCATGGTCGTCGGCTTCATCGCCGGGCTGATCACCTTCATCCCCTATGTCGGCGCCATTGTCGGCGGCAGCCTTGCCATCGGGCTTGGGCTGTTCCAGTTCTGGGGCGACTGGTGGCATCTTGGAGCGGTCGCAGGGATCTTCATGCTCGGTCAGTTCTTCGAAGGCAACATCCTGACCCCCAAGCTCGTGGGCAGTTCCGTGGGCCTGCATCCGGTCTGGCTGCTGTTTGCGCTGTCGGTTTTCGGCTCGCTGTTCGGTTTCGTCGGGATGCTGGTTGCCGTCCCGGTCGCCGCCTCGATCGGGGTCGTCACCCGGTTCTTCATCGGCAAGTATCAAGAGGGTCGTCTTTACCGGGGATTATCCAGTCAGGCCTCGGATGACGAGGGCGACGCAGAGTAATGGCAAAACAGCTGACTTTCGACCTGCCCGCCCATTCGGCGCGGGGGCTGGATGACTTTCTTGTCACGCCGTCCAACGCGACGGCCATGGCAACAATCGAAGCCTGGCAGGACTGGCCGAACCGAAAACTGGTGCTGGTCGGGGCCGAAGGCACGGGGAAGACCCATCTGGCACATGTGTGGGCCGACATGGCCACGGCCCGGATCATCGCCGCAACAGACCTTGCAGACACCGATATCAAAGCGCTGGCAGGACGGTCGGTCGCGGTGGAAGATGCCGACCGGATCGCAGGCGACACCACCGCCGAAACCGCGTTGTTCCATCTGCATAACCTGATCCTCGCCGAAGGTGGCGCGCTGTTGGTCACGGGCAACGCGGCACCGTCACGCTGGGGGATCGGCCTGCCCGACCTGAAAAGCCGCTTGCAGGGCGCGACCCTTGCCACGCTTGAGCCGCCCGACGATATGCTGTTGTCAGCGGTTCTGGTCAAACTGTTCGATGATCGCCAGATCGCCGTGCCTGCCAACCTGATCGACTATCTGCTGCCCCGGATGGACCGATCCCTGTCCGCTGCGGCGCGGCTGGTGGCGCAACTGGATCAGGCCGCCTTGTCCGAAGGCCGACCGCTCACCCGCAATCTTGCGGCACGTTTTCTGCCCGACGAAACGGGATCGGGCGCATAACGTCATCTTCCAGTCACATCCAGGCGTGATAGAGTGTTGCCATGAACAAGACCAACACACCACAGATTCCCCTTGCCGACTTCCTTGCCTCGGGCTTTCCCCCGCCCCAGGACTTGCCCGCTGACGACTACGAAGGGTCACGACGGTTCTTCAATCGCGAGCTCAGTTGGCTCGGGTTCAACTGGCGTGTGCTTGAGGAAGCAGAAAATCCGCGCGTGCCGCTGTTGGAGCGGCTGCGCTTCCTGTCGATCTCGGCCACCAATCTGGACGAGTTTTATACGGTCCGCGTGGCGGGCCTGCGCGAGCTGGTGCGCGAAGGGGTGACAACCCCCGCCGCTGATGGTCTAAGCCCAACCGAACAGCTTAAACTGATCGACACCGACGCCCGCGCGCTGATGGCACGCCAACAGAAAGTGTTCGAACAACTGGCAAGCGAAATGCAGGGTCAGGGCATCATCATCTGCCGCCGCGATGATCTGACCCGGGCCGATCGCGACTTTCTGGACCAGATATTCCTGAGCCAGGTGTTTCCGGTCCTGTCGCCGCTGGCCATCGACCCCGCGCACCCGTTCCCGTTCATTCCGAACACCGGATATACGCTGGCCCTGCAACTTGAGCGCAAGTCCGACAAGCAAAAGCTGAAGGCGCTTCTGCCGATTCCGCAACAGATCGACCGGTTCGTGCCCCTGCCCGCCAAGGACGGCCAGTTCCGGTTCCTGCCGCTGGAAGACCTGTTGCTTGAACATCTTGGCCTGCTGTTCCCCGGCTATGTCGAAAAAGGGAATTGTGCCTTCCGCATCCTGCGTGACAGCGATCTTGAGGTCGAAGACGAAGCCGAAGACCTGGTGCGCGAGTTCGAAACCGCGCTGAAACGCCGCCGCCGGGGCGAAGTCGTGCGGATGAAGATCACCAAGGACGCGCCATCCGGGCTGTTGTCGATGATCATGCGCGAGTTGAAAGTCACCGATGACGAGATTGTCGAGGTCGACGGCATGATCGGCATGGCCGACCTTGGCCAGCTTGTCCTGAAAGACCTGCCCGACCTTCTGTGGCCCAGCTTCTCGCCACGGGTGCCA
>JAUHWP010000005.1 GCA_030424645.1 Alphaproteobacteria bacterium
CTTGTGCAGCGGTTTCACGATGTCCTTGTCAGCACCGGGAATGATCTGGTCCATGAACTCGACAATCGTGACTTTCGAACCCAGCGCGTCATAGACGGTGGCCATTTCCAGCCCGATGATGCCGCCGCCCAGCACCAGAAGGCGTTTGGGCACGTCCTCCAGCTCCAACGCGCCGGTCGAGTCGATCACGCGCGGATCGTCATGCGGGATGAAGGGCAGGGTGACGGGTTCCGAGCCTGCCGCGATGATGCAGTGATCGAAGCTGACCTTGGTCAGGCCGTCATCGGTCTGCACCTCGATCATGTTGGGGCCAGTGAAGCGGCCATAGCCGTTCACCACCTGCACCTTGCGCCCCTTCGCCAGACCGGACAGACCGCCGGTCAGCTGCTTTACGACGCTTTCCTTCCAGCCGCGCAGCTTTTTCAGGTCAACCTTGGGCTTGGTGAACTTGATGCCGTGATCGCCCATCTCGTCGGCTTCCGAGATCACCTTGGCGGCATGCAGAAGCGCCTTGGACGGGATACAGCCCACGTTCAGGCAGACCCCGCCAAGATTGCTGTCCTTCTCGATCAGCACGACCTTTTTGCCAAGGTCAGCGGCGCGGAACGCGGCGGTGTAACCACCGGGGCCAGAGCCAAGCACGACAACCTCGCCGTGAATATCACCGGGACCGGTTGCGGTGCCGGTGGCGGCAACGGCGGACGGGGCAGGTGCGCTCTCTTCCTTCGGCGCTTCGGCGGGCGCATCACCCGCGTCCGCGCCTTCCAGCACCATGATCACGCTGCCTTCGGACACAGTGTCACCTTCCGACACCTTGATTTCCTTCACCACACCGGCGGCGGGTGAGGGGACTTCCATCGTCGCCTTGTCGCTTTCCAGCTCGATCAACGGGTCTTCGGCGGCGACCGTATCGCCAACCGAGACGAGGATGCCGATGACCGGCACCTCCGAGAAATCGCCAATATCAGGAACTTTCACATCCATCAGATCGTCCCCCTTTACAGCATCAGCCGGCGCACATCGCCGAGCAGGTGTTTCAATGTCGCGCAGAACCGGGCGGCCAGTGCGCCGTCAATGGCGCGGTGATCATAGGACAGGCTGAGCGGCTGCATGTTGCGCGGCACGAACTCTTCGCCGTTCCAGACAGGGGCCATCTTTGACCGGGTCAGGCCCAGAATGGCGACCTCGGGCGCGTTGACGATGGGGGTGAACGACGTGCCGCCGATCCCGCCAAGGGACGAGATCGTGAAGGTCGCGCCCGACATGTCATCGCCCTTCAGCTTGCCGTCGCGGGCCTTGGCGGACCAATCGCCCAGTTCCTTCGATATTTCGATGATCCCCTTGCGGTCGGCGTCCTTGATCACCGGCACCATCAGCCCGTTCGGCGTGTCGGCGGCAAAGCCGATGTTATAGAAATCCTTGCGGATCAGCTTGTCGCCATCCGGGTGGATCGAGGAATTGACCTCCCAATGCTGTTTCAGGGCGGAGACACTGGCCTTGATCACGAAACACAGAAGCGTGACGCGATAGCCGTCTTGTTTGGCTGCCGTGTCCAGTTCGCGGCGATAGGTGTCAAGATCGGTGATGTCGGCTTCTTCGTTATGGGTGACATGCGGGATGTTCAGCCATGACCGGTGCAAGGCGGGGCCAGAGATCTTCTTGATGCGCGGCATCTCGACATCTTCGGTCGGGCCGAATTTCGAGAAATCGACGGCGGGGATCGGCGGAATGCCCATGCCACCGCTGACCGCCGCACCACCGCCCGCAGGTGCGGATTTCGATTTCAGGAAGGCGGTCACATCCTCGCGCAGGATGCGGCCCTTGCGGCCCGATCCGTTGACCTGGGCCAGATCAATGTCCAACTGGCGGGCAAACGCCCGGACCGAGGGGCTGGCATGGGCCTTGCCGAAACCCGCATCTGTCACCGATGCCGGAGCCGACGCCGCCGGTGGGGGCGTGGGGGCGGAAGCCGGGGCAGGGGCAGAAGACGTTTCCTTCGCTGGCGCGTCACCAGAGTCATCAGCGCCGGGCTTTTCTTCGCCCGTCCCTGCACTGTCACCTTCCAGGATCAGAATCAGCGCCCCTTCGGACACCGTGTCGCCTTCGGACAGTTTGATTTCGGCCACCTTGCCCGCGGCGGGCGAGGGGACTTCCAGCGTCGCCTTGTCGCTTTCCAATTCGATGATCGGGTCTTCCTCGGCGATCACATCGCCCACGCTGACCAGAATGCCGATCACCGGCACGTCCGAGAAATCGCCAATATCGGGGACTTTCACTTCAACAGTCATTTTCTGTCTCCTCTTTTCTCGCGCGCTCAGACCAGACGCGGGTTCGGCTTTTCGCCGTCAATGTCGTATTTGGAAAGCGCGTCTTGCAGCACCTTCTTGGTAATGATGCCGTCGCGATAAAGATCGACCATGGCGGCGGCGGCGATGTGGTTTGCATCCACCTCGAAGAAGCGGCGCAGGTTCACGCGGCTGTCCGAGCGGCCAAACCCATCGGTGCCCAGCACCGTATAGCGCCCCGGCACGCAGGACCGGATCTGTTCGGCATAGTTTTTCATGTAATCGGTCGCGGCAATGATCGGGCCTTTGGCCTTGGCCAGTTGCTGCGTCACGAAAGCCTCTCGTGGTTCGGCCAAGGGGTTCAGGCGGTTCCAGCGCGCCACGTCCTGGCAATCGCGCGCCAGTTCGTTGAACGAGGTTGCCGACCAGATTTCCGCCGTGACGCCGAAATCCTCTTTCAGCATTTCGGCAGCTTTCATCGCCTGCACCAGAATGGTACCCGACCCCATCAGGGTGACGTGTTTCTTGCCGGGTTTCTTGACCTCGTCCAGGCGATACAAACCCTTGATGATCTCGTCCTCGACGCCCATCGGCATATCGGGGTGGACATAGTTTTCATTCATCAGGGTCAGATAGAAGAACACATCGTCCTGATCGCGATACATGCGCTGCATGCCGTGCTGGACGATCACCGCGACCTCGTACTGGAAGGTCGGGTCATAGGTGATGCAGTTGGGAATGGTGCCTGCCAGAATGTGGCTGTGCCCGTCTTCGTGCTGCAAGCCTTCGCCGTTCAGCGTGGTGCGCCCGGCGGTGCCGCCCAGCATGAAGCCGCGCGCGCGGCTGTCACCCGCCGCCCAGGCCAGATCGCCGATCCGCTGGAACCCGAACATCGAGTAATAGATGTAGAACGGGATCATCGGCACGCCATGGTTGGAATAGGAGGTCGCCGCCGCGATCCAGTCCGCCATGGCGCCGGCCTCGTTGATGCCTTCCTGAAGCACCTGACCATCGGTGCTTTCCTTGTAATACATCATCTGATCAGCATCTTCGGGGGTATAGTTCTGCCCCTTGGGGTTATAAATCCCCACGGATCGGAACAGCCCCTCCATCCCGAAGGTGCGGCTTTCATCGGGCACGATGGGCACGACGTTCTTGCCGATATTCTTGTCCCGCAGCAGCGTGGTCAGGATGCGCACGAACGCCATGGTGGTCGAGATTTCGCGATCCCCGGTGCCTTTCAGTTGTGATGAGAACTTGTCGAGGCCGGGAATGTCCAGCTTGGGCGTGTCACGCCAGTCGCGCTTGGGAAACTCTCCGCCCAGCTTCTTGCGCTGGTCCAGAAGATAGGATTTCTGCGCGTTGTTCAGCTTGACGAAGGGCGCGTTTGGCAGATCTTCGTCGCTGACCGGGATGTCGAACCGGTCGCGGAAGGCGCGCAACTGATCCTCGGCCATCTTCTTTTGCTGGTGGGTGATGTTCTGACCTTCACCGGCCTTGCCCATGCCATAGCCCTTGACCGTCTTGACCAGAAGGCAAGTGGGAACGCCCTTCGTCTCGGACGCGCGTTTGAAAGCGGTATAGACCTTTTGCGGGTCATGCCCGCCCCGGCGCAAGGCCCATATCTGGTCATCGGTCCAATCTTCGACCAAGGCCGCCGTTTCGGGATATTTCCCAAAGAAATGCTTGCGGATATAGGCCCCGTCCTTCGATTTGAAGGTCTGATAATCGCCATCGACGGTTTCATCCATCAACTGACGCAACCGCCCCGTCGTATCTTTCTCAAGCAGCTCGTCCCAGCCCTTGCCCCAAAGAAGCTTGATGACGTTCCAGCCCGCGCCACGGAAATCACCTTCCAGTTCCTGCACGATCTTGGAGTTGCCGCGCACCGGGCCGTCCAGCCGTTGCAGGTTGCAGTTGACCACGAAAATCAGGTTGTCCAGCCCTTCGCGGGCGGCAAGGTCGATGGCGCCCCGGCTTTCGGGTTCATCCATCTCGCCGTCACCCAGGAACACCCAGACCTTGCGGTCGGCCATGTCGATCAGGCCGCGATTGTGCATGTATTTCATGAACCGCGCCTGATAGATCGCCATCAAGGGGCCAAGACCCATCGAGACGGTGGGGAACTGCCAGTAATCCGGCATCAGCCACGGGTGGGGATAGGAGGACAGGCCGTTGCCCGCGACTTCAGAGCGGAAGTTTTCCAGCTCTTCTTCTGAAATGCGGCCTTCCATGAACGAGCGGGCATAGATGCCGGGGATCACGTGACCCTGAAAGAACACCAGATCCCCGCCATGAATCGCGGATTTCGAGCGCCAGAAGTGGTTCAGCCCGATGTCATACATGACGGCGGAGGAGGCGAAAGACGCAATGTGTCCGCCATATTCCGACGACACCTTGTTGCGGCGCACGACCGTGGCCATGGCGTTCCAGCGGTTGATCGTGCGGATGCGCCATTCCATGTCCATGTTGCCGGGGATTTCAAGCTCGTCATCCGCCGGGATCGTGTTCTGATAGGGTGTGGTCGCGGAGAACGGCAGGTTCGCCCCGGCCGCACGTGCCTGTTGCACCGATTTGTCCAGCAGGAAATGCGCCCGGTCCGGCCCATCCCGTGCGATGACATCTTCAATCGCTTCCTGCCATTCGCGACTTTCAACAGGATCTATGTCATTGGGGAAATCAGCCATGGCGGGGTCTCCGTTCTGTTCCGGTGGTAAGGCAATACTGGCCTATCGTGCAGGATTTGCCCACACAGGTTAAGTTCTAAGTTGTAAGAAGGGTGTGGGCATGGTCATCCCCTGCGGGATCGGGGGCGTGTCACGCGATATGTCAGTCAGAGCAGGTTATCGTCTTTCGATGGTCCAGACGCCCCCGATTGGGGGCGCCCGGATGGTTTGTGTTACACGTGGTCGTCATGGGGCAGGGACCCGTGGCCGTGACCAGCATGTCCGCCCGAAACCTCTTCGGTTGCTTCATCTGCCAGCTCGTGCGGCAGGATCAGGTTCAGGACAATCGCGATCAGCGCCGCGGGCAACAGGCCCGACGTCAGAAGGATACGCGCCGTGTCGGGCATATGCTGAAGCGCGCCCGGTTCCAGTTGCAGGCCCAGACCGATGGACAGGGCAATCGCGAAAATCACCATGTTGCGGCGGTTCCAGTCCACATCCGACAGCATCGAGATACCGGCAGCCACGACCATGCCGAACATCACGATCACGCCGCCGCCCAGAACCTCGATCGGGACGGTGCGGATCACGCCGCCGACTTTCGGCACCAGACCGCAGATGATCAGGAAGATCGCACCGCAGGTCACGACGTGGCGGCTCATCACGCCGGTCATGGCGATCAGACCCACGTTCTGGCTGAACGATGTGTTGGGGAAGGCGCCGAACATGCCTGCGATTGCCGTGCCGAAACCATCGGCATAGGTTGCGCCCTGGATCTCGGTGTCGGTGGCTTCGCGGCCCGCGCCACCCTTGGTGATCCCGGACACGTCGCCCACGGTTTCAATGGCCGAGATAAAGGCCATCAGGCAGAAGCCGATGATCGCGGCGGCGGACATTTCGAACCCGTATTTGAAGGGCATCGGCAGGGCGAAGGCGCTGGCATTGCTCCACGACCCGGCGATGGCGTCCAGCGACAACATGCCGATCATGATCGCATAAACATAGCCGACGATCAGACCGATCAGCACCGCCGAGATGGACAGCATTCCCCGGGTGAAGAATTTCAGCCCCAGCGTAACAACGATCACCACCAGCGCGGCGGACCAGTTCAGAAGCGACCCGTATTCCGGGGTGCCGATCGCGGGCACACCACCGGCGGCATACTGGATGCCCACCTGCACCAGCGCCAGACCGATCATGGTGACGACCAGCCCGGTGACAAGCGGGGGCAGGGCAAAACGCAGCTTGCCGATGAACGTGCCAAGGAAGGCGTGAAAGATACCGCCGATGATGACCCCGGTGAACAGCGCCGCCAGCGCGTCAACGCCCTTGCCCGCCACCAGCGGGATCATGATCGGCAGGAACGCGAAGGACGTGCCCTGCACGATGGGCAGCGCCGCCCCGACCGGGCCAAGGGTGATGGTTTGCAACAGCGTCGCGACACCGGCAAACAGCATCGACATCTGGATCAGATACAGAAGCTCGGGAAAGTCAGGCGAGTTCGACCCGAACCCGAAACCTGCCGCACCGGCGACGATGATCGCCGGTGTGACGTTCGAGACGAACATCGCCAGCACGTGCTGGATGCCCAGCGGGATCGCCTTGTGCAATGGCGGCGTATAATTTGGATCGCGGAGCTGCTCCGCTGTCCCGATGGAGTTGTCAGCCATGGTTTCCTCCCTATTGACTGTCTTGGGTGTCCCGCTTCTTTGGCGGGTTCATGTGTTCACGGTTTCAACGACATAAGGGTCGTCGAACCAGTGTTCTTCAAGGTTCGGTCCATCGCCGATGCGGTCGACGACGATGAACTGCCCCGGTTTTTCGATCGGGGCGAGCACACCGTGCCAGACCCCGCGATGCAGGTTGATGGATTGGCCGGGCTGCGAGACGAAGGCCTGCAGGTTCACGGGCGTGCCGCCCTGATCCTCGGCCACGATGACCAGCATCGGCACACCGGATAGGGGGATGAAGGCCTGGCTTCCGTCCGGGTGGCGTTCGACCATATCGACCACATGCGGAAACTGTCGCGCCTTGGCGTCGAACAGGCTGATCCCGGCTTTCCCATCACCAAAATCAAGCTGTGCCAGGTCGTGGTGACGCCCGCACATACCCTGGTTGATCAGCTTGTCCGGGTCGCCGGACACCTCGATCACCTCGCCGTAGGGCGCGAAGGCGGTGGCTGTCAGGGGTTGGGGGATCAGCGGGCGGCTCACGGCAGCAGATCCTTCAGCCGGAATTGCGCGATCCGTTCGACCTGTCGGCAGGCCTCGGCAAATTCGGTGTCACGGTCATTGTCGATCCTTGTATGGAAATTGGCCAGGATCGACGCCTTATCGTGATCGCGCACCGCAATGATGAAGGGAAAACCGTGTTTTTCCACATAGGCGGTGTTCAGTTTGGTGAAGGTCTCGCGTTCCTCATCGGTCAGGTAGTCCAGCCCGGCACCCGCCTGTTCCGACGTGCTTTCGGCGGTCAGTTTGCCCGCGGCCGCCAGTTTGCCCGCCAGATCGGGGTGGGCGGTCAGAACGCCAAGGCGCTCGTCCTCGCTTGCCGTGCGAAAGGCGCGGCAAAGGGCGTTGTGCACCCCGGCGGCGCTGTCATGGGCCGGACCAAGCTCCAGATCGAAGGCGCGTTCGGCGATCCACGGGGAATGCTCGACAATCGAGCCATAGAGCGATACGAACCGTTCTTTGTCCATCTGGCTTGGACGCTCAAACCGCTTCGGCGGGTGGGTTTTGGCCCAGTGATCGGCAATGTCGATGCGGCGCGGGGTCCATACACCCTCATGCGCCTGAATATGCTCGATAAAGCGTTTCAGCCCGGCGATCTTGCCGGGGCGGCCCACAAGACGGCAGTGCAGGCCGATGGTCATCATCGCCGGACGCCCCGCCTGACCTTCGGCATAAAGGGTGTCGAACGCGTCGGTCAGGTAACGTCCGAAATCGTCGCCCGTGACCCAGCCGGGGGCGGTGGCGAACCGCATGTCATTGGCTTCCAGCGTATAGGGGATGATCAGTTGATCGCGGTCGCCGACTTCCATCCAATAGGGCAGGTCGTCGTCATAAGTGTCCGAGACATAGGCAAAGCCACCTTCTTCGGCGGCCAGACGCACGGTGTTTTCCGAACAGCGCCCGGTATACCAGCCGCGCGGACGTTCGCCCACGACCTCGGTATGGAGGCGCACGGCTTCGGCGATCGCGGCACGTTCGGCGTCTTCGGGCATGTCCTTGTGTTCGATCCATTTCAACCCGTGGCTGGCAATCTCCCACCCCGCGTCTTTCATGGCCTGAACCTGCTCGGGGCTGCGCGACAGCGCCCGGGCAACGCCATAGATGGTCAGCGGAATGCCAGCGCTGGTGAACAATCGGTGCAGCCGCCAAAACCCGGCGCGTGCGCCGTATTCATACATGCTTTCCATGTTCCAGTGACGCTTGCCGGGCCATGGCGCGGCGCCGGGAATGTCGGACAGGAACGCCTCGGACGCGTCATCGCCGTGCAGCACGCAGTTTTCCGCACCTTCTTCGTAGTTCAGCACAAACTGCACCGCGACTTTGGCATCACCAGGCCAGTGCGGATGGGGTGGGGTCGGGCCATAGCCGCGCATATCACGAGTGTAGCGTGTCAACTCGGGTCTCCTCATTTTCTTTCTTATACCGCAAAACAATTGTGGCAACTTTCACATTTTTTTTGAAAGAGCTTTTTGTCACTTCCCTATGTATTGATAACAAAGCACAGGACATTAATGGGACAACCCATAAGGAGAGGGCACATGACCGGATATCTGACGACCCATGTTCTGGACACGGCGCGGGGCTGCCCGGCCGAAGGGCTTGAGATCGACCTGTATCGCATCGAAGGGGACACGCGCACCCATCTGCGCAGCCTAACGACCAATGATGACGGGCGGACCGACGAGCAGATCCTGCCTGCCAGCGAGTTCGCCATCGGAACTTACGAACTTGTATTCCATACGGGGGCGTATCTTGATGCCACGGGCACCCCGCCGGAAGAGCCGCGGTTTCTGGATATGGTGCCGCTGCGCTTCGGCATGTCGGAAGAAGCGCATTATCATGTGCCTTTGCTGCTGTCGCCCTTCGGCTATTCGACCTATCGCGGCAGCTGACACGGTCCGGGATCAGGACGGCATCGTCGTCAGGATATGATCCACCATGAAGTCGATGAACAGGCGGGCCTTCGGGTCTTGCCTGCGACGGTGCATGTAAAGACAGGCCAGTTGGATGGGCAGGGGTGGCTCGTCAACCAGCACCGGCACCAACCGCCCCTTGGCCAGATGGTCCGAAATCTCGAACACCGCTTTCAGGACGATCCCCTGACCATCCAGCGCCCAGCTGGTCAATATCTCGCCGTGATCGGATTCGAACGGGCCCGAGACCGTGACGCGTTTGACCCCATCCTTGGTTTGCAGCGGCCACTGAAACTCCGGCGCACCGGGATAGCGCAGGTTCAGGCAGTCATGCATGTCGGTGCGCAGCTCGTCGCTGTTTTTCGGCATCCCGTGGTTCTTGATATACTCCGGCGAGGCGCAGAGGACCCGCGGGCAATCGGTGATCTTGCGGATGCGCAGGTTGCTGTCCTCGGGCACCCCCAGGAAGAACGCGGCATCCAGACCTTCGGCTGCCATGTCCAGCTTGCGGTCCGACAGGCGCAGGCGGATGTTGATCAGGGGATAGGCTTCCTTGAACTTCGGCACGGCAGGCGCGATGAATTTCTGCCCGACGCCCAGCGGGGCCGCAACATGCAGCGTGCCGCGCGGCGACTGGGTGATGTCGCTGATGTCCGCCTCGGCGGCCTCGACCGCCTCAAGGATCTTGGTGGCGCCTTTATAGAACGTGTTACCCTGTTCGGTCGGGTTCAGAAGCCGGGTCGTGCGCTGAAACAGGCGAATGCCAAGATGGCCTTCCAGCTGTGAAATCCGTGACGACGCCACCGCCGCCGAAATCCGCAAGTCCCGCGCGGCGGCGGACATGCTGCCCAGTTCATAGACCCGCACGAAGGTCCTGATGTTGTCCAGATAGGCCATGCCCCTATTCTTCCACTTTTTTTGAAGCAGCTAGGTATTTTTTCCCAATATACGATAATGGCCCGGTAAGCTAGCCTTCTGAAAAGTTCGGAGGACACCCCATGCAAGATCTTGCAATCATGTGGGACTGGTTGGCCTTTGCGGTCCGCTGGTTGCACGTCATCACCGCGATGGCCTGGATTGGCTCATCTTTCTATTTTGTCGCGCTTGACCTTGGTCTGCGCAAAGCCCCCGATCTTCCCAAGGGCGCCCATGGTGAAGAATGGCAGGTGCATGGCGGCGGGTTTTACCACATCCGCAAATTCCTTGTGGCCCCGGAAAACATGCCCGAACACCTGATCTGGTTCAAATGGGAAAGCTATACGACCTGGCTGTCGGGCGCGGCGCTTCTGATGATCGTCTATTGGGTCGGCGGCGAGCTTTACCTGATCGACGCGCAGAAAGCCGATCTGGCGCTGTGGCAGGGGATCGTGATTTCGGCAGTGTCCTTGTCGATCGGCTGGCTGGTCTATGACCGCCTGTGCAAATCGCCGCTGGCGGAAAATCCGACCGTCCTGATGGTGCTGTTGTTCGTCCTTCTGGTGGCGATGGGCTGGGGGTATAACCAGATCTTCACGGGCCGCGCGACCATGCTGCATCTGGGCGCTTTCACCGCGACGATCATGACCGCGAATGTGTTCTTCATCATCATGCCGAACCAGCGCATCGTGGTGAAAGACCTGCAAGAGGGCCGCACGCCGGACGCCAAGTATGGCAAGATCGCCAAGCTGCGGTCGACCCACAACAACTATCTGACGCTGCCGGTCATCTTCCTGATGCTGTCGAACCACTATCCGCTGGCGTTTGCCTCGGAGTACAACTGGATCATTGCGGCGCTGGTGTTCCTGATGGGCGTGTCCATCCGGCATTATTTCAACTCGAACCACGCCGGGACGAGCGATCCGAAATGGACGTGGCTGGTGACAGCGGTGCTGTTCATCCTGATCATGTGGCTGTCCACCGCGCCGTTGGAAAACGATACGCTGGAAGAGGCCGAAGCCCGCCCGCTGACCGCGACCGAACAGATCTTTGCCAATGCCGATGGGTTTGAAGAGGTCCAGGATATCATCCTGGGCCGCTGTTCCATGTGTCATGCGCGCGAGGTCTATTACGACGGCATCCGCCGCGCGCCCAAGGGCATCCATCTGGAAACCACCGGCGACATCACCCGCGCCGCGCGCCAGATCTATCTGCAAGCTGGCGTATCGGTCGCCATGCCCCCCGCAAACGTG
This sequence comes from Alphaproteobacteria bacterium, assembly GCA_030424645.1. GTDB lineage: Bacteria > Pseudomonadota > Alphaproteobacteria > Rhodobacterales > Rhodobacteraceae > Aliiroseovarius. The sequence continues at coordinate 11,264 of JAUHWP010000005.1, forward strand.
TCGTTCATGGAGGAAGACGAGCGTAAGAAAGTCGTCGCATGGTATCGCAATGCGGCCAAGGATCTGCCCTTCTATATCGCGTCGCACTGACCCGACCGCTTTTGAACCACCGAACACGGGCCTCTGCAAACGCAGGGGCCTTTTGTCGTGGCAGGTCTGTTGGGCGGCTGAACAGCATGGCGATTTTCCGGTTGAACTTGCGGCGTTCGGGCGGCATTAACGCGCGCATCACATCAGGGAAATTGTTATGTCCATGTTTCGCACGGCCCTTATTCTGGGCCTGTTATCTGCCGTCGGTCCCTTTGCAATCGACATGTACCTGCCGGCCATGCCCGAAATTGCGGCGGATTTGCAGGCGGATGTTTCTGCGGTTCAGTTGACGCTGACAGCCTATTTCGTGGCCTTCGGGATCGCGCAGCTTTTCTATGGCCCATGGGCCGATCAGGCAGGCCGGAAAACGCCGCTTTACGTGGGTGTCGGGATATTCGTCCTGGCGACCATCGGATGTGCGCTGGCCCCGTCCATCGGCTGGCTGATCGCGTTTCGGGCGATGCAGGGGCTTGGCGGCGCGGTGCTGATGGTTGTCCCGCGTGCCGTGATCCGCGACATGCACACGGGGGCCGAGGCGACAAAGCTGATGGCGATGGTGATGCTGGTCATCTCGGTGTCGCCGATGCTGGCGCCGCTGGCTGGCAGCGGATTGATCGCGCTGGGGGATTGGCGGCATATCTTCTGGGTGCTGTGCCTTGCGGCGGTCTTCAGTCAGGTTCTGACCGCCACGGGATTGCCGGAAACCCTGCCGAAAGAACAGCGCATACCGGTCAATCTGCACACACTCTGGACCGGCGGGAAGACCTTGTTCAGGGACCCCACCTTCATGGGGCTGACCTTTATCGGGGGGTTCGGGTTCTCAAGCTTCATGGTGTTTATCGCCAGTGCCTCGTTCGTCTATACCGAACAGTTCGGGCTCAGTCCCACCGGGTTCAGCTTGGCCTTCGCGATCAATGCCATCGGCTTTTTCACGGCCTCGCAACTGGCTGGACCGATGGGGGCACGGTTCGGAATCACCCGCATTATCCGGTGGGCAGCCACCGGGTTCGCCGTCTTTTCATTCGGGTTGCTGGCGGTCGGGTTGGCAGGGTTTGCCACATTGCCGGTCGTCATTGCGGGCCTGTTCTGCGCCAATGCCTGCCTTGGCCTGATCATCCCGACCACCATGGTGATGGCGCTTGACCCTCACGGAGAGATTGCCGGGCTGGCATCGTCGCTTGGGGGCACGTTGCAGATGGTGACGGGCGGCGTCATGGTTGTCGTGACCGGGCTGTTCTTCGATGGCACCGCAGTGCCCATGATTGCCGCGATTGCGCTTTGTGCCGGGTTGTCCCTGGCGCTGGCCCTGAAGACGACCCGGGCGATGCAGCACGCTTGACCTTCCGGTCTGATCTTGGGCGGGTGGCAGGATTTCAGTCCACCCGCCTGACGTGGACCGAGGCAACCCCGTCCGCAAGCAACGCGTCGACCGGCCCGACGAACGCCCCAAGCCGGACAAGCCCGCGCGAGTCCGCGAACGGTTTATAGAAGATGGCCAGATTGCCCCACGGCGCATAGACCGTGATGTCCCCGCCCTCAGGCTTATAGCTTGCGGGGGAACCGGATGTATCAAGTGCGCGCGGCAGGTCCGCGATCTTCTCGATCCCGTGATAGTCGCTCAACCCCAGATCAAGCGGAAGCATCGACGCGAAATCCCGCGCCGCAGGCGTGTCGTCAAGCGTCGCGGCCAGCACCTTGTCGTCCAGCACAAATTCGATCTTGGTCATGTCGTCGCCTTTCCTGTCACCAGTCTCGGATATGATCCATCGCCTTAATGAGCCGGTTTCATGATACGCGATTGAAGCCATCCTCTGGCCGAAATTGTCGCCGGTTCTGAAGCAATACCCGTCGGTGAATATCGAACTGGTCATGGATTATGGCTATACCGATCTTGCTGTCTCGCAATGTGACGCCGGTGTGCGCTATCGCGACCAGATCAGCGAGGGGATGAACGCCATGCGGTTCGGGCCGGACGAACGGATGGTCTGTGTCGGCGCACCGGATTATTTCGAAAAGGCAGGCGTGCCACAGACACCGCAGGACCTGACCGACCATCGCTGCATCAACCTGCGCCTGTCCACCCATGGCGCGCTTTATGCCTGGGAGTTCGAGGATAGGGACGGCCACGAGATCAACGTGAAAGCGAAAGGACAGGCCTGTTTCAACACCATCAACCCGGTGCTGAACGCGGCCGACCGACATCAGACATTGATGAAAACCCGTCATGAATTGGGTGGACAATCCGGGCATTATGGCGTTCCGCGAAAATCAGTAATTCAGGTTTGTCACGAAACGCTTTAAGGTTCTGCCCAAGTCCCAGATGATGGCGAGATACAGGCGCAAGCCGGGGGTGCGTTGTCGCATCTGGCTTCTATGCGGGCTGGTCCAAGGTCTTTTCGGCCTTGCCGATTGCCAAGCAGGTTTTCGAAAGCCGCGCCGAGTAGCCGGCAAAAAACACCAACCGCGTGATACAACAGGAGACTGACATGAAGATCATCCGCGCAGGAAGCACGCCGTCGATGAAAGGCCCCGAAGACTGGTTCACCGGCACAGTCCGTATTGACCCGATGTTCCAGGCCGAAGCGCCGGGCCGCGTCGGTGGCTCACACGTGACATTCGAACCCGGCGCCCGGACCGCTTGGCACACACATCCGGCGGGTCAGACAATCATCATCACCTTCGGGCGCGGTCGCGTTCAGCGCGAAGGCGGACCGGTGGAAGAGGTTTTACAAGGCGACGTGGTCTGGTTTTCCGCCGGTGAAAAACACTGGCACGGGGCAGCCCCCGATACGGCCATGAGCCACCATGCCATCCAGGAAGCCATCAATGGCGAGGCCGTCACCTGGTTGGAGAAAGTCACCGACGACGCCTATAACGGCTGACCAACCCGACACCGGACGCGGCGATCGACCGGAACGCCCGTGACGAGTTGTTCGTGACCACCAAGCCGGATGCCGGGATCAAAACCTATGACGAGGCGAAAGCCGCGATTGATGGGTCGCTTGCCACCTTGGGGCTGGACCATATCGACCTGATGATTATCCACAGCCCGCAACCGTGGGAGCATTTCGCCGGTGACGATCGCTTTTTCAAGGGAAACCTCGCCGCGTGGAAAGCGCTGGAAGAGGCGCTTGAGATCGGCAGACTGCGCGCCATCGGCGTATCGAACTTCCAGAAGAAAGACCTTGATAACCTGGTCGCCAACGCCTCGGTCAAGCCGATGATCAACCAGATCCTCGCCCATATCAGCAACACGCCCTTCGACCTGATCGACTATTGCGAAAGCAAGGGCATCCTTGTCGAAGCCTATTCCCCGGTCGGTCATGGCGAGCTGTTCAAGAACGCGGAAATCGGTGCGATGGCCGGGAAATACGGCGTCACCATCCCGCAGCTCGCCATTCGCTATTGCCTGCAGCTGGGTCTGTTGCCCCTGCCGAAGACGGCAAACCGGGACCACATGGCCAACAATGCGAGCGTGGATTTCGAGATTTCCGAACCGGATATGGACACGCTTACATCAGCCGAGCAGATCAAGGATTACGGCGAACACAGCTTCTTCCCCGTCTATGGCGGCAAGATCTAGGTCTGGCCGCCCCTCACGCGGGGGCTGCACAAAAAAAATGACGCCGCCGGTATCTTGCCCGGCGGCGTCGCATCTTTTTGACACGGGACACGGTCCTTCACCGCAAAGGATCAGCCCCTGGCTTCGTCTTTCTTGAAAAACCGGCGTTTGATGATCGGTCCGACGATCACCGCAAGCGTCAGAAGGACAAGGACCTGGCTGACGGTATTGGCGAACAGCACCGACCAGTCACCGCGCCCGATGCGCAATGCCAGGCGCAGGTTTTCTTCTGCGAACCCGCCAAGGATCAGGCCCAGAACCACCGGCGGCAACGGGAATTTCAGCTTGTCCATCAGATAGCCGATGGCCCCGAACCCGAGCATCAGATAGACATCGAACATGCGTCCGTTGATCGAGTATACCCCGATCAGCATCAGCACGATGATGACGGCCCCCAGAAGCGGGCGCGGCAGGTTCAGAAGCCGCGCGAAACTGTTGGTTGCCAACGACCCGCCCAGCAGAACCAGCAGGATGGCGCCGAACAGGAACTGCCACATGAAGCCAAAGACGACATCGGGGTTGTTGCGAAACAGCATCGGCCCCGGTTGCAGCCCGTGCACAAGCAGGCCACCCAGCATGACCGCCGCCACGGCGGTGCCGGGAATACCCAGCGTCAGGGCCGGGATCAGCGCAGACGCGGTATCGGCATTGTTCGCGGTCTCGGATGCCGCAACGCCTTCCGGTTCGCCCTTGCCCCAGTCATCGGGGTTCTTCGAGCTGCGCCGCGCTTCGTTATACGACATGAACGCCGCCATGGAACCGCCCGCACCGGGCAGGATCCCGATCCAGATGCCGATCGCGGCCGAGCGCAGCCAGGTTTTCCAGAACCGCATCATGCGCGGCAAGGTCCGCCAGATCGGTTCGGTGCCCAGCCTGTTCGTGTCCGTATCGGTTTTCAGCGGCACTTCAAGCAGGTCGATCACCGGCGGCAGTGCATAAAGACCGACAAGCAGGATCACGATGCTGATCCCGTCCAGCAGTTCAAGAAACCCGAACGTGTAGCGGTCGCTGCCATAGATCGGGTCGGCCCCGACAACCGAGACAAACACACCGAAACAGGCACTCAGCAAGCCTTTGACCGGGTTGCCGCCCAACAGGAAGATGATCGAACACAGACCGAAAACCGCGACCCAGAACACCTCGGACGGTCCGAACAGAAGCGTCACCTTGGACAGGGGCGGCGCAAGCAGCATCAGGGCAAAGGCACTGGCGATGCCGCCGATCGACGACGAGACCACCGCCACCTGCAGCGCATAACCCCCTTCGCCCCTTTGGGCCATGGGATAGCCGTCGAACGTGGTGGCAACAGCCGCCGGTGTGCCGGGAATACGCAGAAGCACCGACGGAATGGCCCCGCCATACATGGCCCCGTTATAGATCCCGGCCATAAGGCCAAGTGCCACAAGCGGATCAAGGCCAAAGGTGAAAGGAACCAGAACCGAGATCGCCATCGTGGCGCTGAGCCCGGGCATGGCCCCGACGACGATGCCCGCAATGACGCCGATGACAACGGCGGCGAAATTCGAAAAGCCCAGGACGTTGGGCAAGGCATGAAGAAGTTCAGTATACATGGGAAAACCTCAATTCTTCCAAAGGCGGCCGACGGGAAATTCCCGCGACATGCCCAGATCGAAAATCGTATAGATGGACACGAGCACGATCACCGTCGCGATGGCCAGGCCAAGCGGGTTGCGGTAGCCGAACACATAGGCGACCAGCGGCACGACCGCCGCGGTGCTGACATAGAAACCGATGAAATCGACGCACAGCGCGTAGCCGAAGATCAGCAGGAAGGCGAGCAACACGCGCTTCGGCGCCGTCGTCACCTGTTCGGGAATATCACCCGCACCCGCCTTGCGCTGATCGCGCACCAGCAAGGCGACGGAAAGCCCGATCAATCCGATCAGCATGGCCGCGGGCAGAAGCGCGGAAATCGGTTGAAGGGCGGCCGTCGGAACAAGCAAGCCCGCGGCGACCACGATGATACCGAGCGCGGTCAGGGTCTCGGGCCGATACAGGCGGTTTTTGTCGGATGCTGACATGGCTCTGACTCCGGGGATAGGGGAAAAGGCGGCGCGGGAACCTGCCCCGCGCCACATCGGGTTTTACGCGCGGATCAGTTCCAGGGCGACGTTTCCCAGACTTCCGCAGCCAGATCGTAAAGCTCGTCTGTCAGCGCCTTGAAATCATCGCCGGTCACGACCTGAACCGGGTTCGCGGTCGCTTTCATCGCGTCGATGAATTCCTGATCGTCGGCCAACTGGTCGAAGGCGGCAGTAAGTTGCGCCTCGATGTCTTCAGGCAGGCCCTTGGGCGCCACGATACCGCGCATCGAACCGTTCACGATGTTCAGCCCCTGTTCGGCCAGGGTCGGCAGTTCCGGGGCGAATTCCGAACGCTCCTCAAGCGCGACACCCAGCACATTCAGTTCGTCCTGGAAATTTGCGACCTCGGAAATATTCAGGATCCCCATGGCGACATGACCGCCCATCAGGGCCGTGCGGGCCGGGGCCGAACCGGGGAAGGGGACGATCGTGAATTCGGTATCGGTTGCGTTTTGCAGTTTGATCAGCATGAAGTGATCGTCACCCCCCAGGCTTGACATGCCAACAGTGATCGCGGCCGGGTTTTCCTGTGCCGCAGCGATCAGCTTGTCGACCGTGTCCAGACCGCTGTTCTTCGCGGTCACGATCACGTTGGGGTCGTTCACCACGTTACCAAGATAGGTAAAGCTGTCACGGTCGTAATCGGCTTCGCGATCAAGGGTGCGGGCCATCATGCCCGGCAGGTTGAACGTCCCGAGCGTATAGCCGTCGGGGTCCGAGTTGGCGACCTCGGTGATGCCGATCTGGCCGCTGGCACCGGGCATGTTCTTGACAACGATGCTGGTTCCCTCACCAAGATATTTCTCGATGAACGGCGCCGTCGTGCGGGCCATTACATCCGTGCCACCCCCGGCAGAATACCCGACGATCACCGAAATCGGCTTTTCGGGATATTCGGCGTGGGCGGCACCCGCGGCCATGATGATTGCACCCACAAGGGCGGCTTTGTTGAAAAGTTTAGACATGATTTCCTCCTTATTCATGTATTGCTGTGATCAGGTTTCCGGCAAGGCGCAACCGCGCGCCTTCAGCGCGGCATCCACCCATGTCCGGTCGTTGGTTCCTTCGGCAATGGCCTTCATCTGGCGCAGCTCGGCGTCCTGCTTTGCCTGGGTTTTTTCCAGCGCCTCCTCGGCGTCGGCCAATGGCACGCAAAGCACACCATCCGCGTCACCCAGAATGATGTCACCGGGTTCGACAACCATTCCATCCAGGCTGATCAGGACGTTGATCTCGCCCGGGCCGTCCTTGTAGGGGCCGCGATGGGTCACGCCTGCGGCAAACGTCGGCAGATTGGTTTCAACGAAAGCGTCGACATCGCGGATGGCACCATTCAGCACGAACCCCGCCACGCCCTTCTTGACCGCATAGGCCAGCATCAGCTCGCCCATCAGCGCGTTGGTCAGATCGCCACCGGCGTCGACGACGATCACGTCACCCGGCACGGCCATGTCGATGGCCTTGTGCAGCATCAGGTTATCCCCCGGCCGCGCCTTTACCGTCAGCGCCACACCCGCCATCGTGCCCGATGCGTGCATCGGACGCAGGGTGGGCCCCGCCGCCGTCATGCGCGACATCGAGTCCGAAACATTGGCCACGGGCAGTTTGGCGAAGGCGTCGACAAGCGCTTTTGCGGCAACCTTGCGACGATTGAAAACTCGAAATCCAATGGACATTACAGCACCTCGGTTACGGGAAGGGGTTTTGCGACCTTCGCAAGCAGGTCGCGGTTTATGATCCGCTCTTTCGCGATCGGCTCGCCATTCAGGACCTGCGATATCCCGCGCACCGCATCGCGACCGACGCGCGCGCTGGCCTGGCGGGTCACACCGCCGATATGCGGGGTCAGGACGATCCGGGGCTCGTTGAAGAAAGGATGGTCCGGGGCAGGGGGTTCCACGGCAAACGTATCCAGACCGGCACCAGTCAGATGACCCGATTGCACCGCCTCAAGCAGCGCAGCCTCGTCAATCAGCCCGCCGCGTGCGGTGTTGACGACATAAGATCCTTTGGGCATCCGCGCGATATTTTCCTTGTTCAGAACCTCGCGGGTCTGATCGTTCAGCGGACAGTGCAGGCTCAGCACATGTGACTGCTCCATCAACTCTTCGACCGTGTCACAACGGGTGGCCCCGATACGCTCAAACGCCTCGTCCGGCGCAAACGGATCGAAACCGGCCAGCGTCATGCCCAGCCCGCTGGCCATCCGCCCGGTGGCCTGTGCGATCGCACCCATGCCCATCAGCCCGAATGTCGACCCGGACAGTTCATGCCCTGCAAAGCCCGGTTTTTCCCAGCGCCCGGCGCGCAGACCGGCATCCAGCGGCAAGATCCGTTTCACCGTCGCAAGCATCAGCGCAATGGCGTGTTCCGCAACCGAAACGGCATTGGCGCCCGTCGCCACCAGAACCGGAATTCCGCGCGCCGCCGCGGCAGCCAGGTCGATATTGTCGACACCCACGCCGTGTTTGGAAATCACCTTCAACTGCGGGGCAGAGGCGATGACATTCTCATCAAGCCGACCCATGCGGGACACAACCGCCACCGCGCCGGTGGATTCAAGATATTCGGAAATAACCTTGCTGTCGGCATAGGGCGGTGTGTGAACCGTTTCAAAGCCGTGGTCGGCCGCCAGCTGTGCCGCAGTCGGGTCAAGATCGGGGCCGGTTACAAGGATGGTTTTCGTCATCGCACAAATCTCCTGCCACCTTGCGACAGCAAAGTGAGTATTCAGTCGGGTTGTCAGTGGTGTCCGCGCTTGCCCTCCAGCAGTCCGCGGAAATCTCCTCCGGTCCAATCTGCATAAACAATAGAAAGGCTTCACAAAAGCGCGAAATTCTGGTTATTATATGAAGCAAAACTGAATATATGCCATGGACACCAGACAACTTAAAACGCTCGTCGCCATTTCTTCACATGGCACCTTCGCGAATGCCGCCGAGGTTGTCGGCCTGACACCTTCAGCGGTAAGCCAACAGGTATACGCCCTTGAACAAGAGCTGGGCACAACCCTGTTCGATCGCAGTTCGCGCCCCCCCAAGCTGACGGCACATGGCACGCAAGTGCTTGAAGTCGCGAAGAATATGCTGCGTCTGGAAGAGGATGCAAAAGCCAGCCTGCGTGGCGACCGGATCGCGGGCACCCTGATGCTGGGATCGGTGCGGTCAAGTGCGCTGAACCTGCTGCCCCGGGCCCTTGTCCAGATGCGGACCCGATATCCCTTGCTCAAGACCAGCCTGCGCATTTCGCTGTCGTCGACCCTGATCACCGATGTTGCCGCGGGTCGGCTTGACGCGGCGGTGGTGGCGGAACATGTCGGCGTTCCAAACGCCCTGCGGTGGAGCCCGTTCCTGCGTGAACCGCTTTGGTTGATTGCACCCGGCAATACCGAATCGCGCGACCTGATCCATCTTCTGAACACGAAACCCTATGTGCGCTTTCAAAGCGCGGTGCCGCTTGCGAACCTGATAGACACCGAAATTTCCCGCCTGGGTGTGGTGACGCAGGACATTGCCGAGATCGACACGATCGGCGCCATCGTCACCTGTGTCCGGCAGGGGCTTGGGATTTCCGTCGTCCCGCAGGTTGCGCTGTCCGAAACTGACGATACCGATATCGTCCGGCTGCCCTTCGGCTCTCCGCAGATTACGCGGCAGATCGGCCTGGTCGAGCGCACCGTCTCGCCGCGCGGAGAAATCATCGCCCGCCTTCATGCGGTGCTGGCCGATCTGTGCGGCGCCCACGGGGTGCACCGCAACGACCGAAGCGTTTAGACAATCAAGGCCTTCGCAAGCCACGCGCGCGTTGGCGCATGAAACACCAAACGCATTGTGAGCAACGCTATCCCATTCCCACAAATCCTTCACCATCCCGGAAAAATCGTGCAGATTACGCCGGGCAATGGCGGCGCGTTCGTTTCAGGCGCCATCACGAACCGGAGTTTGCATGATCGACATTCAAAATTTCAACTTCGGCGCGCGCGATGCTGTTCTGGAAATCCTGCGGACCCCAAAAGACGCCGTGCTGGCGATTATCGCAGGCGTTGAAGGTCCGTCCTATCGCCCGGTCGGCGCGACGATGGCGATCTTCTCAGAGACACGCCGCGCAGGTTCCTTGTCGTCGGGCTGCATAGAATCCGACATTTCGCTGCACGCCATGGACGCGCTGAAGACCAACGCGACCCGGCTTTTACGCTATGGGGTTGGCTCGCCGTTCATGGACATTCAGCTTCCTTGCGGTGGTGGTCTCGACATTCTTTTGCTGCCGCGGCCTGATCGCGGGGCGTTGGACGCACTTGCAAAGAACCGTGCCGCGCGGGTGCCAAGCACGCTGGTCATAGACAGTGAAACCGGTGCAATGCGTGTCACCGAGGAGGGGGAAACAAGTTGGGACGGGCGAATACTGCGCGTGCGTTTCGAACCCGAGATCCGTTTTCTGGTTTTCGGCAAAGGCCCCGAGTCGAGCAATTTTGCGGCCCTGACACATTCCGTAGCTTTCCCAACGGTGCTGTTTTCCCCCGACCCCGAGACCCTGGACCCCATCCGGCAGATCGGGTGCGAGACAAGGGAACTTCTGGGCCAGTCCTTTCCCGACAATCTGGAGGTGGACGGCCGGACCGCCATCGTTCTGTTCTTCCACGACCACGACTGGGAACCCCCTTTGCTCGCAAGGGCGCTTGATACGCCGGCCTTCTATATCGGGGCGCAAGGCAGCCAGAGGGCCCGAGATGCGCGGCATCTGCATATGGAGGCATTGGGCGTGAGCCGCGAAGCCATTTCCCGGCTGCACGGCCCCGTCGGATCAATTCCATCTGCGCGCGACGCGCGAACGCTTGCGGTCTCTGTCCTGGCCGAGATTTTGGCCGAAGCGATGCAAGCTCAGGGGTAAAACCGCCGGAGTTCCTGTTGCCGCAGATCACGCTTCTCTCATGCAAATCGCGCTGGGTGTGGGCCATGTTCGTTCTCCTTTCTTTTCAGCAGGATAGGGGATGTGTCGCGACCCAGTTTAGAATGTGCCCCCGTAAGGCGAGCAAAGGCGCATAACAGGAATTATGTTAACCTACTCCAAACCTCACCAAACGACGACGGTGTGTTTTCCGGCGTGCTGGCAGGGTCTGGTCTGCATTGGTATTGTCAGGCAAAACGTCTTAGGTTGAGGGTCGTGGAACCGCTGGGGGCAAGGTTAGTCAAGGAAAACGGGGCATGAGCATATTTCAGATCGGGATCGTTATCATAATCGCCTTGCTTGGTGCCGTTATCGGTGGCGTGGCGGTCTTTCAGAACACGGCGATCTACAGGTTTACGCCCGAACCCGGCACACCCGAAGATTACGGGCTGCCCGGCATGAAAGAGGTGACGTTTGCCAATGAGGACGGCGCGCAGCTCAGGGCGTGGATCGCCATGCCGGACGGCGATGCGCCGATGGTGATCAGTTTCTATGGAAACTTCACGCAGTTCGGCCCCTCGGTTCAGCACCTGACGCCGCTGATGCAGTTGGGTTATGGCGTGGCGATGATGGAATATCGCGGTTCGGATGGCTCCGCCGGGTCAGTGGGCGAAGCAGGTTTCGCACAGGATGCCCGTGCGTTTTATGACCAGTTGGACAGGCTTGCGGGCGTGCCGATCCCGGCAGAGCGTCGCATCCTTCACGGGTTCAGCCTGGGCAGCAGCATCGCGACCCATCTGGCGGCCACCCGCGATGCGGCGGCGCTGGTGTTGGAAAGCAGTTTCGACAGCCTGTGCCGGTTCCAGACGCGCAGGCTGCGCGGCGTGCCCATGTGCCGCCTGATGTGGCGCGAACGTCATGATGTGCGCGACCGGATCGTCGATGTGGACATGTCGATCCTGATCGCCCATGGCGCGCAAGACACCGCCATCCCCTTGCCCTGGGCGCAGGCCCTGTTTGACGCGGCCCCCGATCCGAAAACCTTCAAGGTCTATGATAAGGGGACGCATACCAGCTTGTTCGATCTCGGGCTGGCCGAGGATATCACCCGGTTCTACGACGCGCTCCCGGACTGAGCGACATCCGCGGGATAGCACACGCAGCAGACCGCACCGGGGTCGGGCAGCGAGGTAAAGACCAGTCGGCTTGCCGGATCAGATGGCTGGTCAAACCGCACGGGCCAGCCGTCATTCAGGCCAAGCGAAATGCTGTGCGGGGGCAGCGACATCCCCTCGCCCGTCAGTTTCATTCGTGCCTCTTTCGCCGTCCAGAACGCAAAGAAACGCTGCGCCCGGTGGGGATCGCCAGGGACTGACAGAGCGCGCTGTTCATCGGGGGTCATGCAGGCCTCGGCCAGCCCGGCGATGTTCAACTTCCGGTCAATATGTTCGACATCGACCCCGACCTGCCCGGTTTGCGACACGGCGATCACCAGCAGATCGCCGCTATGGGACAGGTTGAAGGCGGGACCGCCCCCGGCCAGCTGCGGCTTGCCCTGCGGACCATAGTCAAACGCCAGTCCCTGCGCGTCTTGGGCGCAGAGCCTGGCCAGCAGGCGACGCAGCAACCCACGGGCACGCACGTAACGCGCCCGATCCCTGTCAAAGCGAAACCGGTTGGCCCGGACCGCCTCGTCCTCCGACAAGAGCGACCACGCCTCGTTAAGCGCCATGTCGCGATCATCGCCAATTCCAAAGGCGTGAACGGTGAGGTGGGATGGCAGCGCAGAGGTCACGGCAGTGGGGCCTGACTGCATCCTGCCCACCCTAATCCGCGTCCGATCCGCCCAGCCGGATTTCCTGTTCCATCATATCTGCCAACTGCCGGGCCGCGTCACCTTTCAGGATCTCCAGATGGTTCGCAGGATGGCTGGCCAGACGCAGTTTCCCGTTCACCAGCCTGGACCAGCCGAACCCCGGATCGGTTTGCCGCGCGACGGTGGCTGCAAACCCGTCGGCTTCGGTGATCACCAGCCAGGCGTCGTCGTCATAGGGCGTCGGATTATACCGGGCACTGGCGTCGACCCAGCGTTGGCTGAGCACCTCAAGCCGGAACGCATCGGGGTTCACCTTGTTGACCAGCCGCACCACCTTGTCGGACATCAGCTTGCTGCGCAGCCGCGCCATAAGCCGGGTGCCGAACCCGCGTGCCCCCTGCGTGCGCAGAAGCTCCTGCTCCATTCTGAACCGTTCCTTGAAGGGAACGCTCAGGTCAACATGGAAGCCCGGCGCCTCGACGTCGATGATGCCAAGAAAGCCAACCTCGTCACCCTGCGCGCGCAGTTGCTTTGCGATCTCATACGCGACAAAGCCACCGCCGGAATAGCCTGCCAGAAGATAGGGGCCTTCGGGCTGGTGGCGCTTGATGTTGCGGATGTGATCGGCGGCCATCTCCTCGATGCTGTCATGCATCCTGTGGCCCATCACCCCGCGTGTCTGCAGGCCGATCAGGGGGCGGATTTCGCCAACGATCTGGCCCAGTTCAAACAGGTTGTTCACATTGCCGCCGACGCCTCCGGCGATGAAGATCGGAAGCCGCCCGTTGCCCGGCCCGGCATGGATCACCGCCGTGGTGTCCCAGGGATCGTCTTCGAATTCGCCCGCTTTCAGGACAGGGGCATCGGCCGATGTCACCTGCGTCGCCAGCTTGCGAATGGTCGGATAGGCCAGCAGCGTCGCAATCGGCAGGTCGACGCCGAATTCACGTTTCACCCGCGCGAACAGCTTAACCGCCATTAGGGAATGACCGCCAAGCGCGAAATAATCATCGTCGATGCCGATGTCATTCGATCCCAGAAGCTGCGTCCAGATCTTGTGCAGCTTCACCTCTTCCGGGGTTTGCGGGGTGCTGTCGCGCGGCTGATCGGCTGCGACATCGCCCTGCGACATCCCGGCCAGTGCGGTGCGGTCGGTCTTGCCGTTGGGGTTCAGCGGCATCGCCTCAAGGACCTGAATGCGCGCAGGCACCATGTAATCCGGCAGGGCCGTTGCCAAAGCGTTACGCAAGACCTGCGCATCAAGCTGTTGATTGTCCACCGCCGTCACATAGGCCAGAAGCAGGGTATCCCCACCCCCATCCAGCGTGGTTGTCGCGACCGCTTCCGAGACACCGGGCTGGGCGGCAAGGGCCACTTCGACCTCGCCCAGCTCGACCCGTGATCCACGAATTTTGACCTGATGGTCGGACCGCCCGTGATACATCAGGCGGCCATCCGGCAGGCAGCTGACCAAGTCACCCGTCGCGAAATAACGGGCATCCGGGTCATCCATGAACGGATCCTTCAGGAACCGCTCGGCGGTCAGGTCGGGGCGATGCAGATAGCCTGCGGCCAGCACATCGCCACCGACATAAAGCTCGCCCACCGTGCCGGTGGGCACCGGCTGCCCGGCCCCGTCAAGGATGTAAAGGCGCGCATTGTCAATCGGAGTGCCAATCGGGATCTCGTCGGTATCGGGGTCGCGCACCACCTCGCAGGTGACATCGGCGGCAACCTCGGACGATCCGTAAAGATTCACCAGCGTCACGTCCGGCGCCAGGGCCTGCACCTGTCGCGCAAGGCTGGCTGGCAGACGCTCGCCCGAACAGAACAGAAGCTTCAGCGACGGCACGGTTTCCTGCAAATCGGTCTGGGTCTCGGCCAGCGCTTTCAAAAGCGAGGGCACGACCAGAAGCCGCGTGACCTTGTGATCTGCCAGCGTGGTCAGGAACTTCGCGGGATCGCGGACCGTGTCGACCGGGATGATGACCTGCGGCACACCGGCCAGAAGCGGGCCAAAAATCTCCCACACGCTGTCGACGAACGAGATTGCGGTCTTCTGGCACATCACTTCACCCTGTTCGAAGGGGAAGGTGTTCCACATCCAGACGAAGCGGTTGATCGTTGCCCGATGGGTGCCCATCACCCCCTTCGGATTGCCCGTCGAACCTGAGGTATAGCAGATATAGGCCGGTGACAGCGGGTCGATCTCGACCTGGGGCAAATCGGCAGCGGTGGTGTCAACATCCGCGGCCACATCTTCGACGATGAAGGCATCCGACAAGGCAAGCCGCGCGGCCAGATCCCGATTGGTGACGACAAGCCGGGCCTGTGAATCTTCGACGATATACTGGATGCGCGCGACAGGGTTTGCCGGGTCCAGCGGCAGATAGGCCGCGCCCAGACGCATGGCCGCCAGCATGGATGCGACCATGTCGGCCGACCGTTCAAGACACACGCCCACAACATCACCGACACCGACACCCGACCGGGCAAGTTCACCCGCGATCTGAACCGATCTTCGATCCAGTTCCCGGTAGCTGATCGTCGCACCGTTTTCGAATAGCGCCGGGGCATCTGCCGCCTTTTCCATCTGCTCGATAAAAAGACGCCCAAGATTGGCTGTTGCCGGATACTCCGTCACTTTTCCCCGCCACTGGGTAAGTAACATCGACCTCTGTCCCTCTGAAATAAGCGGCAGTTCTTTGACCGGAGTGACCGGGTTTTCTGCAATCGCCGCTAAGAACTCGTTAAACTGACTGTTATGCCTTTCAATTGTCGCGAGGTTAAACAAACCGGTATTGAAGGTCCATTCCGCTGTTATGGATTGGCGGTTATCCGTCACATTCAGGAAGATTTCGAATTGCTCGAACACCCTTGGGTTGGAAATGAACGCGGTCTTTGCACCCCCGAATTGCATATCACTCAGGTCAATGCCGTTGTCGATGTTGAAGATCACCGGCGTCAGCGGCACGCGGCTGGG
Organism: Alphaproteobacteria bacterium; assembly: GCA_030424645.1. Taxonomy (GTDB): domain Bacteria; phylum Pseudomonadota; class Alphaproteobacteria; order Rhodobacterales; family Rhodobacteraceae; genus Aliiroseovarius. Next base: position 26,764 of record JAUHWP010000005.1, read on the forward strand.
ATCTTGCGGCAGTTTCAGCGCGCGAACCAGTGCCCCGAAGCCGAAATGCTGGTGCTCGCTGGCATCCAGCAGCGCGGTTTGCGTGGCTTTCAACACATCGCTGAACGGCGCGGCAGGATCGACATAGGTATGCACCGGCATCAGGTTGACGCAATGGCCCACAAGGCTGTCCATCCCCCGCGACGCCTGCCCCGATGACGGAACGGCGACCGCGATGTGGTTGCTGCCGCTGATCCGCGCCAGATACGCGTTGAACGCGGCCAGCAACAGATTGACCAGCGTGGACCCCTGCCCCGCCGCCGTCTTGCGAAGCTTCGCAACCAGATCGGTGTCGAAATTGGCATCGAACCGGTCCGCATCGACACTGCGCATGGCCGGGCGTGGGCGGTCGGTTGGCAGGTCAAGAACCGGCGGCGTATTGGGCTTGCGATAATCCTTGAACGCCTCAAGGAAATGATCCCGATCCGCTTTTGCCGCATCCGACATGGCCCAATCGGCCTCGGCCCGGGCATAGTCGATGATGCTGTGCGGCGCGGGCAGATCGGCCCGGCCACCCTCAAGCAGCGCCGTATAAATCTTGCCGATATCCCGAACGATCACGTCGATGGACCAGCCGTCGCAAACGATATGGTGGGCGGTGATCACAAGGTGATGATCATCGTCGGCCAGTTTCACCAGCGCCGCCCGGATCAGCGGCCCCTTGGACAGGTCAAAATGGGTCGTGACATGATCACGCAACAACGCCTTCATCGCCGCGTCCCGATCCGCGTCGCTTTGGGCCGAGAAATCAATCACCTCGACTTCGGCGTCACCTGTCGGGGCAATCCACATCTCGGTCCCGTCATCCGAGAAGGTCGAGCGCAGTGCGTCGTGACGGTCGAAGGCCCGCTTCGTCGCCTGCACAAGCTCGGCGGTATCGACCGGGCCTTGCAGCTTCAGCGTGACACTTTCGTTATAGGCGGGCGACACTTCCGGGTGCATGACGACCGCGCCCCAGACCTCTCGCTGGGCCTCGGTCGTGGGCACGCAAAGCGGCTCCAGCGGTTTCGCCATGTCGGCGGCGATCTTTTCGGCCCCGTCAGGCAGGCTCAGCCGCGGCGGCACATGTGACAGGCGCGGGCCGTCATAGGCCCTGGCCTCGCGCCCGGTGATCAGACCCGATGCCCGCATTTCCAGCGCGGAGTCCTTGAACGCCTCGACGACATAATCAATGTCTTCATCGTTATGCGCGGCGGTCATATAGGACGGGAACCCTTCCAGCAGGAACACGCCGCGATCACGCATATGCGCGCCCAGAAGGGCCCCGAATTTCTGATCTTCCCCGATGCGCAGATACATCAGCGATCCGCAGTTCGGCATCTGGAACGGCATATCGTTTTCGACGAACCAGCGATCCACCCGGCCCGCCAGCCGGTCGCCCTTGGCGTTCACCGTTTTCCAGAACAGGTCGGGCTGGGATTTGAAAAAGCGCAGCATCTCGCGCAGCGATGCCATGGCCAGCGGATGACGCACGAAGGTGCCGGCGAAGAAGGTCACGGGCGCTTCGGGGAAGCTGTCGTCCCCGTATTGCCACTGGCCGCCGTCGAACGTGTCCATATACCGGGCCTTGCCCGACACGACACCCACGGGCATGCCACCGCCCACCACCTTGCCATAAGTGACAAGATCGGCATCCACCCCGTAATAGGCCTGCGCCCCGCGCGGACCGAAGCGGAAGCCGGTCACCACCTCGTCAAAGATGAACAGCGACCCGGAGCGTTCGGTGATCCGGCGCACTTCGCGGATGAAATCGCGGGGGCGGAATTCGGGGCGGCGGCTTTGCACCGGCTCGACAATCACGGCGGCCAGGCTATCGGCATTCTTGCGGATGTAATCCAGCGCCTGTGGCGTGCCATAGGGCAGAACGATCACGTTCTTCACCGCGTCGCGCGGAATGCCGGGGGCCAGCGGCAGGGTGCGCGGCCCATCCTTGCCATCAACCGCGCGCACCAGAACCTCGTCGAAATTGCCGTGATAATCACGCGCAAACATCACGATCTTGTCGCGGTTCGTCACCGTGCGCGCCAGACGCATGGCGGCATAAACGGCCTCGGACCCGGTGCAGACAAAGCTTGCCCGGTCGTTGCCCGTCACCTCGCAGAACAGCTGCGCGGCCTCCATCGCCACAAGGCTTTGCGGCCCGACCTCGAACCCATCATCCAGTTGGTGGTGCAACGCCTCGACCACCTTGTCGGGCGAATGACCAAGGAAGCCCGGCCCGAACCCGTTCAGGATGTCGATATATTCGTTGCCGTCCACATCCATGAGGCGCGAGCCTTTGGATTTTACCGTCACGATCTGATAGACGATTTCCTTCCACAGCCGGTTGAACCCCGACGCGGTGCGCGGATCGGCATGGGTGGCGCGGTGCTCAGCGGTCAGCGCCTTGGACTTCGCGGTCTTGGCGGTGAACCGGTCCACCAGCGCGTCAATATGGGCGCGTTGGTCTGGCGTAAGTTCCTCGGTCTCGCGTTCGATCTTCGTCAGCGGGGCCGATGACGGCGAGGCCTGCGCCTCGTCCGTTTCGATCTTGGTCAGTTCGGCCGGGGCCGCCTTTTCAGCCGCAGCGGCGCCGGGCAAGGTGCCGTACGCCTCGATATGGTCGGCCAGTGCATCCACATTGCGGAACCCGTCGATCAACTGGCGCAAGGCCACGTCAACGCCAAACTGTTCGCTCAGCTCGCGAATGGCCTGGGTCAGCAGCAGGCTGTCGAACCCAAGCTCAAGGAAGGACGCGTCACCGTCGATCTCGTCCGGTTCCAGTCCTGACAATTCCGACAGCATCTCGCGCAGGGCCTCGCCCGCGGTCAGTTGCGGGGCGCCTGCCTCCTCGGTGATCTCGACCGTGGCCGAGGTGTTTTCCAACGCGGCATAGTCCACGGTGACATCCACCGGTTCCACCCAGAAGCGTTTGCGCTGGAACGGATATGTCGGCAGACCCGGCAGGCGGCGGGCGGCAGGGCGGTCATTGTCGATGCGCGACCAGTCCACCGGATAGCCATTGGCCCACAATTCACCGAAGGCCGACAGAAGACTGTCATGCGAATTGGCATTCTCGGCCTGCGCGGCGGGCAAGGAGGCAATCGCAGGCTGCGCTTTCTTCCGGTCCGGGTTCTGCCCTGACAGGGTGGCCATGGTGCGGCCCGGCCCGACCTCAAGGAAGATATGCCGGTTCTCGGCCCACAGAAGTTGGATCGCGTCATAGAACCGGACGGGGCGGCGCATGTGCATGGCCCAGTAATCGGGATCCGTCGCCTCGTCATCCGTCATCCAGTCCCCGGTCACAGTGGACAGGATCGGAATGCGTGGGGCTTTCAGGGTCAGCCCAGCCACGGCCTTGCGGAACGGTTCGACCGCCGGGTCCATCATCTGCGAATGGAACGCGTGGCTTGTGTGCAGGCGCGAGGCGACGATCTCGTCTTTCTCAAGCCGCTTCAACAGATCTTGCGCGGCCTCCTCGGGTCCCGCCACCACACAGGCCTTGGCCCCGTTCACGGCGGCCAGATCAATGCCGTTGCCAAGATAGGGCGCCACCTCGTCCTCGCTGGCCCGAACCGAGATCATGACGCCTTGCGGCAGGTCCGCCATCAGCCGCCCGCGCAGGGCAATCAGCTTCAGCGCATCGGGCAGGTCAATCACGCCCGCAATCGTCGCGGCGGCAAATTCCCCGATGGAGTGGCCGACCATGACATCGGGCGTGATGCCCCAATGCCGCCATTGCTGCGCCAGCGCATAGCCGATCGAGAAGATTGCGGGCTGCGCCAGCGCGGTGTTCTTCAACTTCTCGGTCGCGCAGTCATGTTCGCTGTCCGGCGCATGGATCACATCCAGCAGGTTCAGGCCAAGATCGTCCTCAAGCAGTTGGGCGCACAGGCCAAGGGCTTCGCGGAACACCGGTTCCTGCGCGTAAAGATCACGCGCCATACCGGCGTGCTGCGCCCCCTGCCCCGGAAACAGAAAAGCCAGCGCATCGCGTTGACCGGCGGCGATGCCTTTGCCGGTGAACCCGTCCGCCGCCGTTGCCAGATCGGACAGGTTGCGCGCCACAAGGGCGGCACGCTGGTCGAACTGCGTGCGCCCGCTGCGCAGCGTCGCAATCACCCGGTCGGGATCGGCATCGGGGTTGGCCTTTGCCCAGTCCCCCAGATTGGCAACCGCCGCCTTCAACGCATCCGGGGACGAGGCGGAAATCGGGAACACGCGCGGCGCGTCGTCTTTTGCAGGCGTGGCGGGGTCTTCGACCTGCGGGGCTTCCTCCAACACCATATGGATGTTGGTGCCACCCACGCCGAAGGCCGACACACCGGCACGGCGCGGGGCATCTGTGCCGGTCCAGTCCAACCGCTCGGCCACCGGGAAGAAGGCCGAATTGTCGAAGTCGATACGCGGGTTGGGCTTCTTGTAGTGCAACAGCGGAGGGATCACGCCGTGCTTCAAGGTCAGCGTGGTCTTGATCAAACCCGTTACGCCTGCCGCAATATCCAGATGGCCCAGATTGGTCTTCACGCTGCCAAGCGCGCAGAAGCCCTTGTCTTCCGTGCTGGCGGAAAAGGCGGTTTGCAGGGCGGTGAACTCGATCGGATCGCCAAGGGGCGTGGCGGTGCCATGCGCCTCGATATACCCGATCGAGCGTGCATCGACGCCCGCCGCGACATGGGCGGCCCGGATCACGTCGGTCTGCGCCTTGATCGACGGGGCGGCATAGCCCGCCTTGTCATGCCCGTCATTGTTGATCGCGTAACCCTTGATCACCGCAAGGATGTTGTCGCCGTCTGCTTCTGCATCCTCAAGCCGGCGCAAAACAACGATCCCGGCTCCGTCGCCAAAGACAGTGCCCGTGGCGTCAGCGTCGAAGGTCCGGCAATGCCCGTCCGCCGAGGCCATGCCATCGGGCAGATACATATAGGGCCGCTTGGTCGGGAAGGTGATCGACACGCCACCGGCCAGCGCCATATCCGCGTCACCCCGCAAAAGCGCCTGACAGGCTTGCGCCACCGCGACCAGAGAGGTCGAGCAGGCACATTGCACCGTCATCGCAGGCCCGCGAAGGCCCAGCTTATAGGCGATGCGCGTTGCGATGAAATCCTTGTCATTGCCAAACAGCGTGGCGAAATCCTTGACCGGATAGCCCATCGCCAGCTCGCGCGAGGCACCGGGCGCCGACAGAAGGTTATTCAGCAGGTAGGAGTTCTGGCTCGACCCCGCAAAGACCCCGATACGCCCATCAAACCGGGCCGGATCATGGCCCGCGTTTTCCAACGCGGTCTGGGCAACCTCAAGCAGGATGCGGTGCTGGGGATCCAGACGCTCAGCCTCTTTCGGGGGGATGCCAAAATGGCGGGCATCGAACATGTCGGGTTCGACCATCGCGCCGCGCGCCCGCACATAAGGCGCGTCCGGGTCGTCTTTCGACGGATCGACATCCAGCTCGTCCTCGGTAAACTGCGAAATCAGCTCGCGCCCATCCATAAGCGCCTGCCACATCTCTTCGGCACTGCTGGCACCGGGATAGCGTCCGGCCAACCCGACAATTGCAATCGGCCCGCTGTTGGACATGTTGCGCACCTTTGCCTCGCGCGGGGCGGGCTGGGCTTTGGTCACGGGATCGGACAGATGCGCCGACAGGGTTGTGGCGGTCGAATGCAGGAAGAAATCCGAGATCGGGAAATCGCGTTTCAGCTTGTCCTGCAAACGCTCATGCACCCGCGCGATATGCAGGGACGAGGCACCGAGATCGAAGAAATTTGTGTTGGGATCGACATCCGCAACTTCAAGCACGTCCGACAAGGTGCTGAGAACAAGCGTCTTCGTCGATGCGTCGCTGTCACGTTTCGCGACCTTCTTCTGCACCTTCGGCAGCGCCCGCTGCTCCAGCGCCTTGCGATCCACCTTGCCGTTGTCATTGATCGGCAGCGCGTCCAGCGCCACCAGATGCGCGGGCACGGCGTAATCCGGCAGTTGCATCTTCAGATGCGCCCGCAGCGCATCCACGTCGCAGTCGTCATCGGCCACATAATACCCGACCAGCGTCTTGTCGGCCCCATCCGCCCCAGCACGCGCGATGGCGGCGGCGTGACGGATACCGTCGAACTGCTCCAACGCGGTTTCGATGCCGCCCAGTTCCACCCGGAAACCACGCACCTTCACCTGCTTGTCGATCCGGCCCAGATAGCGAATGACCCCTTTCTTGTCGCGCTCAACCAGATCGCCGGTGCGATAGAGCCGCACAGACTTATCCCACGGCGCGGGCACGAACACCTCGTTGGTCAGGTCGTCCTGCCCCAGATATCCCAGCGCAAGGCCCAGCCCGGCGGCGCAAAGCTCGCCCGGTGTGCCATCGTCGACGGGCCGCAAATTCCCATCGACAACAAAGACTTCTGTGCCATTGATCGGCTTGCCGATGGGCAACGGCTTGCCCGCTTTCGCCTGTGCCTTGGTGATCTTGTGGCAACAGGTGAACGTGGTGTTTTCGGTCGGGCCATAGCCGTTGATCACGGTCAGTTTCGGGCAGGCGGCCTGCACCTTGGCCACCTTGTCCGGTGACACCACATCGCCCCCGGTCAGAAGCTGGCGCAGGGGTTTGAAATCCTCGGGCCGTTCATCCGCCATGGCGTGAAACAGGCCAGCGGTCAGCCACATACTGGTGATCTTCTGGTCGCGGATGATCGCCCCCAACCCGCGCAACGATGTGTCGTCGCTGTCGGGGATCACCAAAGTGCCCCCGTTCAGAAGCGCCCCCCAGATTTCCAGCGTCGAGGCATCGAACGCGATGGGAGAGTTCTGCAAAATCCGCTCGTCAGTGCCGAGTTTCATGAAGTTCTGGTCACGCACCAGCCTGACAATCCCGCGATGCGGTACCACGACACCCTTCGGCACGCCGGTCGTGCCGGACGTGTACATGACATAGGCCACGGCTTCGGGATCGTCGTTTAGTTCAGGCGGTTCGGACGGGTCCGTCCCGGCGGCCGTCGCAGACACTTTTGGAATCGACATGTCTTTCAGGGCGGGAATATCGCCCATGATCGCCGCCAACCCGCTGTCCTGTGCGATCATGCGGATGCGATCGTCCGAATAGTAATCCGGCAAGGGCACATAGCCCGCACCTGCCTTGAGAATTGCAAGCGCCGAAACGATGGTATCAACCGAACGCTGACCGCCCATGCCCACAAGGCTACCGGCCTCGACGCCGGATTTTGCAAGCTGTGCAGCCAGCGCATCGGTGCGCGCGTCAAGCTCGCGATAGCTAAGCGCAACGGACCCCTGGCTCAGCGCGACATGATCACCATGCCGGTCGGCCACGGTACGGAAAAGGGAAACGACGGAATATGGCATCTGCTAACTTTGACAATAAAGGTTCAAAAGGTAAAAACGGCAACCAGAACTATAAAACACAGAAATGATACCAGCTAGCCGCGAAAATACACGTGAATATTCCGTTAGGTAAACAATCACAGATGATTTGCGAGACTGTCCTACGGATGCGGCCCAATAACCCAATCTTTGCACAGTCACAGGCAAACTTACCATGGCGAATTTGGGTTGGATCGTCATAGTGCCGCGACGGTGAGTCGCGGGTTTGACCCCCCGGGCGACAACACAGAACAAAGATCAGAAGACTCCGATGAACACATTCTGGACCTGCACAACCGAAACATGGACCCCGACCGTTGGCGACCCCGATCTTCTGGGCTGGGCGACGACCCTGCTGTATCTCGTGGCGGCCTATATGTCGTTCCGATGCGTCCGAACCGCGCGCCTGAGCCTGCCCGACCGGCGGTTCGAGCGGTATTTCTGGGCCTCGACCGCGGTTCTGCTGGCCCTGTTGGCCGTCAACAAGGAACTGGACCTGCAAACCTTTATCGTGTCCGCCGGGCGCTGCGTGGCGCAGGTTCAGGGCTGGTACGGGATGCGGCGCGGCGTTCAACTGGCCGTCGCGCTGGCGGTGGCGGGCGTGTTGGGGTTCTGGGTTATCTGGATTCTGGTCGGCCTGCGCCACAGCCTGACGCGTATGTGGCTGGAACTGCTTGGAATTGTCGCGATTTTCACTTTTGTGCTGCTGCGCGTGTTGCGGTTCTTTCACGTCTATCACACCCATCTGCTGGGCAATAACACGTGGGTGGAACGGATCTTCGAGATCACCGGCCCGGTCCTGTTGATTCTGGCCGCCTGGCGATTCCTCCGGCGGCGGCGCGCGCCCTGACCACGCATCTGCACGCAATACGCGCATCAAATGCCGGATTGTGATATTGTCAGAACCGGTGCAGCGATATTACGCTGTGAAGCCGGGGGTATTTCAAATGAATTCGCTAAATATTTTCAATGATCTACAAGGCGCTGTTGCGCGGTTTGTCTTTGGGGTTTCCGTCATGACCCTGACGCTGGTGGCGCCGGTTGCCGCACAGGATCAGACCGGCCCGCAACCGGTCGAGGTCAATGGCGGCAGCGCCTATGTCGCGCCCGTCAATCTGCCGCCACCGCCCCTGTCGGAACGTCCGGTTGTCCAGATCGAGTTTCCGGGCGCCGGCCCTGCGGCGGTTCTTGGTCCCGACACCACGTTGCGGGGCCACCAACTGCTGCGCGAGCTTTACGCCCGTGGCGAGGCAGCCGGAAACTGGGGTGATCTTTATGACAACCGGGACCGCAAGCATTCACCGCTGAATCTGGGGCGTCATCCCCAGATGACACAGGTGCTGTATCACCCGATTTTGCGGGACCAGCGCATCGACTATGGCCCGGCCCTTGGGCTGCTTTTCAACGCGCCGGTGATCGGCAACTCCTCAACCGCGCTGACCGAAGGCCCCTTCGCGCGGTCGCTGCCGCGGATGGTTCTGACCGGAATGCAGCCCGGCGGCGTGCAAGCCCTGTATCAGAACTATGAGAACGGCCAGATTCATGTCTATCCGTCCTATCAGGACCATGAACCGGGCGGCAAAGACATGTTTCCGGCCAACACGCCCTATTACATCATTTCGCAGGGGTCGTCCGGCTCGGACCAGCCGCATCTTGAGGCGCTGGCGACGATCCTGGCCGCGTTCCGGCCCGACACCAAGGCCAAGCTGATGGAAACCGGGCTGCTGGCGTCAACGGTGCAGATGGTGTTCCGGCGCAGCCGCGATCAGGTGGGCGAACGCGGGGCCTATCTGGCCGCCGTCGCCCACCCGACAGTGTTTCCCCCGGAAGGCATCAACCTTGAACGCATGGTTGCGCTGGCCAATTCGATCCGGCCCGAGAACATTCCGCCGATGGTGCACCTGTCGGTGTTGGAAGAACCCGAGGCCACCCCCGGCATCGACATGTTCGGTGACGGGCTGACCGAGCACCTGTTCGACACGCCATCGGCCATTGCGCGGGTCTGGCGCAGCCCTGGCTTCAGCCGCGAGATGGTCGTGTCGGCGCAGGATACCGTTGATCCGAATGGCCTGCCCCTGACCTTCAACTGGGTGTTGTTGCGCGGCGATGACGACCAGACCGAAATCGAGCTGCTGGACGCGGCCGGAACAACGGCGCGCATCACCATGGGCTGGCAGGAGGCGAACATCATCGCCGGGTCGCCGGACGTGTATTCCACCCGCGTCGACATCGCGGTAATTGCCCATAACGGTGTGCATGACAGCGCCCCGGCCTTCGTGTCGATGCAGTTCCCAGACCATGAAATCCGGTATTACGAACCGGGACCGGACGACGCCATGCGGATCACCCGCCTTGTGCGCGCGCCCCGCCCGAACGAACCTTTCGACCCGGTTCTGTTCCCGCGCACCGAATGGGTGGATGAATACACCTATGACGGCACCGAAATGACGGGTTGGGAACGACTGTCCGATCTTGGCGACCAGATCTTCAACGCACAGGGTGAAACGGGCGGCGCGATGCCGAAATATCCGGTGGTCGAAGGGGTCGATGGCCTGCCGACCGTCGCGCAGCAAACGCAGTAGCGATGGCCGGATTGTTTCGCCATGTTACACAATACGCAAAGATCGCGCGGAAAGGCCACTTCTAACAATTTGAAAAGACACATTCTTGCCTGTTTTCGCGCAAATTTGCCTTAATTCGCAGTGACACATACACGCAAGCGTGATACGTTTTTCGTGGTGGTGTATAAATCACGAGTGAGCTTGGTATTATTTAAGCTATTAATAAGAAGGGTAAGGATATGAAAAAACTCCTAGCAACCACAGCTGTTGTGGGCATGATGGCGACCGCCGCAAATGCCGCAACCGTTGTTGATCTGACAACCGGGGGCGACGTGACATCGCTGGGCCAGATGGGGTCGTTTGACACCGTTGGCGCCCAGGGTTCGATTGATCCGTGGCGTTCGGGTGGCGGTGCCGACTATCTGACACAGACATCTGGTGGTCTGGGCGTCAGTGGCTTCGGCGATTCCAGTTCGCAACTGGACGGGTTTATTGACGAGGCTATCACGTTCACCTTCGACTACGCGGTGCGCCTGGTGTCTGTCACGTTCTCGGGTCTTGGTCGGTTCGAAGACGCTGACATCTATGTCAACGGCACGAAAGTCGCGAACGAATCCAGTGCCAACCCCTACTATTTCGGCAACGTGATCGCATCGTCGTTCACCATCGGCGCCGATGGAACGCTCGACAATTTCCGCATCAAGGAATTCAAAGTCGCTCCGGTTCCGCTGCCTGCCGCAGGCTTCCTGCTGCTTGGCGGTCTGGCCGGTCTGGGCGCATTGTCGCGCAAGCGTAAGAAAACCGCCTGATCGACAAGATCATGCAACTGGGAAAAGGGCCGGTTTCACGGCCCTTTTTTCTTGCCGCGTGGCCTGCTTGTGGTCCCGCCCTGAAATCGCTTTAATATATGCTATAATATACCTGACGCATTTCACCCGCCGAACGGCCCTTTATTATCACGAGACGATGACACCCATGACCAACCGCATCCTTTCCGGCATCCTTCTGGCCTGTGCCCTGACTGTTCTGACAAGCTGCAAGTCGTCGGAAGAACGCGCCGAAGAGCATTTCAAAGCGGCGCTGGAACATATGGAAAACGACGACGTGGCCCGCGCAACGGTCGAATTTCAGAACGTGTTCAGCCGCAACGGCAAACATCGCGATGCCCGCGCGACATACGCGAAAATGCGGCGCGACCACGGGGACATCGCGGAAGCCTATAGCCAGTATCTTCGGCTTGTCGAACAATATCCCGATGATCTGGAAGGCCGAAAGGCGCTGTCGGAAATGGCCTTCGACAATGGCAACTGGGATGAGTTGCGCCGCCACGGCGAATATCTGGCCAAGCTTGCACCTGACGACCTGACCGCGCGGATTTCCCTTGTGGCGCTGGCCTATCGCGATGCGGTGATCGGCGGCAACGAAACCGCCCGCACAGAAGCGCAGAAGGCCGCGCTTGAATTGCTTGAAGAAGATCCCTCGCATCTTGGTCTGCGCCGGCTGGTTGCAGACGATTACATCCGGCTGAAAGACTGGAAACGCGCCTTGCAGGCGGTGGACGGCGCTTTGGAATATGCCCCGGAATCGACCGAGTTCCTGCAAAAGCGGTTGGGTATCCTGTATGCTACGAACGATACCGACGCGATAGAACAGCAACTGTCCGCGATGGTCGAAAAGTTCCCGGACAACCAGCAAATGATGGCCGCCCTTGTGCAATGGCACATTTCGCGCGGGAACACCGATCAGGCCGAAACTCTGCTGCGCGACCGGGTCGATCCGCAGGACGAAAACCCCGAAGCCGGCGCGACATTGATCCGCTTTCTGTCCGAATTCCGCGGCAGCGACGCCGCTCGGGCCGAACTGGACAAGCTGATCGCCACCGGCACAGCCCATCAGGCCCTGTATCGGTCGCTGCGCGCCTCGATCAATTTCGACACTGGCGCCCGGCAAGACGCGATTGCAGAAATGCAGGAGATTCTGGACGGTGCCGAACCCTCTGCCCAGACGGACAATGTGAAGGTCGGTCTGGCGCGTATGCTGGATGTCACCGGCAACCCCGTTGGCGCCCGCGCCCTGATCGAGGAAGTGCTGGAACGCGATGCCACCCATACCGAGGCGCTGAAACGCCGCGCCGACTGGCTGATCGCCGACGACCAGACCGGCGATGCGATCATGACCCTGCGCTCGGCCCTGTCCGACACCCCCGACGACCCCGAGATCATGACCCTGCTGGCCCGCGCGCACGAACGCGATGGCAACAAGGAGCTGATGGCCGAAATGCTCGCGCTGGCCGTCGAAAACTCGAACAACGGGGCCGACGAAAGCCTGCGTTATGCCCGCCACCTGATCAGCGAAGGCAAACAGCTTCCGGCCGAGGATGCCCTGTTGGGCGCTTTGCGCCTCCAACCCAACAACCCGCAGATCCTGTCGGCGCTGGGTGGGTTGTATATCGACATGCAGGACTGGGGCCGCACCGAACATGTGGCCCGGACCCTGCGCGGGCTGGACACCGATCAGACCACCGAGCTTGCCAATAACCTGACCGCACGCCGTCTGGCCGCCCAGAACCGCGAGACCGAGCTGAACGCGTTTCTGGAATCTGTCTCGGCGGGGTCCGAAGGTGTCGATACCGCCGATATCGTCATCATCCGCCGATATCTGGATCAGGACGACACCGAACAGGCGCTCGATCATGTCGACAAGCTCTTGGCGGTTGCGCCCGACACGCCGATGCTGCATTTCGTGCGCGCCTCTATTTTGGCGCAAAGCGGACGGGTGTCCGAGGCGGAAACCATCTTCGGCGACCTGCTGGAAGAAGACGATCAGCGCACCGAGGTCTGGACCGCCCTTTACCGGCTGCAACGCAGCAGCGGCAACCGGGACGCGGCGCTTGCAACGCTGGACACGGCCCGCGCCACCGTGCCGGACAGCATCCAACTGGGTTGGCTTGAAGCTGGCGAGCTGGAGCTTGCCGGTGATATCGACGGGGCCATCGCCGTTTACGAAGACCTCTATGCCAGGGACAGCGGCAACCAGATCGTCGCCAATAACCTTGCCAGCCTGCTGGCCGATCACCGCGCGGATACGGAAAGCCTAGAACGCGCCTATACCGTCGCCCGCCGTCTGCGCGGCACCGATGTGGCACCCTTTCAGGACACTTATGGCTGGATTGCCTATCGCCTGCAAAACTACGACGAGGCGCTGGCCCATCTGGAGCCGGCAGCGGACGAGATGGAAGGCAACGTGACCGTGCAATATCATCTGGCGATGGCCTATGCCGCCACCTATCGCACCGACGCGGCCCTTGCCCAGTTTGAAAAGGTCAAGGCGATGCTTGACCCGGCCAACCCGCCCGCCTTTGCCGCCACGATCGACGACGAGATTGCGCGCCTGACCGAGGCAAAAGCCGGTGACGCCAATTGAGCCGGGGCAAAGCACCCGGACACGGCACGGCATCCCACGCACCAGTTGCCCCCGGATCCCCGGATCGTTTCGCAATCGTGAACATACGGCTCACTTTCGGGTGAAAACGCGTGGTTTTTGCCCCTGTGACGGTTTTTTCTGTGGGACAGGCCCGAAAAATGTCAGATAAACACGTCATTATAATGCAGACTCTATTGGTCATTTGCTTGCCAGTTTATTCAAGGGACAGGCTTCATGTCCGTAACCAGTGACAAACCGCAACAACCCGCGCGCACGCTGCCCGACCTGAACGTGGCCGGTGTGTTCTGGTTCGTCGCGCTGATCCTCAGCGCCCTGCCGGTGTTCTGGATCGGGTTTCAGTCCCTGGCGGCGGCGTGGTCGACGCCGGAATACAGCCACGGCCCGCTGATCCCCATCATCTCGCTTTACCTGTTCCTGCGCGAATTGCGCAAAGCCCCCCTGCCCGCGCTGACAGTGCATGATCGCTGGCCCGGCATTGTCGTGATCGTCGTGGCGCTGGCGATTGCCATTCTGGGCAACCTGACACGCATCCCCGACATCGTCACCTATGCGATGATCATCTGGCTGGGCGGCGTGGTGCTGGTGGTCTTTGGCTGGAAACGCGGGCGCACCCATCAATTGCCGGTGGTGCATCTGGTGTTCATGCTGCCGCTGCCGCAATTCCTGTATTGGAAGCTGACAATCCTTTTGCAATACCTGTCGTCGGAACTGGGCGTCTGGTTCGTCAGCCTTGCCGGGGTGTCGGTCTTTCTGGAAGGCAACATCATCGACCTTGGCGTCTATAAGCTTCAGGTCGCCGAGGCCTGTTCCGGCCTGCGCTATCTGTTCCCGATCCTCAGCTTCTCATCCCTGTTCGCGATCCTGTATCGCGGCCCGATCTGGCACAAGGTGGTTTTGCTGGTCTCGGCGGCACCGCTGACCGTCCTCATGAACTCGGTTCGGATCGGCATCATCGGCATTCTGGTGGACCGGCAAGGGATCGAAGCGGCCGAAGGTTTTCTGCATTTCTTCGAAGGCTGGGTGATCTTCGTCATCTGCATCCTGATCCTGTTTTTGATGGCGATCATCCTGCAACGCATGACCCGCGATCCCAAACCGCTGAGCGAGGCGATTGATCTGGACACCGACGGCTTCGGCCCGGTCGCCGGGCGTTTTCTGGGCATTCAATCCTCGATGGCGATGATCGTGGCAACCTTTCTGACCATGGCGGTGTCGGTTGGCTGGGTCAGCCTGAAAGGCGGCGACGCTATCAAGGTCGAGCGTGAGCCGTTCACCCTGTTCCCCCGTCAGTTCGGCGACTGGTCCGGCACCACATCCCGTCTTGATCCCGAAATCGAAGAGGTGCTGGGCGCCACCGATTATCTGAGCACGACCTATGCCGCGCCGGGGTCGCCCGACTATATCAACATGTTCGTGGCCTTCTATGACAAGCAGACCGAAGGCAGCGGCATCCATTCGCCCGAGGTCTGCCTGCCCGTCGGCGGGTGGGAGGTGTTCAGCCTTGAACCGGTCGAGGTCAACCCCAACGTCCCCGCCTATGGCAGCTTCCACGTCAACCGTTCGGTCATTCAGAAGGGGCTGAGCAAGCAGCTGGTCTATTACTGGTTCGAACAGCGCGGCAAACGCCAGACCAACGATTTCACCGCCAAGATCGGCGTGGTGATCGACAGCCTGACCATGGGGCGCACCGATGGGGCGCTGGTGCGCTATGTCACCCCGATCCGCCCGGATGAAACCGAAGCGGATGCCGATGCAAGGCTGATTGACTTTATGACCCAAAGCCTGCCAAGACTGCCAAGGTTCGTACCGATGTGACCCGACATGACCTCACCCCTTGTCGTTCCCACGACAATCACGACCTGTCGGCCCCGCCACTGACTGGCCCCCGTATAAGAGTCCCACCATGTTGAAATCCGCGATTGTATTGTTATCCGGGAACTCGTTTTTCTATCTGATGCTGTTCGTGCGAAACCTGATTGTCGCGCGGCTGATCAGCGTCGAAGACTATGGCATCGCATCGACCTTCGCGATCAGCATGGCCATCGTCGAGATGATGTCGACCCTTGGCCTGCCGCAGATGATCATCCAGGACGAAGACGGCGATAACCCCGAGATGCAGACCAATCTGCAAGGGTTCAACTTCCTGCGCAGTTTCATCTCTGCCGGGGCGCTGTTTATCATCGCTCAACCCCTGGCGAATTTTCTGGGCATTCCCGAACTGGCGTGGACCTATCACCTGCTGGCCATCGTGCCGATCATCGCGGGCCTGACGCATTTCGACATCTACCGGCTGCAACGGCAGATGAAATATGCGCCGAATATCCTGTCCCACCTGTTGCCTACCGTAATCTCGGTGATTTCGCTGTGGCCGCTACATTATATATATGGCGACTATCGCGTCATGCTTTATGCGCTGCTGATCCAATGGGTGTTGACCACGGTGTTTTCGCATCTGTTGGCGGAACGGCGCTTCCGCATGACCTTCGACCGGCAGACCATGATCCGCGCCTTCCGCTTCGGCTGGCCGATCCTGTTGGGCGGTGCCGTTCTGTTCGTCATCTTCAATGGCGAAAAGCTGGTGGTCGGACGCGAACTGGGGCTTGAGGCACTGGCGCTGTTCTCGATGGGGTTCACATTGACCCTGACGCCGACGCTTGTCCTCGAAACGAGCGTGCAGTCCTTTTTCCTGCCGCAGCTATCCCGAAACCAGAAAGAGCCGCTTCAGTTCCAGAAGCTGTCGATGACGATCATCCAGTCCTATCTGTTGTTGGGGCTGATGTTCGTGCTTGGCGTTCTGCTGCTGGGCGACCCGGTCGTGCATCTTCTCTTGGGTCCGAAATACGAAGCCATCATCCCGATCCTGCCTTGGCTGGCCCTGTTGCAGGCGCTTCGGATGTTCAAGGCGGGTGGGAATGCCATCTCGCTGGCCCGTGCGCAGACCGAAAACCCGATGATCGCCAGCCTGGTCCGCGTTGTGGCCCTGCCCCTTGCCTGGTATGCCGCCGCCACGACCGGGCATCTTCTGCCGGTGATCTGGATCGCCGCCATCGCCGAGTTCCTGGGCTTTGGCCTGTCGCTGGGGCTGATCCACTGGCGCCTGAACATCTCGCCCCGCCCGGTCACGGTGTCGATTGGCCTGACCTTCCTGTGCATGTTCCTTGTCGGGCTTTACACTTCACTGAAATATGCGTCGATCCCATCACCGACATCGCAGGGGGTCATCATGGTCTGTGTCTTCGCCACCTTCCTGCTGGCCCCGGTCACGATGGGCTTCCTCAGACGATATGTCGCCGAGAAAGGTCAGGTCTGAGGTTCGGCGCGGAGCAGTTGCAGGATTGCCCGGCACTTTGCCCCGCCGTAAACTGTCGCAACGGCATTTCGGGACACTCTATTAATATGCAATACCCCATCCACCAGGTTCGCAATAACATCTACCACTACCGCACGATCCTGCGGCGGGCGATCCTGACGCGATATTTCGGGATGACGATCGGGGAAAACACCCGCATCTCGTCCAAGGCGCGGCTGGACTATACCAATCCGAAGGGGGTGCATATCGGGCCGCACACCAGCGTGACCTTCGATGTTGCGATCCTGACCCATGATTTCGTCAACAACAAACATGTCGACACTTATATAGGCGCGTATTGCTTCATCGGCGCGGGGTCGATCATCATGCCCGGCGTGACGATTGGCGATCACTGCATCGTCGGGGCGGGCAGCGTGGTCACGAAGGATGTGCCGGATTGTTCCATCGTGGCCGGAAACCCGGCGCGGATCGTGCGGTCGGACATCATGACGACCGAATACGGTATCCTGACGCCCGAGCTTCAAAGCTGACGCACCGGCTTGGCATTTGTCCACCTTGCGTTGTGGATAAGTGATTCCCCTATACCGCCAAAAGAAAAAGCCGCTGCAAGTATTCTACTTTGCCGAGAGCATCGTATCGCTTTGACGAACAATCGGCGCCAGTTTCCCCCGTCTCGAATCAAGATTCCGCCCTGGATCGCCGATCAAATGAGGCAGAAAATCCGAAATTGTGGCACGAGATCTGTCAATTTTCCGCTTATTCGACGCATTTCGGGGTGTTTTCCATTGTTTCTTTGAGCGAAAAAACACGCATGGAACACAATCTCGGCGCGTTTACGCCTCATCAACACGGATTATCCATCAACGGGGTGCACGAAGTTAGATCTCCGCCTATGGGAAGGCAGAGTATGAAACATGGCAGGTGATAAATGACCATCTACAACGTAAGCAATGCGTCTGAGCTTTCTGCGGCAATCAGCAGCGCACAAGGCGGCGACACCATCAAGCTGGCTTCCGGGAACTACGGTGCGCTGAACCTGAGCAAACAGTTTTCGGACACGGTGACGATCACGTCGGCCGACCCCACACGGCCCGCGACTTTCTCGTCGGTTCAGGTGAACAACGCCGAGAACGTGACCTTCGACAACCTGAAATTCGACTATACCTACAAGAATGGCGATCCTGACTATCTGCAGGCCTTCGCAATCAACGGCAGTTCGCTGATCACCGTGCAAAACACGCAGATCCTGGGCGACGACGACAACACCGGCTATGGCACCGCCTGGGGCTTGACGGTGATCAATTCCGACAACGTGAACGTCATGAACAACGAGGTGTCGAACTGGCACCGCGGCGTGAAAATCCTGCAAAGCACCGACGTCAAGGTCGTGGGCAACGACGTGCACTCGATCAGTGGCGATGGCATGAACTTTGCCGATGTGCAGCGCGTTCTGATCGAAGACAACTATATCCATGACTTCGACTCGGACCCGGCATCGCCGTTCCACAAGGACATGATCCAGTTCTGGACAACCGGCACCGACAGCCCCAGCACCGACATCGTGATCCGCGGCAATACGCTGGACATCGGGTCGGGCGCGTGGACCCAGTCGATCTTCATGCGCAACGAGCTGGTCGACCAGGGCCAGGCTGGCGCCAACATGTATTACAAGAACATCCTGATCGAAGATAACACGATCTATAACGCGCATGTTCACGGCATCACGGTTGGGGAAACCGTCAATCTGGCGATCCGCAACAACACCATCCTGCAAGCCGATGGTGACATGAGCAACGGCAACAACACTGGCCGCTCGGGCAGCATCATGACGCCGCGCCTCATCGTTTCGGACAATGCGAAACAGGTCACGATCGAAGGCAACATCACCTATGAAGTCGGCGGCTATAACGGCCAAAGCGGCTGGAACGTGAACGACAACGTGATCGTTCAATACACCAATCCCGGCGCATCCAACTATGTGGGCAATCTGCTGGAAAGCACGGCCGGCCTGCAAGGCGGCGGCGCCCACAGCGCAACCGGCGTGACCGGCGGCATCATTGACACGCTGGATGCCGGTGCTGCGAAGGTCCAGCCCGAGTATCAGGGCGGTGGCCAGACTGGTGGCGGAAACCAGACCGGCGGTGGCGACCAGACCGGCGGTGGTGACCAGACCGGCGGTGGTGACCAGACCGGTGGTGGCGACCAAACCGGTGGCGGAAACCAGACCGGCGGTGGCAACCAAACCGGTGGTGGCAACCAGACCGGCGGTGGCAACCAAACCGGCGGTGGCAACCAGACCGGCGGTGACAACAGCGAAACCGACGAAACCCCGGTGGTTCAGGCCAACTATGTTCTGAACATGAAAAACCTGGCCGGCAACCGCTCTGCCCTGCAAGACGACGCGGTGGTCAGAAATGGCGCTGTGCAGATGGACGGCAACAAGGACCACGTCTATCTGGGTCGTCTGGAAGAGTTTGAAAAGTCCGAGAAAATCGCGTTCTCGATCACCTATAACCAGGACGATTCCGATGGTGGCAGCCAACGTCTGCTGTGGAACCACATGAAGTTCGGCCTGACCCTGAAAGATGGTGACCTGCGGGTTCACGTGGCCAACGAAGAACGTCCGTTCTGGGAAGGCTTCTCGATCAAAGGGCTTGGCCTTGACGATCAGAAAGACCACAACATCGTCGTCATGGCCGATCAGGACACCGATCAGTTGCAGGTCTATGTCGACGGCAAGCTGGTGCTTGACCAAGACGACGTTGACCTGAACTTTGTCGGCGCTGGCGGCGGCGAATGGGGCTGGTCGCTGGGCACCGCCTGGGACAGCTTCTTCGAAGGCGAAGTCAGCGACTTCCGCATCGGCACCAGCTTTGACATGGTCGATGGTGAAGTCGACGGTGGCGATCAGACCGGCGGTGGCGAACAAACCGATGGTGATGATGACCAAACCGGCGGCGGTGAGCAGACCGGTGGTGGTGATCAAACCGGCGGCAATGATCAAACCGAGAACGAAGACGAAGACGACAACGATGACGGTGGTCCGACCTTCCCCGACGAAGAAGTTGTTGTGGCCGACGGCATTGTCGTTGACGACCACACGATCGACTTCGGCTCTCTGATCGGCGACCACTATGCCCTGGGCGACGATGCAAAAGTCATCGGCGATGGCGACGGCGTCCGTCTGGATGGCGATCGCGATCACGTCTATCTTGGTCGTCTGCAGGAATTCGAGGACACCGATCAGCTGACCTTCGCGGTGGAATACAACCGCAACTCGGTTGATGGCGACACCGAACGTCTGGTCTGGAACCACATGAAGTTTGGTGTGGCGCTGGAAGGCGATGGTCTGCGGATCCATGTGGCCAACGAAGATCGCCCGTTCTGGGAAGGCTTCAAGGTCGACAATCTTGGCCTGGACGACACGGACAGCCACGAGATCGTCGTGATGGCGGATGCCGATGCAGATATGCTGCAAGTGTTCGTCGACGACCAACTGGTGCTGGAACGTGCCGACCTTGATCTGGACTTTGTCGGCGCTGGCGGCGGCGAATGGGGTTGGTCGCTGGGCACCGAATGGGATCGCCACTTCGAAGGCGATGTCACCCATTTCGCCCTGGAAGCAGACGCCCAGTTTGTTGACACCACGGTTCCCGAACCGGAACTTCTGGGCTAAGCCCGCATAAAACAAGATGAAAGCGCCCTGTTCCCATGGAAGAGGGCGCTTTTTTCATGCGTGGCGCCTCGGTTCAGGACCGGCCAGCACGGGCAAGTGCCGCGGTCAGCTCGGACACGATAAGGGCGATGTGCCGCCTGTCCAGGTGCTGTCCACAGGGCAGCGACAAAACGTGGTCTTTCAGAAACTGCGCATCGTCAAACCCATCCCAGGTCAGCTTTCGGTGATAGCCCGACCACCACGGGGTTGCGGCAATGGCACGCGCCGACAGGCAGGCCGCCAGCGCATCCCGATCATCGACCAGAACCGGATAGGACAACGGGCACGCGGTTTCGGGCAAGGTCGGATAAAGCGGGGTCACGCCCACGATATCCGACAGAATCTCTTGATAGGTCGTGAAATTCTCTCGGCGGCGGGCGCGGGTGCGCATCGGGTTGAACGATGACAGCGCCCGTCTGGTAAACCCGCTGATTCGGCTGCGGCACAGGGCCGGATCGAAGTAATAGCCCGGTGGCATGTCGCTGTGCCCCCCCGTCCCCGCACTGGGCACCGGCGCGGCGCGACCCCTGCGCCGCCACAGGGCCAGCCGCTTCAGATTTCGCGCGCCCGACACCGCCTCGAGCCCCATGCGCAGCAGCGGTTTGCGCAGAAGCGACGCGGGGGGGGGCTGATCGAACGGGTGCGGAAACTCAAGGTGATCCGAATTCAGCACAATCGCCCCGCCCGCCAGAACGGGAAACAGCTTGTAAAAGCAAAAGACACTGACATCGCCCGCAAACCCCTCGGCGGGGTGAACGCCGCTCAACAGGCTCAGCGCGCAATCTTCGATCAGCAGCAGCCCGTGTTCATCGCACAGCGCCCGGATCGCGGCGGTGTCGGGTTGCAGCATCCCGAAATAATGCGTCAGGTAGATCGCCTTGGTGCCCGGCGTGATCCGCCGCGCCATATCGTCCAGATCGGGCCGCGTCTGGCGGTCAACCCGGTAAAATCCGATATCCAGACCGGCCGCCAACAGCGGGTCCAGTTCCGATCCGCAATTATAGGCCGGGGCAAGCACCCGGTCGCCCGGCTGAAGACCCAGTATGTCACAGGCTTCGCGCAGGGCCGTGCGGGTATTGAAACTGTAACGCACCCGCCGCCCGTCGAACAACGGCGTCAAGCCCCCACCCGGATCGCGGGACAGCAAGGACCAAAGCGATGGCGTGGGATCGCCGCAGTCCAGATGCAGGCGCGTCAGGTCAGTCATGATCCAGCCCCTTGAAGGCCCGATACCGCCGCCGCGCAGCGGCTTTCAGCAGCTCTTTCCCGTTCCCCGTCAGATGCAGGATCGGATTTACAGTCCGGCACCGTTCGCCGATCCGAATGGCCGCTTCGGGGGCAAGCTCCGATTTATACTTGTAGACATTGTATTTCTTGTCCGATTTGTCCGTCGTTTCGCGATATTCCTCGACATCGAAGCGAACACAGCCGTGATCGCGCGCCCAAGTCATCCCCTCAAGCCACAAAAGCGGCGAGATCCTGAGGTTCTTCAGCGCGTGCAAAAGCTCGGTTTCCGTGGTGAAATGACGTCCATGGGCGGTATGGGCACTGCGATACATCAACAGGCCGCTGATGAACCTGTCATCGCTGAACGCGCCCAGCAGCATCCCGATATCGCCGTCTTTGTAAACGTCTTCGAAGCTTTGCAGGAAACTGTCTTCGGCCAGCCGGAACAACCCGCGCCCCACGCGAAGGCGGTTCAGGCTGTGCAGGAATTCCCGCGCCCCTTCGGTGGTCGTGATCGGTCGCACGGTGACACCGGCGCGTTCCGCCCGTCGCACCTCGCGCCGCGCGCTTTTCGAAAAGCGCGACATGATCACATCGGGTTCAGGGGCGATGTCGATCAATCCGGTGTCACGGAACACGCCATCGCTGGACAGGGAAAACCGGTTTGTTTCCAACAGGGTATGAAGCGCCCGCGCATCGTCGCCAAGCCAATAGGGGGTGATCCTGATCCGGCCGATCCGGGCAATTTCCGGGTGGGCGCAGGCGGCGTTCAGGAACGCGATCATGGCCTCGCTGTCATTGCAGACCGGACCGCTCAGGAATATGCCATCACGAAATCGCGAGGTCAGGACCGGATGGCGCGTCAGGGACAAAAGGCCAACCCCGGCCAGCACCCCGCCAACACGCCCCAGCACGAACAACACATCCGCACCGCCCACCCGTTCAGTCGTGGCGAAGCGGCGATCCTGTCTTGGATGCTGAAACCGAGAGCTTGCCAGGAACGCATCCCACTCCGCCGCCTGTTCCGGCCCCAGTTCCCGCACGCATTCGATGTCCATAAGGATTCCCGACAAAAAACGATAGGCGACGCAATATCGTCGCATTCAATTGAAATTATAGGCCAGACAGTGGATACCTGAGCCAGAAATGCGTTTGAAACATATTATATCAGTCTATGTAACGTAAAATAATAGATATTTGGTTGTTGTTTAAGAGATACTTTACGAATGAAGGTTGCAAATACCCCGAATGAGATTGATGGCGACCGGTTCGCGGTCTCGGTGATCATCGTGAACTGGAACACCCGCGACCTGCTGCGGGATTGTTTGCAGTCGATCATCGACCAGACCAGCGCCAGTTGCGAGTTGATCGTGGTCGACAATGCCAGCGCGGATGGATCGGCCGATATGGTGCGGGCGGAATTTCCTGACGCTGTGCTGATTGCCAATGACCAGAACAACGGGTTCGCCGCGGCAAACAATCAGGGGCTGGCGGTGGCGCGCGGGGCGCATGTGCTGCTTCTGAACCCGGACACGATCATTCTGGACGGGGCCATCGACAAGATGCTGGACTGGCTGGCGCGTCACCCGGATGTGGGCTGCGTCGGCTGTCAGGTGCTGGAAGGCCCGGAGGTGATCCAGCGCACGGGCTTTGCCGAACCCGGCCTTTTGAACCTGTTGATCGTCAGCCTTGGCCTGATGCGGCTGGACGGGATACACCCGTTCTTTGGCCGCCCGTGGTATACCGATTGGGATCGCAAATCCGAACGCGACGTGGATGTGGTGTCGGGCATGTTCATGCTGGTCCCGCGTCCTGTGCTGGATCAGGTCGGGCCACTGGACGATGCCTATTTCGTGTATTCCGAGGAAGCCGACTGGTGCTATCGCATCCGTCAGGCCGGGTGGCGCTGCGTGTTCACGCCCGAGGCGCAGATCATCCATCTGGACGGCGGGTCGAAAAGCACCTCACAAATCCGGTCGCGCATGTATGTGCAGATGCAGAAAAGCCATCTGATCTATTCGCGCAAGCATCACGGGACGCTGGGCTATCTGGGGGCCAAGCTGATCTATATCCTGTCGGCGGCGTTGCGGCTGGTGGTGTTTGGTGCGTTGCGGCTTGTGCGCAGCGATGCCGAAACCAAGGCGAAGGTGCGCTTGTCGCTGGCCTCGCTTCAATATCTGCTTCTGGGGAAGGAGCCGATGTCCTGATGGCGGGTTTTGACCACGAGTGGCTGGACGACCCGGACGCGGTGCTGGCGCTGTCCGATGAATGGGACGCGCTCGCCAACCAGACCGGCGCGGATATCTATCTGACGCCGGGGTGGTTCGGGGTCTGGTGGCGCCATTTCGGGCAGAACCGCCGCCTGCGCTGTCTGGTTCTGCGTCAGGCAGGTGCGCTTGTCGGCGTCCTGCCCTTCAGCATCGAACGCATCTGGGCGGGACCAGTGCCGCTGACGCTGGCCCGGCTGGCCGGGACCGATCCACATTGCCTGATCTTTACCTTGCCCGTTCAGCCCGACGCCATGGGCGCGGCATGGACCACCGCCTGCGCGGGGCTTCTGGATAGGGGGCTGGCCGATGCGATCAGCCTGACGCCGGTGTCGGACCTGTCGCAGATGCTGGCGGCAGCACGCGCCACCGCCGATCTGCCATCCGTCGATCTGACCGAACAGCCCGCCGGAGCACACACGGTCTTTGACCTGCCCGATAAGTTTGACAGCTATCTTGCCAGCCTGTCCAAGAAACGCCGCAGCCAGTATCGCCGCGATGTGAAGGGGCTTGAGGCCGCGTTCGACATGACCACCCGCATGGACATTCCAGACGCCGACGCATTTGCGGAATTCATCACCTTTCACAACATCCAGTGGCAGGCCGTCGGCAAGGGCGGTCATTTCCATGATTGGCCGGGCAGCAGCGCATTCTATCAGGAACTTTCAGACAGGCTGGCTGACAAGCAACAGGTGCAGTTTCACACCCAGATGGGGGCCGACGGGCCGCTGGCCACTCAATTTGCCCTTGTCGCCGGGCAAACCTGCCACTGGCGCCTGCCCGCCCGCAGCCTGGACGAGACCGCCGACAAGCTGAGCATCGGCAAGGTCGGGTTGGTGCAGATGATCGAAAGCATGATCGAACAGGGCGTCACCCGGATCGAAGGCGGGATGGGCAGCTATCCCTACAAGCTGTCTTACGGCGGTCGCATGGTCGATGTGCACCGCATCGTCCTGTCGCGCGCCACGGGTGGGGTGCGGATGCGGCTGAACCTGATGCTGAAATGGGCCGAACTGGTCAATTTCCTTTATTACCGGCTGTGGTTCATCAAGCTGGCACCGCGGATCCGGGCGCGCACCGGGATGGGGTTTCATGCCCTGTCCCGCCACTGGATCAGGACGCGGATATAAGGGGTCACATGGTTACGACACGCTATATCACGGCTGACGAATGGCCCGACATCGCGGCCCGGTTTCGCGACCTGAGCTTCGAGCAAAGCCTGACCTATGGGCAGGCGGCAGCCCGGCGGATCGGTGGGAAGTTGACGTTTCTGGTGGTTGAAGACGGCGCGGACATCATCGCGGCCACCAGCGTGCGGCTAAAGACCATTCCCGGCCTTGGGCGCGGGATCGCATGGATCCCCTCTGGCCCGCTGGTCCTGCCGGTCAGCGGCGACGACCCCGACACCGCGCGGCTGCAAGCGATCCTGACCGCGCTGCGCGACCGGCTTTGCGGGGCCGAAGGTCACGTGCTGCGGCTGCGGTTTTCGGGGATTGCCCTGCACGACAAGAACAAGCTCGATCCGCTGGCCGCCACCTGCGGCTATCGCCCGACCGGCAAGGTGCCGTCTTACCTGTCCTTCGCGATGGATCTGCACAAAGACCACGACACGATGCTGAAGGAACTGATGGGGAAATGGCGCACCGATCTGCGCTATGCATGGAAATCCGATCTGGCGTTGGACAGCGGGCATTCGCCTGAGCTGCAAGCCCGGTTTCTGCGGCTGTTTGCCGACATCCAGAAGGAAAAGGGATTTCAGCCCGACATCACGCCCGAGTTCCATTTTGCCCTGTCCGGCGACGATCTGCGCTATGACATCCTGATCGCCACCAAGGATGGCGAGGATCTGGCCGGGATCGTCATCGGCACATCCGGCAAGGTCGCGACCTATCTGTTCGGCGCCACCGCCGATGCGGGCCGCCGTTTGCGCGCCGGGTTCTTCCTGACATGGGAAGGCATCAACCTGTCGCGGTCGCGCGGGTTGGACTGGTATGATCTGGGCGGCGTGGATTTCGACGCAAACCCCGCCGTTGCCCGGTTCAAGGACCGGATGAATGGCACGCCGATCGACGCCGCCGGCCCTTACGAGGCACGGCCCTCCCAGCCCTGGGCGGCACTGGTGCTGGGGGTCGAGGCCGCCTATGGTCGCCTGAAAGGACGTGGTTAGCATGACGGTCGGCATCATCTTTCACGGCATCGGCACCCCCAAGCGCACGATGGAGCCGGGCGAAGCGCCCTATTGGATCACCGAAGACCAGTTCCGCCGCGTGCTGGACATGATCGCGGCACAACCCGACCCCGCCCAGGTCAGGATCAGCTTTGACGACAGCAATATCTCGGACCTTGATATCGGGTTGCCTGAACTGACCGCGCGCGGCTTGGTGGCGGATTTCTTCGTGCTGACCGGGCGGATCGGGCAGGCCGGATCACTGGATGCGTCTGACATTCGGACGCTGCAGGACCAGGGCATGACCATCGGCAGCCACGGGATCGACCACCTGAACTGGGCCAGCCTGCCTGCCGACAAACTGCACCACGAACTGACCGAGTCGCGTGCCGTGCTAGAGGAAATCTGTGGGCAGCCTGTCACCAGTGCCGGCATCCCGTTCGGCGGCTATAACGCGGCGGTTCTGAAGGCGCTGCGGCAGGCCGGATACACCTGCGCCTATTCCAGCGATTGCGGCAGGATGAACCCGACCGCGTTTCTGCGGCCAAGGGCGTCGGTGCAGGGAAAGATGACCGACGCCGGTTTCCGCGCACTGGTCGCGGGACATCTGTCCCTGAAACGCAGGTTGCGCCGCTTTGTCGGCATGACCCGCAAACGGTTGACCTAAGGCGTTTCGCTTCGATCCCGCAGGTCAGCGGCGCTTTTTCGTGTCCCGCCCGTTCGGAAACCGCGTATAGGGCACCTGATCGCGACGCGGCGACCGGTCTTGGGTGTCGACCCGGCGGGTCTTTGGCCGGTCTTCCGCCTTGGGTTCGGGTTTGGCGGCGGCGGTGTGATCGCGCGCCAGCACCGGAACGTCACCGCGAATGCGCGTCACCGTCCGCCTGCGCCCGTCAGGCACGTCTTGCGCCGCCTTGGCCTCGGACGGGGCTTCGGGTTTGGCGAAGATGAACCACACCCCGCTGCCCAGCATGAAGAAGGTCCAGGAATAGATGTTGGTCCAGACATGCACGGTGGACAGCGTGAAGGTCATCCCGATGAACGAAAACATGTAAGCCCGCCGCAACCGCCAGGTCAGCGGGTCGGCATCCACCTTGGCAAAGGCGATGCGCAGGATGATCTCGAAATACCCGATGACCAGCAGGATGAACCCCGGAATGCCAAATTGCATGGCGATCAACAGCCAGAAATTGTCGACGGTGCTGGCGTGCATCCAGCCGGGCCGCTTCCAGTCGTTCAGGCCCAGCCCGAAGATCGGGTTGTCCCAGACGTTCTGGATTCCAAACTCGAAGATCAGCCCGCGCCAATAGGCATTGTGCGGCGAGAAGGTCGCATAGCTCATGAACACCCGGATCGGCGTGCGGTTCGACAGAAGGTCGATGGTTATGTAACACAGCACGATCAGCGACAAGAGCAACATCCAGCGCGATTTGAGCTTGTTGAAAATCGCGGCCCAGATGATCAGCCCGATTTGCAGGAACACCGGCAGCAAGGCCCCGCTGGACAGCGACAGAAACACCCCGGCGCAGATCAGGCCGGTGGTCAGGTAACGGCGAAAATTGCTCCATTCGCCCTTCATGCCGATGATACACAGCGAAAACGCGACCGAACAGAACAGGCCGTAATGGATCGGGTGGGCAAAGACGACCTGCGCCCGGTCAAGCCCCATCCGCGATTCCATCACGATATTGGCAAGGCTGTGAATGCCGGGCAGCTTGTTGATGATCTCGATCGCGATGGGCCGGGCTGTCTTGGCCTCGAACAGGGCCAGTGGCAGCGTCAGGATGATGATGACGAACAGCACCTTCCACACCGCCATCAGCACTTCGGGCGACCGGACATAGGCGCGGGCCAGAAGATAGCCGCCCAGAAACTCGACCGCGTTCGAGCCGATGAACTGGATCGTCCGGTCGGGGTTGTTCACCTGGAGCGCCACGGCGGCCCAAGCCATATGCACGAAGAACAGGAAATCCGCGGCAACCAGCCGTCCGTATTTCCCGCGCAGCAGGTTGACGGTCAGGGGCACGATCAGGAACAGCAGAAACGCCCGCACACCGTTCAGAAGCACCGGACCGGCATAGAACTGGAACGGCACGACCACCATGATCAGATAGAACAACACCGGAAATGGCAGCACCCGTCCGCCCTGGCCCGCCGTGCTTATGGAGTGAGGTGCAATATGATCGGCTGTGGCCACGGCCTGGTGCCCCGCAAGATTGACCGGCACCCACACGATCGGGTGCTGACATAAATAGAACAATATAACGTGGTGCAGGATTTACGCCACCGCAGCCCGAAAAGCAAAGACCTTGTGCGCCGTCAAGGCGGCCTGCCTTCGGCAAACAGGTCGGTTCCGAACAGAAACGACTCGGGCGGGGTTGGTGGCGGAACGGGGCCGAAACCCGGCTTGATTGACGGCAGGGCAGGCTGGCCGCGGATCAGGAAACCCGACGGACCTTCCCAATTGGTGCGTTGTTTTTCAATGGGTTACACAAACCCCTCTCATTTTCGTGAGCATCGTTGACTTATATCAAGACCTTCGGGGCGCATTGGCTTCATCTTCTCCCTGCCTCACCAAGCAAACGGAGAGTGATCATGTCACTTGGAACCACCCAAAAGAAAATCCGCAGTTCGCTAGGGATCGGCTTTGCCATGATGCTCGGCAGCGTTGCAATGCCGGCTTTTGCCCAAGAGCCAACGCTGAGCGATGAAGCATTCGAAGCTTCCAAGCAACTTTATTTTGAACAATGCGCCGGCTGTCACGGTGTGCTTCGCAAAGGTGCGACAGGTAAGAACCTTGAACCCCATTGGAAGACGACGGCAGCCGACGGGACCGAAACCGAAGGCGGCACCTTGAGCCTTGGCCAGGAACGTCTTGAACGGATCATTACCTGGGGCACCGAAGGCGGTATGAACAACTTCTCGGACATCATGACCGAGCAGCAGATCAAAGACATGGCGACCTATATCATGATGGATCCGCCGAAACCGCCGGAAATGTCGCTGGCCCAGATGAAAGAGACCCGCAAGGTCTATGTCGAAGAAGCCGACTATCCGACCGAGCCGCTGCACGGTCGCAACTGGGAAAACTTCTTCGTCGTGATCGAACGTGACGCCGGCAAGGTTGCCATCGTCGACGGTGACACCAAAGAGGTGCTGACCCACATCCCGACCGGCTATGCCGTGCACGTGATCAAGGCGTCCGAGCACCACAAGATCACCGAACCCGAGCAACCCGGCCGCTTCTGGTACACGATGGGTCGTGACGGCAAGATGACCAAGATCGACCTGTGGCAGACCCCCGACAAGATGTTGGTGTCCGAGGTCAAGATTGCCTATGACGCCCGCGACGTGGCTGTGTCCGGCGATGGTAAATACGTGATCGGTGGCGGCTACTGGCCTCCGCACTTCGTGATCGCGGATGCCGTGACCATGGAGCCGCTGAAAGTCGTTTCGACCCGCGGCGTGAACGTGGACGGCGATTATGTGGAAGAAGCCCGCGTGGCCGCCATCTATACCACGCCGAACGAAACCAGCTGGCTGGTTGCCGTGAAAGAGCTGGGGCAGATGTGGCAGGTCGACTATTCCGACCTCGACAACCTGCGGATCGACAAGATCAACTCGGCCAAGTTCCTGCATGACGGGTTCTTTGACCCGACCGGTCGTTACTTCCAGATCGCCGCGAACGCGTCGAACAAGATGGTTGTTGTCGACACCAAGGAACGCAAGCTGGAAGCCATGATCGACGTTGCCGCCCTGCCGCACCCCGGCCCCGGCGCCAACTGGGAAGACCCGAACTGTGGCCCGGTTGCAGGCACGACCCACCTGGGGATCGGCACTGTGACGGTCTGGGGCAACGACCCCGAAGGCCACCCGGATCAGGCATGGAAAACCTGCTATGAGGTTGAAACAGACGGCGCTGGCCTGTTTGTGCGGACCCACCCGAACTCGAAATATGTCTGGGCGGACCAAACCAAGCACCCCGAGCCTGAAATTCAGCAATCTGTTCAGGTCATCTCGAAAGAGACCGGCGAGATCGTGAAAACGATCCAGCTGACAGAACAGGAAGGTCACGCTGCTGTGCACTTCGAGTTCAACGCAGACGGCACCGAAGTCTGGGTGTCGAACTGGAACCTGTCGGACTCGCTTGAGCCGAATGGCGAGATCGTGATCTACGACGCTGAAACCCTGGAAGAAAAAGGCCGCGTGAAAGGTCTTTATGCACCGACCGGCAAGTTCAACGTCTATAACCGGTCGAACCACGTCACCTAAGGGTGATCTGACACAAAACCCAATGGGGCGGGCACAGCGCCCGCCCCTTTTCTGATGACTGGTCTGAGCACGGACCAAACACGAAGCCAGAACGGAGCCTGGACATGTCCCAGACCAACGGTAGCGACCCGAAAAAGCCAATCTGGCGACGGTATGTCCTGTGGGGAATGCCGCTTGCCGGTATCGCAGGCATCTTTGTCGCCGGTATCATCTTCTGGGGTGGTTTCAACACCGCCATGGAAGCCACAAACACCAAGGATTTCTGCATCTCCTGTCACGAGATGGAAGATTTCGTCTATCAGGAATACAAAGGCACGATCCACGACGTGAACCGCTCGGGCGTGGGGGCTGTCTGTTCGGATTGTCACGTGCCCAAGGACTGGACACACAAGATGATCCGCAAGATCAAGGCCTCGAAAGAGCTTTGGGGCAAGCTGGTCGGAACCATCAACACCGAAGAGAAATTCGAGGCCAAGCGCCTGCATCTGGCGATGAACGAATGGGAACGGATGAAAAATTCGGACAGTCGCGAATGCCGCAACTGTCACCATTTCGATTCGATGATGCCGGAGTTCCAGGCCCCCCGCGCCCGTCAGCAACACCTGAATGCGATGGAAACCGGGCAGACCTGTATCGACTGCCACAAGGGCATCGCCCACTCGGATCTGCGTGACCGCGCGGACGAGGAATATCTGGAAGCGCTGGAAGCCCCGCGCCCGGAATTCATCCGCGAGATCCCGCAGGCCTATCTGGAAAGCCTGGCCCGCGTCGAAGCCAAAGAGGCCGAGGAAGAAGCCGCACGCAAGGCTGAAGCCGAAGCCGCCCAGGCCCGGGTGGCCGCCGCGGTCGACGCCGCCCGCGCAGACGAACGCGCCAAGGTCGAAGCCGAAATGGCCGGCACCGCAACCGAAAGTGCGGCCGGTGAAACAGGCGGCGCGGCAAGCGCCGGTGGCACCGTGGCAGCCAATATTGACTGGGATGCGGTCGCATCGGCCGACATGACCCTGTTCTATCCCGGTCAGGCCTCGTTCGAATGGGTGCAGAACGGTCGCAGCCATGGCGGCGCACGTCCGCTGACCAAGGGTGGTGACCAATGTTCGACCTGCCACGCGAAAGAGCTTGAGATGATAGGCAACAAGATTGTCACCGGCTCGGACGATGGCGGGCTTGAACCCACGCCGATCCCCGGCAAGCGCGGCACGATCAACGCCACGATCAAGGCGGCCCATGACGACGAAAACGTCTATTTCCGCCTGCAATGGATGGATGCCGGCCACAACCCCGTTCCCTTCGTGGATGGCGGCAAGATGGACCCGGACAACCAGATCAAGGTTGGCATGATGATCACCGGGACAGGGATCGAAATGGGTGAACAGGTGGGCTGCTGGGCAACCTGCCACGCCGACAACACCTATATGCCCTTCGATCCGGGTGCGGACGCGATTGCCGCCAGCGGCGACATCGCAACCCAGCTTCACGCCGACAAGACCATCACCAAGTATCTGGCCGAAAGCCGCACGGAAATCGAGCTACGCGGCCGCAACGACGCCCCGCTTGGTGGCTGGGACAAGCCGAAAGAGGCTGCCGAAATCGACCAGCTGCTGGCCGATGGCACCTTCATGGACCTGATGCGCGTCTATGCCGATGGGTCTGCCGAAAACGGCTATCTGCTGGAACGTCGTGTGGTCAACGAAGGCGAAATGGCCGCCGAGGCCAGCCTGGGCGCCGATGGCATGTGGACCGTCACCTTCTCGCGGCCCCTGGCCGGTGGCGAAGGCGATGTCGCGCTGGAAGCAGGCCAGACCTATACGGTCGGCTTCGCGATCCACGACGACTTTGCGGCGGCACGGTTCCACCATGTGACGCTGAACACCAGCCTTGCGCTGGACAATGCAGAAGCCACGATTAACGTGGTCAAACAATAAAGAACTGCGCTGCGGCTGCCTCAACCAGCCGCAGCGTCTTTCCCGAGGTTCAGAAAGGAACGCTTATGAAACGCTCTGTTCATGCACTTGCCCTGTCCTCTGCTGCCGTGCTGTGCACGGCGTTTCCCGTTTTGGCAGATGACGACAAAGCCGAACTTTGTGCCGAGGCCGAAGAGCGCTATGTCGAACTGTTCGGCGCCCCCTCGTCCGAGGCGGAAGGCGTGACCGTCGTCCTGATGTACGAATACAATTTCTGCCCCGGTGAACTGACCGTGCCCGT
Source organism: Alphaproteobacteria bacterium (assembly GCA_030424645.1). Classification (GTDB taxonomy): domain Bacteria; phylum Pseudomonadota; class Alphaproteobacteria; order Rhodobacterales; family Rhodobacteraceae; genus Aliiroseovarius. The sequence goes on from JAUHWP010000005.1 coordinate 59,321, forward strand.
CGGCACCACCGTGCGCTGGGTCAATGTCGACAAACGCACCAGCCACAGCGTGATTCTGCCCGATGAACCCGAAAGCGACCGCGCCTTCCCCGAAGAAAGCGTCGAATTCACCTTTCTGACCGAAGGCGACCAACGGTATCTGTGCGGCCCCCATTGGGAAACGCGGGATATGATCGGGATGGTTACGGTGACAGCCGAATAAGCTTATATTTCCGGGTGTTACCAAGGCCCCGATGATCTGGTGAGTTACCGCAGCTATTTGGCTGAGTCTTAACTTAGATCAAGGAAGCAGATCGCCGGGCGGGCCATTTTAGCCTTACAAACCGGCCCAAGCCTCACCCGCTGGCGATGTCTGTCTTCTGACGCATATGCGATGCAGTCACGCTCCTCGGGTATCCGGCTTCCAGCCATCCCAAGGACGAGCGAGACACGACATGACCGGCAAAATCTATCTGATCGGCGCAGGCCCCGGAGACCCGGAGCTGATGACCATGAAAGCCATTCGGATGCTGAAAGAGGCGGACGTGGTGGTCTATGACCGGCTGGTGTCCGATGACATCGTCGCCATGGCGCAGCCCGATGCGCAGATGATCTTTGTCGGCAAGGCTTCGAACTGCCACACGGTGCCGCAGAACCGGATCAATGAGATTCTGGTCGAAAAGGCCCGCGCCGGGCATATCGTCGCCCGCCTGAAAGGGGGCGATCCGCTGATCTTCGGGCGCGGTTCGGAAGAAGCCGCCTTTGCCGCCACGCAAGGGGTCGAGATCGAATATGCCCCCGGCATCACCGCCGCCCAGGGGGCTGCCAGCGTCACCGGCGTGCCCTTGACCCATCGCGGACTGGCCACCGGCGTGCAATATGTCACCGGCCACCGGCAGGCCGATGGGGTCTTGGACCTTGACTGGAAATGTCTGGCCAATCCCGACACGACGCTTGTTGTCTATATGGGTGTGGCCAATATCGGCCAGATCGCCGTCGGCCTGATGACCGAGGGGCTGCCGGGCATGACGCCGGTCATGGCCATCTCGCGCGCCTCGACGCCTGACGAGGTGCGCATGGTGTCCACCCTGGATCACGTGGCACAGGACGCCCGCCGCGCCGGGCTGAAGCCCCCCACCCTTTTCATCATCGGCAAGGTCGTGTCGCTTTACGACGCCGATCTGTTCGATCCCGCACAAGAGATGGCCGCCCATGCGTAACCTTCTGGCCCTTCTCCTCCTGACTGGCACCGCCCATGCGGGCGAACCCGCGCTGGACCCAACCGCCCTGACGCGGCTGGTGCATCAGGATTGCGGATCGTGCCACGGGCTGACGTTGAAGGGCGGGTTGGGGCCGGACATCCGCCCCGAAACCATCGACCATTACGATCCCGACGTCCTGCAATCCGTGATCCTTGACGGCATCCCCGACACCGCAATGCCCCCCTGGCGCCCACTGATTTCCGAGGCCGAAGCCGCCTGGATTGCCGACTATCTTCTGAAAGGCGACACCGAATGAAAACGCTGATTTCCGCCATCGCGCTTGCCGCCACCCTTGGCACCGCCGCCCTCGCCGACACGATTGCCACCGGCGATCTGGGCCTGGTGATCGAACGGGCCAAAGGCTCGGTCCTGCTGATCGACCAATCCGACCGCGCCTCGCTGGCCCGGATCGAAGGTCTGGGCGATCTGTCCCATGCCTCGTTGGTCTATTCGCCGGATGAACGGTTTGCCTATGTGTTTGGCCGCGACGGTGGGCTGACCAAGGTCGATATCGTGGAACGCAAGATCGCGAACCGCGTCGTGCAAGGCGGCAATTCCATCGGCGGGGCGATTTCCGATGATGGCAAGCTGGTGGCGGTATCCAATTACGAACCCGGGTCGAAAACCATCGGGCTGGTCGATGCCCCCGGTCGCCGTTTCGTCTTTACCATGTGGGACACGGGCGAAACCTGGATTGCCGACATGTCGAAAGGCAACGACCCCGAGATCACCAAGATCACCGGCATGGGCAAGAACCCCTATGACGCGTTGGTCACCGGCAATGGCCGCACCTATATCACCGGGCTTTTTGGCGAAGACGGTCTGACCGCGCTGGACCTGTGGGCCGACACACCCGAACCGATCCGCGTCTTGCCGAACTATGGGCGCGGGCAAGAGGAAATGCCGGTCTATAAAATGCCCCACCTGGAAGGCTGGGCGCTGACCGGGTCCGAGTTCGTCCTGCCCGCCGTCGGCCATCACGAGGTGTTGTGGGTCGACGCCCAGACGCTTGAGGAAACCGGACGCACCAAGACCTATTCCCAGCCCGTCTTTGCCATGGCACGCCCCGATGGGCGTCAGGTCTGGGTGAATTTCGCCCACCCGATGAACGACACCATTCAGGTGATCGACACCGTGACGAAACAGGTGATCCACCAGTTCAAACCCGGCCCCGCCGTTTTGCATATGGAGTTCACGCCCCGCGGCCATGAAATCTGGGTCAGCGTGCGGGATGAGAACAAGGTCAAGGTCTATGACACGCACAGCTTTGAATTGCTGCGCGAGATCGAGGCCGACAGCCCCTCGGGCATCTTCTTCACCGCGCGCGCGCACCGGACGGGGCTGTAAGCCATGAAGGACGTCGCCGATCCCATTGACCGTGCCCTGCTGGATGACTGGCAGCGTGACTTTCCCGTGGTGCCGCGCCCGTTCGCCCATCTGGCCAACGTGCTCGGCACGACCGAGGATGACGTGCTGGACCGACTGGCCGACATGCAGGACAGCGGCACGATCACGCGGGTCGGGGCCACCTGCGCGCCGAACACCCTGTCGGCCTCGACGCTGGCCGCCGTTGCTGCCCCCAAGGATCGTATCGAAGAGGTCGCGGCGATCATCAACGAAGACCCCGGCGTCAATCATTCTTACGAGCGCGAGGATTACTGGAACCTCTGGTTCGTCGCCACCGGGCCGGATCGTGATGCGGTGACCGCATCGCTTGACCGGATCACCGCCGAAACCGGGCTGCGCGTGCTTGATCTGCGCCTGTTGCGCCCCTTCAACATAGACCTTGGCTTCAGGATGTCCGGTCAGGACATGCCGGTCATGCACAGCACCCCGCGCGCGCTGGACCTGTCCGCCATTCGCGACGGGGACAAGGCGCTGATGAACATTCTGACCAGGGGAATGCCCTTGGTGGCCGCCC
>JAUHWP010000103.1 GCA_030424645.1 Alphaproteobacteria bacterium
CGGGTCCATTTCCTTCACCCGCTGCAACAGGCGCAGCGAATGGAAATATCGTGCGCCGGGGCGGACCTGCGGATACAGGCCCGGCACGGTCTCAAGGTTGTGGTTGAACACGTCAGGTCGCGCCTCGACCACGGTTTCCAGAACCGACGGATCACATTTCAGGAAATCCGGGGTCAGAATTTCAATGGTGGTGTCGGGCGACTGGTGACGAATGGCGCGGATGGTCTGGGCGAAATGATCCGCCCCGCCGTCTTTCAGATCGTCGCGATCGACCGAGGTGATCACAACGTGGTTCAGCCCCAGTTTCTTCACCGCGTGGGCCACCCGGCCCGGTTCGAACGCATCCAGGTCGTCGGGACGCCCGGTGGCGACGTTGCAGAAGGTGCAACCGCGGGTGCAAATCTCGCCCATGATCATCATGGTGGCGTGGCCCTGACTCCAGCATTCGCTGGCATTAGGGCACGCGGCTTCCTCGCACACGGTGGACAGCTTGTTTTCCCGCATGATCCTGTGCGTTTCCGCATAGCCTTTGCCGCCGGGCGCTTTCACGCGAATCCAGCTGGGCTTCTTCGGCTGTGCATTGTCCGGGCGATGCGCCTTCTCGGGATGGCGGCTTTCCGGGATTTTCAGGTCACGCATGGCTTTCCTCCGCGCCAAGATCGGCTCTGTGACATATAACGATATCACACCGGCAAGTCACCTTGAAAGCCGCATGGCTGTTATGATCCTGACGCATGGCCTGCGCCACAATGCTGCACCCGCAAAATCCTCGTTGAGCCATATCTGGAATCGTTCTAACACCATGATCGACCAGCCCGCGCGATTCCCCGCGCGCTGAAATGAAAAGGAAATTACCATGCAAACAGGCGTTCGCGTTCCCAACATCACCTTCCGCACCCGTGTTCGCGATGACAGCATCGAAGGCCCCAACCCCTTCCGCTGGCAGGACATGACATCGGACGACTATTTCAAAGGCAAACGCGTCGTGCTGTTCTCGCTGCCCGGCGCATTCACGCCCACATGCTCGACCTATCAGCTTCCGGGTTTTGAAAAGGGCGCCGACGACTTCCGCGCCCAAGGCATTGACGAGATCTATTGCATGTCGGTGAATGACAGTTTCGTCATGAACGCCTGGGCGCGCAACCAGGAGCTTAAGAACGTCAAGGTCATCCCCGATGGCTCGGGCGAGTTCACGCGCCAGGTCGGAATGCTGGTGCAGAAAGACAATCTGGGCTTCGGTGCCCGCTCGTGGCGCTATGCCGCCATTATCAATGACGGCGTTGTCGAGGCATGGTTCGAAGAACCCGGCCGCTGCGACAACCACGGCGAAGATCCTTACGGTGAAAGCGCACCGGAAACCGTTCTGGCATGGCTGAAAGAGGCCAACGAAGCCGTCGCGTAAGCGATCTGCGATAGAATGACAAAGTGCCACCCGATTGGGTGGCCTTTTTTTGTTGGCGACACATGCAATTGTGAAAGTAAGTCAAGGCATTCAGAGCACGTGGATATCGTTCAAAACAAGAGCGTATTTATCATCTCTGAGATAGATCTCAAATATCGCAGTAAGGTCTGACCAAGTACCGTTCAAGGGCAGTTCAGCTGACACCTCACCCACTCTGCCATCTGTACCGGGCTGCTCAAACCATTCCACTTCCCAGCGTGGCTTAGGCACGCCCTGTGCTTCATCAACGCTGGTAACTTCGTATTTTTGCAGACTGTTTTCGTCAGGCAGGCCGTAGCTTTCAATAACCTTCCTGATTAAGTCAGGGGTCCACGAATGGTAGCTGTCATGCCCAGTCAGTTCGAATGCAGCTTGATAGTGCTTATTGGCTAGTAGTTCGATCCAAGTGCGAACCAGATCAAGCACGATTTCGTTGTTTGCGGGCTGGTTAAGCCATTTGACGGTTCTAGGAATAGTAATAGTCAATGTGACGCTCCTAAGGGCAGATAAGACTGTCTTGTTTACCCCTGCACAGCCCTCAACCCTTCCAAGAACCGCGCCGCGTTTTCCTGATAATGCAGCGCGGACGCCTCAAGCCCCTTGATCGTGGCCGCGTCAAGCTCGCGCACCACTTTTCCCGGTGCGCCCAGCACCATGGTGCCATCGGGGATCACCTTGCCTTCCGTAACCAACGCTCCGGCCCCGATCAGGCAATTCTTGCCGATCACGGCGCCGTTCATCACCGTCGCGTTCATGCCGATCAGGCTGCCGTCGCCAATGGTGCAGCCGTGCAGCAGCACCTTGTGGCCGGCCGTGACATTCTCGCCGATGGTCAGTGGAAAGCCCATATCAGTGTGAAAAACGCAGTTTTCCTGCACATTTGTGCCTGCGCCCACCGCGATCAGCTCGTTGTCGCCGCGCAGGGTGGATCCGAACCAGACCGAGGCCCGCGCGCCGATCCTGACCTTGCCGATCAGGTTGGCATCAGCGGCGATGAACGCGTCATCGGCGATGTCGGGCGATACACCATCAAGTTCATAGATCATTGACTTCCCTCTTCAAATTCCGCCTGCAACTTACGGACATGGTTCAACAATCCCGGCTGCTGGTTGCGGCGTTGGCGCGTTGCCTCGACGATGGTGATCAGCTTTTGCGCGGTCTGCTCCAGATCGTCATTGATCAGCACATAGTCATAGCTGCCCCAGTGGCTGATTTCGTCCCAGCTTTTCTGCATCCGTTTGGCGATGGTGGCCGCGTCATCCTGCCCGCGCCCTTCCAGCCGGGCGCGCAGCTCTTTGATCGACGGCGGCAGGATGAAGATCGACAGCGAATGTGACGCCATGGCGGAGTTGCGGATCTGGACTTCCCCCTGCCAATCCACGTCGAACAGGACATCACGGCCGCTTTCGATCGAGTTCCGCACCGGACCTTCCGGCGACCCATAGAAATTGCCGAAGACGTGGGCATGCTCCAGCATTTCACCCCCGGTCACCATTTCCCGAAACCGGCTTTCATCCACGAAATGGTAGTGCTGTCCGTCGACCTCGCCTTTTCTCGGTGCGCGCGTGGTGGCCGAGACCGAGAAGCTGAGTGTCGGGTCCCAATCCATCAGCCGCCGCGCCAAGGTCGATTTCCCCGCGCCCGAGGGCGACGACAGGATGATAAGAAGGCCGCGCCTGTCGGACATATCGTTACTCCACGTTCTGAACCTGTTCGCGCATCTGATCTATGACATGCTTCAGGTCAAGGCCAATGGTGGTGAGGTCCTTGAATTGTGCCTTGGAGCACAAGGTGTTGGCCTCGCGGTTGAACTCCTGCATCAGGAAATCAAGCTTTCGGCCAATCGGATGGTCCGCCGTCAGATGCCCGCGTGCGGCGTCGATATGGGCTTTCAGCCGGTCGATTTCCTCGCGCACATCGGTTTTCACGGCCAATATGGCAAGTTCCTGCGCAACCCGGTCCGGGTCGGCACCGTCGGTATTTTCGATCACCCGCGCAAGCGCGTCGCGCAGCCCTTGGATCTGGGCGTCCTGACGCGCCTCCAGCACGGTTTCGGCCGCGCCGACCAGGCGCGCAACCTCGTCGATCTGACCTGACAGAACCTTGACCAATGCCGCCCCTTCCTGGGCACGCGACGCTACGAACTGCTCCACCAGAGCGGGGATTTCCTCGGTTAGTTTTGCCAGCAAGGGCGCGGTGTCGTCATCGGTCAGAACGCGTTGTTCCAGAACGCCACGCATTCCTGCAATATCAGTGGGTTGCACCGGTCCGACGCGCAGCCCGCGGGCCTCGGCCTCGGCGGCAATTGCGGACAGTTGGGCCAGCACGCGGGTCAATTCATCGGGGTTGATGGACAGCGCCCCGATGTCGTCCCGGCGGGTGATTTTCAGATTGACCGAGATGTTTCCGCGCGCCACCGCGCCCTTCAGGTTCTTGCGCAGTGTCTCTTCCAAACCGCCCAGCCAGTCGGGCAGCCGGATCTTGATGTCCAACCCCCGCGCATTTACCGATCGCATGTCCCAAACCCAGCTGTATCCGGCGTCCTCGGTCGCGGTGCTGGCAAAGCCGGTCATGGAATGTGGCATGTAGAATTAACCATTTGCTAAGTTTTTATGCCAATTTCGAATGGAATGTGACATATTAGGACAATACCAAGTTAGGACAATACCAAGGGATATCCTTCCAATCGTTAACAAACGGCCACAATTTGAACAAGCTCGCTGGTTATATCCAGTTTTATTAAAATCGTTTCAAAGCCTGGGACGCGAGAATGAGAACTGAGTATTTGAAAGATGATAATGTGGTCGCGCTGGCTGCGGCCCGGCGCGACAGAAAATTTCCTGCGATCGCCGTCATCGAAGCCTATTGGCACGGGCTGAGAAACGGGCGCCTGATGCCCACCCGCGGTGATGTGGATCCGCGCGGGATCGGTGACAAGCTGTCCTATGCCCTGATCCTTGAGCGGATTGCACCGGGTCACGCCCGTATTCGACTGGCCGGTCAGCATGTGAACGATATTCTGTCAATGGAAGTGCGCGGTATGCCACTTAGCGCCCTGTTCACCCCGGATGCGCGGGCCGAGGTTCAGGAAACTCTGGAAACTGTCTTCACGACGCCTGCCGAAGCCACCCTGAACCTGCGCAGCGAGGCCGACACCGCGCAAAAGACGCTGGACGCCCAACTGATCCTGCTGCCGCTGAAAGACATCCACGGCAACGTGACGCGCGTGCTTGGCGCGTTTCAGGTTGACGGCACACCCGAACGCGGGCCGCTGCGGTTCGGCATCCGCGATCTGGATATCCGTCCGCTGACCGTTGCCCACGGCGCTGCACAGGACGGCAACGAGAAAGAACGCCGACAGAAGCGCGATATCGCGCGGCCCGGATATTGGGACATACGTGGCGCAAAGTCTTCGGCACGGTCAAATGTCGAAAAACCCGATGTGACACGGGTCGACATACGCCCGACCGAGGCCGCAAGAACCCGGAAGGACGAGGGTCATATCATGCGCCCCTCGGGTGCAAGCGGCGTCCGGGTGCCGGGCCTGGCCGAGCTTGCAGCCAGCTTCCATGGCGCGCAGCAGCCCTTGCGTGTCGGCGCTCAGGCGCGACCGGGTGGCCATTTGCGATTGGTGAAACAGGATTGATCGCCTGCCGCAAGGCCCTCACAACCTGATGAAACTAAAAGCCCCGGCCTGTCGGACCGGGGCTTTGAATTGTATAAGACCGTCCAACCCAGAGGGTCAGCTGGCTTTGACTGCGGTCGCGTCGTCGCTGCGCATCGCCGACAGCTCTTCGGCCACAAGGAACGCCAGTTCCAGCGACTGGCTGGCATTCAGGCGCGGGTCGCACGCGGTGTGATAGCGGTCCGACAGATCCTCGTCCGTCACGGCACGCACGCCGCCGGTACATTCGGTCACATCCGCGCCGGTCATTTCGAAATGGACGCCACCGGGGATGGTGCCTTCGGCTTTGTGAACGGCAAAGAACTCCTGCACCTCTTTCAGGACCGAATCGAACGGGCGGGTCTTGTAGCCCGTGGCCGATTTGATCGTGTTGCCATGCATCGGATCGCAGGACCAGACGACCTTGGCGCCCTCTTCCTTCACCGCCTGAATGAGGCGCGGAAGATGTTCGGCCACCTTGCCCGCCCCGAACCGCGCGATCAGCGTCAGGCGACCGGCGTCGTTGTTCGGGTTCAGCTTGGCCATCAGGACCTTCAGATCCTCGGCCGTGGTGGTCGGTCCGCATTTCATGCCGATCGGGTTCACCACGCCGCGGCAGAACTCGACATGTGCGCCGTCGGGTTGACGGGTCCGGTCGCCGATCCACAGCATGTGCCCCGACCCGGCGACCGTCTTGCCGGTCGTGGAATCCAGACGTGTCAGCGCCTCTTCATATTCCAGCAACAGCCCTTCGTGCGAGGTATAGAAATCGACCGTCTGCAAGGTATGCGCCCGGTCGCTGTCGACGCCAGCGGCGCGCATGAAATCCAGGGTGTCCTGAATGCGCTCGGCCATCTCGCGGTATTTCTCGGCCTCGTCGCTTTCGGTGAAGCCCAGCGTCCAGCTGTGCACCTTGTGCACATCCGCCAGACCGCCCGTCGAAAACGCACGCAACAGGTTCAGCGTCGCCGCCGCCTGGGTATAGGCCTGCAACATCTTCTGCGGGTCCGGCACACGGGCGGCTTCGGTGAAGTCCAGCTCGTTGATGATGTCACCGCGATAGCTGGGCAGTTCGACCCCACCCACCGTTTCCGTGGGGGCCGACCGCGGCTTGGCGAACTGACCGGCCATGCGCCCGACCTTGATCACCGGCACCTTGGCGCCAAAGGTCAGCACCATCGCCATTTGCAGCATCACTTTGAACGTGTCCCGGATCGCATCCGCCGAGAAATCCGAGAAGCTTTCGGCGCAGTCCCCACCTTGCAACAGGAACGCTTCGCCGCGCGAGGCGCGGCCAAGCTGTTCACGCAGGCGCATCGCCTCACCGGCAAAAACCAGCGGCGGATATTTTGCAAGCTGTGCCTCGACCTCGGCCAATGCGGCCGCGTCGGTATAGTCAGGCATCTGCACCCGAGGCTTCTTGCGCCAGGCCGACTTGTCCCAATCCGTCATGTCTTTGCTCCGTCTTACGTCGTTATCCTGTATACAGGGGTTTAAGGACCTTCTTCTAGCGCGGTCAGCGCTAACGTGCAAATACAGTTATGTGACCGGTGCGTGGCGGGTTAGACTGCTTTTGCGTCGGTTCCGTAGCATTGGCAAACCGATGGCGGTTTGGCCCTTGTGGCGGGCGTGCAAAACTGGTGTGGTCCCGCGCAACCAAATCGAAACCCCGCCTGGATGAGGTGACTCGGATGACAAAACACACAACAACGACAAACGCGGGAACGCGCCGCTTCGTTTTTGTGTTGGTCGAAGGGTTTACGCTGCTCAGCTTTGCGGGCGCCATCGACGCCTTGCGCATCGCCAACCGAGCGGCTGGACGCAAGTTATACGACTGGATCCTTATGGGCGACGGGGGCACGACCGTGACCTCGTCCGCCGGCGCGTCGTTCCAGCTGGACAGCGACCTGGACGAGCTTCGGCGCGATGACACCATTGTTCTGTGCTCGGGCGTGAACATCCAAAGCCACAGCTCGACGAGGCTGCTCAACTGGCTTCGGCGCGAAGCGCGGCGTGGTGTGAAAGTGGCCGGTCTGTGCACCGCAGCCCATGTCATCGCGAAGGCCGGGCTGTTGGCTGACAAGCGCGCCACCATCCACTGGGAAAATCACGACAGTTTTGCCGAGGCGTTCGACGATGTGGACCTGACCAAGCGGGTCTTCGTGATCGACGGCAATATCATGACCGCGGCGGGCGGCACATCGTCCATCGACCTGATGCTGAAACTGATCGCCGACGAGCATGGCGAGGACATCGCCAATATCGTGGCCGATCAGCAGATCTATACCTCGATCCGCACCGACCGCGACACCCAGCGCCTGTCCGTGCCCACCCGGATCGGCGTGCGGCACCCCAAGCTGAGCGACGTGATCCAGAAGATGGAAGCCAATATCGAAGAGCCGATCTCGCCCGCGATCCTTGCAGCCGATGTGGGCATGTCGACGCGACAGCTGGAACGCCTGTTCCGCCGATATCTGAACCGTTCGCCCAAGCGGTATTACATGGAGTTGCGTTTGCAAAAAGCCCGCAACCTGTTGATGCAAACGGATATGAGCGTCATCAACGTGGCGCTTGCCTGCGGCTTTTCCAGCCCCTCGCACTTCTCGAAATGCTATCGGTCGCATTACGACACCACGCCCTATCGTGAACGTGGCAGCCACGCGGCCAAGACCGCCACATGATCCGGACCGGGCGGCTTTTGCTGCGCGCGCCAGAGCGGCGCGACCTTGACTCGCTGCACCGGGTTTTCAGCCACCCCGACGCCATGCGGTATTGGAGCCATCCGGCCCATAAGACACGCACCCAGACGCAACAGGTGCTGGACGACATGATCCGGTCGCACAAGGCCACCCAGCTTGAATTCGTGGTCGAACACCTGGGGCAGGTCATCGGCAAGGCCGGTCTGTGGCGGATCGCCGAGCTCGGATACATCCTGCATCCCGACCACTGGGGCAAGGGACTGGGCCGTGAAGCCCTGCGCGCGGTTCTGGCCGAGGCCTGGACCACGCACCCCCGGCTTGACCAGATCACCGCCGAAATCGACCCGCGCAACATCGCCTCGGCCCGGTTGCTGGATCGGCTGGGGTTTCAGGTGACGGGACACGCCGAAAACACGTTGCAGGTCAACGGGGAATGGTGTGACAGCACCTATTACGCCCTGCCCCGGCCCCGACCTTAAGCCAGCGGGCAGCCTTTTTCCGGTCGCGGGCCGCTTCTGTCTTTTCTTTTCCGAATGCCTTGCCTACGCTCCGCTACAGAAGTTTCCAATTGGGAGAGAAAAATGAAAAAGATTCTTATGGCAACCGCCGCCGGCGCATTGATGAGCGGCGCAGCCTTCGCTGAGGACGTGAAGGTGGGTGTCCTTCTTGGCTTCACCGGTCCACTTGAATCTCTTGCACCCCATATCGCGGGCGGTGCGGAACTGGCCATCGCCGAAGTCAACGACTCGGGCCTGTTCATGGACGGGTCCACGGTGACGGCGGTGCGTGGTGATTCGACCTGTGTCGATGCCGCGGCAGCCACCGCGGCCGCTGAACGCCTGGTGACCGGTGACGGCGTAGCCGGGATCGTGGGCGCCATGTGTTCGGGCGCAACCGGTGCGGTTCTGACCAGCGTGTCGCTGCCGAACGGGATCGTCCAGGTCTCGCCCTCGGCCACGTCGCCGGGCCTGTCGACCATTGAAGACAACGGTCTGTTCTTCCGCCTTGCCCCGTCGGATGCCCGTCAGGGTGAAATCATGGCCGGTATCATTTCAAGCCGTGGCATCAACGAAGTCGCCGTGACCTATACGAACAACGACTATGGCAAGGGCCTGGCCGACAGCTTTGCCGCGGCCTTCGAAGCCGCGGGCGGCACCGTGACCATCAACGCCGCCCATGAGGAAGGCAAAGCCGACTATTCGGCCGAGGTTGGCGCGCTGGCCTCTGCCGGTGGTCAGGCGCTTGTCGTGGCCGGCTATTCGGACCAGGGCGGTTCGGGCATCATCCAGGGGTCGCTTGACACTGGTGCGTTTGACACATTCGTCCTTCCCGACGGCATGGTATCCGACATCCTGACCGAGAAGTTCGGCAGCGATATCGACGGCAGCTTCGGCCAGCACCCCAGCTCGGCCAATGACGGCGCGGCCAAGCTGGAAGAAATGCTGGCGGCAGCCGGTCTTGACGGCACCTCGCCCTATGCCAAGGAAGGCTATGACAGTGCCGCCGTTCTGCTTCTGGCCATGCAGGCCGCAGGCTCGACCGACGGTGCCGCCGTCAGCGCAGCCCTGACCGAAGTGGCCAACGCCCCCGGCGAACCCATCGGTCCGGGTGAACTGGGCAAGGCGCTTGAAATCCTCGCCGGTGGCGGTGACATCGACTATGTCGGCGGTTCGGATGTCGAACTGATCGGCCCCGGTGAAAGCGGCGGCAGCTATCGCGAGATCGAAATCAAGGACGGCGCCATCGAGGCTGTTAAGTTCCACTGAACGACCTTATACACCTGACGAAGCAGCCCGGACGTTGTCCGGGCTGTTTTGGTAAGTTAAGCGGGCTACTTCCGGTTGCGAGAGGGGACAGACATGATCGTCATCGAAGACGTTCACAAGCATTTCGGCGGGTTTCACGCAGTGGATGGGGCCACGATGCGGATCGAGGAACGCTCGATCACCGGGTTGATCGGCCCCAACGGGGCGGGCAAGACCACCCTGTTCAACGTGATTGCCGGGGTGTTGCCCCCCACATCGGGCCGCATCACCATGGCGGGCGAAGACATCACCGGCCTGCCGCCGCACGAGCTGTTCCACAAGGGCCTGCTGCGCACCTTCCAGATCGCGCATGAGTTTGGGTCGATGACCTGCCGCGAGAACCTGATGATGGTGCCGGGCGGACAGTCGGGCGAACAGCTTTGGAACACTTGGTTTGGCCGCAAGCGCATCGCCGACGAAGAACGCGCCCTGCGCGCCAAGGCCGATGAAGTGCTTGAGTTCCTGACCATTTCCCATATTGCCGACCTGCGGGCGGGCGAGATTTCGGGCGGCCAGAAAAAGCTGCTGGAACTTGGGCGCACGATGATGGTCGATGCCAGGATCGTCTTTCTGGACGAAGTGGGCGCAGGCGTGAACCGCACGCTGCTTTACACCATTGCCGACGCCATCAAGCGGCTGAACGAAGAACGCGGCTATACCTTCGTCGTCATCGAACATGACATGGATTTCATCGACCGCCTGTGCGACCCGGTGATCTGCATGGCCGAAGGCAAGGTGCTGGCCGAAGGCACGCTGGACGAAATCAAGGCCAACGAGCATGTGATCGAGGCCTATCTGGGCACCGGTTTGAAGAACAAGGATAAGGTGGGCGCATGAGCGGGAACCCCTATCAGGATGATCGCGGCAACAAGGACGCGTCGATCGTCAACCCCAAGGGTCAGGGCACGCTGACCCCGACCTCGGGCACCGGGCACCAGATGCACACGGGCGATGCCTTTCTGATCGGTGACAGCATGACCGGCGGCTATGGCAAGAA
>JAUHWP010000206.1 GCA_030424645.1 Alphaproteobacteria bacterium
AGGTTGCCTTGATGGCCACGTTGGCCTGTGAAGTGCATCATTCGGATGACCGCTTTGACTGGACCGGCTTTTACCGCGTGACCGAGCCTGAGCTTCTGAAAATCGGTCCCTATCAGGGCGGGCATGGCTGTTTGCAGATCCCGTTCTCGCGCGGTGTTTGCGGCGCGGCCGCCCGAACGGGAAAGGTGCAGCTGGTGCCGGATGTCGATGCTTTTCCCGGCCATATTGCCTGTGCGTCCTCGACCCGGTCCGAGCTTGTGCTGCCGGTCTGGAACCATGCGGGCGACCTGATCGGGGTGTTTGACATCGACAGCAATCAGCCCGACACGTTCACGCAAGAGGACGCCGACCAGTTGGCCGCGATCCTGAAAGGGACCTTCGCCGGATAACCAATGCGCAAATTTCTTCTTGCGTCGAATCATCCCTTTACCCCATCGTGAAATTATACGTGAAAATTTCACGTTATCTTTCATGCCCCGGAAGGGTTGTCCTGATGCTGCACAGCGATCCGGTTTCACCACGAAGCCTTGGCGCCGACATACGTGCGCTGCGCAAGTCGCGCGGCATGACTCTGACCGATCTTGCTGCGGCGCTGGGCCGGTCGGTCGGGTGGCTCAGCCAGGTCGAGCGGGACAAATCCGATCCGTCGATCACGGACCTGCGCGCCATTGCCCAGGCGCTGGGTGTGCCGATGTCGCTTTTGTTCGCCCATGCTTCGGCCCCGGCGGACGAGCAGGGATATATCGTGCGCGCCGGTGCGCGCCGCCCGATGGGATCGGGCGAAGAGGGGCTGATCGAAGAGCTTCTGTCCCCCGACCTGACCGATGATTTCGAGGTTGTGCATTCCACGTTCCAGCCCGGTTCGAAACTGCCGACACCGACGCTTCGCCCAACGCAGGAGCTTGGCTACATGCTGGCGGGAAAGCTTGACCTGACCATAGGCGGACGTCGCTTCACCGTGACGCAGGGCGACAGCTTTCGGATCAGAAACGAGCTGCATGAATGGGCCAACCCCTATGATGAACCCGCCATCGCGATCTGGGTGATCGCCCCCCCGGTCTATTAAGGCCCGGTCTGTGAAGGAGAGAACAATGCTCAGGGGAAGCTGTCTGTGTGGCGCCATCCGGTTTGAAACTTCGGCGCTGCCAAAGGGCGTGTCGATGTGTCATTGCGGCCAATGCCGCAAACAATCCGGTGGCGTATGGTCCTCCGCTTATGTGCCGGAACGCGACCTGCACATCGACGGTGCGGTCAATTGGTATGCCGCAAGCAACACCGCCAAGCGGGGCAGTTGCCCGACCTGCGGATCGTTCCTGTTCTGGAAAGCCAATGACGAGGATACGATCAGCTTTTCGCTTGGGGCGATAGACGGGCCGACGGGCCTGACCCTGGAAAAGCACATCTTCGTCGCGGACAAGGGCGACTATTACGACATCGCCGATGGTCTGCCGCAAAGCGCGCAGTAATCTGAAAACAGGAGAGCCTCATGTCCGATTTCCCCACAAAAGCTAGAGTCGTCATCATTGGTGGCGGCGCCGTCGGTGCCTCGTCTCTTTTTCATTTGGCCAAGAAAGGCTGGTCAGATTGCGTTTTGCTGGAAAAGAATGAACTGACCGCCGGGTCGACCTGGCATGCGGCGGGAAATGTCCCGACCTTCTCGACATCGTGGGCTGTGATGAACATGCAGCGATACTCGACCGAGCTCTACGCCCGGCTGGCGGAGGAAGTGGACTATCCCATGAACTATCATGTCAGCGGATCGATCCGTCTGGCGCACACCAAAGAACGGATGCAGGAATTCGAGCGCGCAGCGTCGATGGGCCGATACCAGGGGATGGACATTGAGATCCTGACGCCCGAGGAAACCAAGGCGCGATATCCCTTCCTGGAAATCCACGACATTGTCGGATCGCTTTATGATCCGAACGACGGAGACATCGACCCTGCACAGTTAACGCAGGCCTTCGCCAAGGGTGCACGTGACTTGGGGGCGAAAATCCTGCGCTTCTGCCCGGCCGAAGGTGTGACGCAGCATGACGACGGAACCTGGACCGTACACACTCCCAAGGGTGATATCG
>JAUHWP010000104.1 GCA_030424645.1 Alphaproteobacteria bacterium
GAAGGTCTTGGTCAGGGTGGTGATGAATTCGTTGCGCGAGGTTTCGGCCTCGACAATGCGATCTGCCGGGACGGCAGTAAAGAGCCTATCCTTGCCCAAACGGGCGTCATGCAGGTCAAACCAGTGACGGGTGTCATCCGCGGGCGACTGCATGGCAACCCGTTCCGGTCGGGACAGATCGCGCGCGTCGACAAGGTGGCTGCGTTGAAAGATCTTCTGCGGCGGCCATGCCGGCAGGTCGTCAGGTTCCCGCATCGTCGCGGCAAGGTCCAGATAGGTCTTGTTGGCCCATGTGATCGCCCCGTTTTCGTCTTCGCGCCAGACCATCAGCGGCAGATGCTCCGAGGTGGCGCGCAGGCTTTCAAGCTCGTGCTGCATGGCATCGAAACTCAGCCGATCCATCGCCTTCGAAGGCGCGTGGCTTTCGCTGTCGACAAGTTCGATCCGCGCCAGCCCTTTGCGCCATTCGGCATGAATGCGATTGGTGCCATCGGTCGATGTCAGGGTCAGCGTCCCCAGATCGGCAAGGTCGCCCATATGTTCGGTCAGCTTGGGAAATCGCGGGTGAAGCAGTTGTGCGAACCGCTGCCAGTCCGTATCCGTGCCACGCGATTGGCCGACCAGCATCATCTGGCGCGCGGCGGGCGTGGCATCGCACAGGGTTTCATCGTCGAACAGAAAGACCATCCGGTCTTCGCTTGCGGTGGTATCGTCGCGCAGGCTTTTCCTGCGCCGTGCTTCGACCCAAGACAGGGCAAGCAGCGCAACCAAGGCGATCAGAAACGCGACCAGGACAACCCCGATTGTAAGCAGTGTGTTAAACATTGGCGCACCCATCTGCCGCTGCGCACCCGTTGCGCCGCGTCTGGCAGTGGATGCCAAGGTAATCGCGTGTTGGTTAATGAAGGTTTAATCCCGCCCGAGGGGTCAGCCGAACGGGATGTTTTCCCCCAACCCGCCTTCGGTGGGTTTGCGTTCTATCCCCTCGGTGCCGCGCGGCCAGACGACCTGCGCGATGGCGCCTGATTTCTCGCGCGGGTGGGGGCGACCGGTATAGGGTTCGGTTCCGTTGGCAAAGCTCAGCTTCGCCCCGGTCCGTTCCAGCAGCGTCTTGGCGATGAACAGGCCCAGCCCCATGCCCTTGTATTCGCGCCGCTGCCCCTTTTCCTGCGCGGATTTCCTGCCACGAATGAACGGATCCCCGATCCACCCGATGACTTGCGGGGAATAGCCGCGCCCATCGTCGATGATCCGCAGCTTGATCTCGTCCGCGGTCCAGTCGACCTCGATCCAGACGGTTGTCGTGGCAAAGTCGACGGCGTTCTGGATCAGGTTGCGCAGGCCGTGGATGACCTCGGGGCGGCGGGCCACGATGGGTTCGTCCGTCGGGTCGTTCAGCTGTGGCACGACGGATATTTCCAGACCCTTCCCGCGATCCGCATGAGGTTCTGCGGCCTCTTCCACCAGCGTGACAAGTGGCACGCTTTTCATCAGCATGTCGTCCTTGCCGGCCCGGCCCATCGACTGAAGAATATCGCGGCAGCGGTCGGCCTGCTGGCCGATCAGGGCGGCGTCGTCGCGCAGATCGGTCTGGTCGCCCAGCTCGTCCACCAGTTCCGATGCAACCAGCTTGATGGTGGCCAAGGGCGTGCCAAGCTCATGCGCGGCGGCGGCCACAACGCCGCCAAGGTCGGTCAGCTTCTGTTCGCGCGACAGTGCCATCTGGGTGGCCAGAAGGGCCTCGGACATGGATCGCATCTCGGACGAGATCCGGCGGGTATAGAGACCAACAAAGCCGATCGAAGTGACCACCGCCACCCAGATGCCGAACACGAACAGGTCGGGCATCAGCACCACGGCACCATCCTGGGTGTGCAGCGGGATGTTGAAATCCGCCACCGCGGTCGTGGCAGCAATCGCGACACTGCCGACGATCACGGTCGCGCGGGTTGACAGCGCGGTCGCGGCCACGGTGACGGGGGCCACGATCAGCACCATGAACGGGTTGTGAAGCCCGCCCGACAGAAACACCATGAAGGCCAGTTGCAGCGTATCGAACAGCAGCATGCCGGTGGCGTCCCGTTCGTTCAGGCGGGCGTTCTTGGGAAAGACCGACAGGGACACCAGGTTCGCGATGACCGCCATTCCGATGGCCACCGCCGCCAGCCCAAGATGAATTTGCAGCGAGAACACATGGATCGACACCGTAATGGCCGCGATCTGCCCGAATATGGCCGCCCATCGCAGCACCACCAGGGTGCGCAGCCGCACCCAACGCCCGGGCAGAATGTCGGGGTCGGTCTGGAACATGCGATGGGCAAAAGGTCCTGTGCTGTTCTCGCTCATGTGATCCATCGCTTGCTGGTTTTGGGTTGCGTCATTCTGATCCCTTGTTAGTCCTGCATAAAAATCGGATCAATGCCGACAAGTTTTGAAGGAGAAAGCCGATGATGCGTATATATGCAGCGACCGGAGCCGTGGCCATCGCCGCCCTGCTGGGCGCGACCTGGTATGTCACCACCGGCGAAACCGACAGGTTCGCAGAATGCCGGGCGGGCACGGTCGGCACCGGGGTGGCGTCCATCGGCGGGCCGTTCGAGCTGACCGATGAAACCGGCAAGCTGGTGACGGACAAGGATGTGATCACCAAGCCGACCCTGGTCTATTTCGGCTATACGTTCTGCCCGGATGTCTGCCCGCTGGACAATGCGCGCAACGCTGCGGCGATGCGCCTGTTGCAGGATCGTGGCTATGACGTTCAGGCGGCCTTTATCTCGATCGACCCAGAGCGTGACACGCCCGAACAACTGGCCGATTTCACCAGTTTCATGCACGAGGACATGATCGGCCTGACCGGCACACCCGAGCAGGTGAAAGCCGCAAGCCAGGCCTACAAGACCTATTACCGCAAGCAGGAACCGGAAGAGGGGCAGGAAGAATATTACCTGGTGGATCATTCCACCTTCACCTATCTGATGTTCCCCGACAGCGGATTTGCCGATTTCTTCAAGCGTGATGAAACGCCCGAGTCGATGGCCGACCGGGTGGGTTGTTTTATCGACGCATCAGGCGAATAGCCGAATTCGGCGCGTTCAAAATTGACCTTGCGACCCGGAACGCATAGGTAAAGTTGAATAGGACGCGAACCGGAGGGCAGTCAGATGACGGCACAGGACCTAGAAGCGATCGGCGAAGACGCAACCCTGTTGCTGGTGGATGATGACGAGCCGTTCCTGCGTCGTCTTGCCCGTGCCATGGAAAAACGCGGCTTTGCGCCGGAAACCGCCGGGTCGGTTGCCGCGGGCAAGGCAATTGCCACCGCCCGCCCGCCCGCCTATGCGGTGGTCGACCTGCGGCTTGAGGATGGCAATGGGCTGGACGTGGTCGAAACCATTCGCGAAAAGCGCCCGGATGCCCGGATCGTGGTTCTGACCGGCTATGGCGCGATTGCCACGGCGGTGTCTGCGGTGAAGATCGGGGCGAATGATTACCTGTCAAAGCCCGCTGACGCCAATGACGTCATGAACGCTTTGTTGGCCCGGTCGGATGCGATGCCGCCCCCGCCGGAAAACCCGATGTCGGCAGATCGCGTGCGGTGGGAACATATTCAGCGTGTGTATGAGCTCTGTGATCGCAATGTGTCGGAAACTGCGCGGCGTCTGAACATGCACCGGCGCACCTTGCAGCGTATCCTGGCCAAGCGCAGCCCAAAGTGATGCGCGTGCTGGCCCTTCTTGTTGTGCTGGCCGGTCTGACGGCCTGCATTGCGCTTGCCCCAACCCGAAGCGCGGTGGTCATTCGTCCGGATGCTGCGGGGCTTCAGGTTGATCCGGTGAACAAACGGATAGATTTTGGACGCTCTCCCAAAGGTGTGGTGCCAGCGCTGGATCGTGAGCTTGGCCGCCATGTGGCCTTGCCGCTGGAGGGATGCCCGACCGGTGTCGTGCAGCAGTTGCAATGGAATGACCTGGTGCTGACCTTCACGCGGGAACGGTTCGTTGGCTGGCGCGATGCGACCGGGCGTCAGGGGCAGACCTGCGCCTAGGCAATGTCGAAGCGCTTGCGCGTCTTGTCCACCACCGTTCCATCCGACAAAACCATGCCTTCTATGCTGGAATAGTCCCTGAATCCGAGTTTCGAATAATAAGTCAGCCCGGGCAGGTTGTCGGTGCGAATGCTGGCGTCGATGGCCCGCACTTTCGCGCGTTTGGCGGCCAGCAGCGTGTCGCGCCACAAGACCTGCCCAACGCCACGACCTTGCAACCCGCTGCGAACAAAGCTGGCGATCACCGCCCACCCCTCGGGCAAGGCCTCTGGCCCGTCATAGGCGGGGTCGGCCCATTCCAGCAGTTGAAACCCCAGCAAATCACTACCTTCAAGGGCCAACGTCGTGCGGATCAGCCGCGGTTCGTCAATATGGGTGGCTTGCATGTGAACGGCGTCGAACTCTGACCGATGCGCGGTGGTCGACCCCTCGCGGATGATCGGGTTCAGCAGGTCACACATGGCTTGGGCGTCGGCGGCACGGGCTTTGCGCGTCGTGATCATGTCATCTGTCCCAGAAGCGTGTTGTGGCGGGCGGTAAAGTCCTGCCGGACGTCGGCTGGCGCGCGCAGGATGATGGTCAGCCCGTCGATCTGTTTCGGGTCCGGCACGCCGAAGAACCTGTTGGCTTCTTCGACCGCGAATCCCGCGATCTGGGTTGCCTCCAACCACGCGGAAATCCGATCCGCCTTCTTGATTGCTTTCTTGATCGTATCGGGCAGCTTGGCGGGAAGGCCGAATTTCACATGAATGGCGGTGGTCAGACGCTCGTCCAGCTCTCCATACCCCGGCCCGACGGCGGATTTGACGGGGGAAATCATGTCGCCGATCACGTATTCCGGGGCATCGTGCAAAAGCGCCGCCAGCCGCCATTTCACCGGCGCGTTGGGGTTCATGCGGGAATAGAGCGTTTCGACCAGCAGCGAATGTTCGGCCACGGAATAGGGGAAGTCACCGAAGGTCTGGCCGTTCCAGCGCGCAACGAAGGCAAGGCCATGGGCAATGTCCTCAATCTCGATATCCATCGGAGTCGGGTCCAGAAGGTCCAGACGACGACCCGACAGCATCCGTTGCCATGCGCGGGGTTGTTTGGGCATTGTGGCGGTCTCCTCGCGTGCTTCGGGGCGCACTCTGGGGTTTTTACGCGTCAAGTCAATCGGGCTTGATTGCCAGCCTGCCAATAGAATGCTACGGCACCTGCCAAACGTATTAGGTTCTGTATCGGAGAAACACCGTGCCCAAAGATTATATTGTCAAAGACATCAACCTTGCCGCGTTCGGACGCAAGGAACTGGACATCGCCGAAACCGAAATGCCGGGCCTGATGGCGCTGCGCGCAGAGTATGGTGACGCGAAACCCCTGAAAGGCGCGCGGATCGTCGGGTCGCTGCACATGACCATCCAGACCGCAGTCCTGATCGAAACGCTGGTGGCGCTGGGCGCGGATGTGCGCTGGGCGTCGTGCAACATCTTCTCGACCCAGGACCACGCGGCTGCTGCAATCGCGCAGGCAGGCGTTCCGGTTTTCGCCATCAAAGGCCAGTCGCTGGCCGAGCATTGGGATTATCTGGACCTGTCGTTCCAGTTCCCCGAAGGTCCGAACCTGATCCTGGACGATGGTGGTGACGCGACGCTGTATATCCTGCTGGGCGCCCGCGCTGAAGCTGGCGAAGATCTGGGTGTCCCCGGATCCGAGGAAGAAGAGGTCATTCACGCGCAAATCAAGAAGCGCATGGAGGCCAGCCCCGGCTGGTTCACCAGGATGCGCGACCAGATCAAGGGCGTGTCGGAAGAAACCACCACCGGCGTGCATCGCCTGTATGATCTGGTGAAACAGGGCCAACTGCCCTTCCCGGCGATCAACGTGAATGACTCGGTCACCAAGTCGAAATTCGACAACAAGTATGGTTGCAAGGAATCTCTGGTTGACGGGATTCGCCGTGCCACCGACACCATGATGGCGGGCAAGGTCGCGGTCGTGTGTGGCTATGGTGATGTGGGCAAAGGCTCGGCCGCGTCGCTGCGCGGCGCTGGTGCCCGCGTGAAAGTGACCGAGATCGACCCGATCTGCGCGCTGCAAGCTGCGATGGACGGGTTCGAAGTTGTGACGCTGGAAGACGCCGTCGGCAGCGCTGACATCTTCATCACCACCACCGGCAACAAGGACGTGATCCGGATCGAGCATATGCGCGCGATGAAGGACATGGCGATCGTTGGCAATATCGGTCACTTCGACAATGAAATTCAGGTGGCCAGCCTGAAGAACCACAAATGGACCAACATCAAGGATCAGGTGGACATGATCGAGATGCCGTCGGGCAATCGCATCATCCTGCTGTCCGAAGGTCGTCTGCTGAACCTTGGCAACGCCACGGGCCACCCGTCCTTCGTGATGTCAGCATCCTTCACCAACCAGGTGTTGGCGCAGATCGAGCTGTGGACCAAGGGTGATGACTACAAGAACGAAGTCTATATCCTGCCCAAGCATCTGGACGAAAAAGTGGCCCGCCTGCATCTGGACCGGATCGGCGTGAAACTGTCGAAGCTGAGCAGCGAACAGGCGTCATATATCGGCGTCACGCCCGAAGGCCCGTTCAAGCCCGAACATTACCGGTATTGATCCCGTTCCCGCCGTGTAAAACGGCGGGAACCCGCACCGTGCGGTTGCGAAATCCGGCAACAAACCGCCGGTTTGGGAAGATTGCGCCGCCTCGGGGAACCATGGCCCGACCCCTTCGTTGTGTTCACATCTAGTGACCAAAGGAGGCACGACATGAAACGTAAACATTTCTGGATGAGCACCGCAGTCGCAATGATGATCGCCGGTGGCGCCGTGGCGCAGGACACTGCCACGCCCGACACCGGCATGGCTGACGGGAGCGCGGATGCTGCAATGGTTGCGCCACAGTTCACGAGCCTTGAGGAAATGACGGTTGCCGACATGATCGGCAGGTTCGTCTATGACCTCGAGGGCGAACAGATCAGCGAGATCGACTATGTGATCTCGGGCGTCGGCGGCGCGGAGGTCGTTCTGGGCATCGGCGGTTTCCTTGGCCTTGGTGAATACACCGTTGCGCTGCCGCTGACCGAGTTCGAGCTTGCGGAAGATGGCACATCGCTTCGGCTTGGAACCGACAAGGAAACCTTGAAGACCTATCCGGAGTTCGATGAATCCGGGGTCGAGAGCCTGCCCGATGAAACCTCGATCGGAACCCTGCTGGCACAGGCCGAAGGTGGCGACACCATGACGACCGAAGAAAGCCCCACGGATGGTGCGGTCGAAGGTGCCACGGATGCCATGCCTGACGAAACGGCGACCGAGGAAGGTGCCATGTCGGGTGATGCGGCCACGGATGACGGCACGATGTCGGATGATGGCAGTATGACCGACGAGACCACCACCGAAGAGACCACGACGCAATAACGCGTATGGCTTCGCCAGACATGATGGTTAACACGGATGCGCCGCCCGCAGGGGCGGCGCTTTTCGTTTCAGTGATCGCCGCCGAAACCGAAAGTTTCGGTGACATAGTCAATATCCTTGTCGCCCCGGCCCGACAGGTTGATCAGGATCGACTTGCCGGGGTTCTTCGGTGCCTCGCGCATGGCAAAGGCAACGGCATGGGCGCTTTCCAGTGCGGGAATGATCCCTTCATGACGGCTCAGTGCGAAGAAGGCTGCCAGCGCTTCCTTGTCATCGGCGGCGGTATAGTTTGCCTTGCCGGTGCGATAGAGATGCGCGTGTTCCGGCCCGACACCCGGATAATCCAGGCCCGAGGCCACCGTATGCACCGGGGCGGGCTCGCCATTCGCATCCTTCAGCACCATGGTGCGGAACCCGTGGATGTCGCCATCCTCGCCAAAGGTGATGGTGGCTGCGTGATCGCCCAGCTTGGACGAGGTGCCCATCGGCTCGACCCCGTAAAGCGCCACGTCCTCGTCGTCGATGAAGCCGGAAAACAGGCCCATCGCGTTCGATCCGCCGCCCACGCAGGCCGCCACCATGTCGGGCAGGTCGCCGGTCATTTCAAGGAACTGTTCGCGTGCCTCGATCCCGACCACGTGCTGGAAATCGCGCACCATCATCGGGAACGGGTGCGGGCCGACCACCGAACCGATGGCGAAAAGCGCGGTGTCGGCCTGTTCGATATAGCTGCCGAAACAGCTGTCCACGGCTTCCTTGAGCGAACGTCCACCGAACCCGACCGGCACAACCTCGGCGCCCAACAGCTTCATCCGCGTGACGTTCGGGGCTTCCTTGGCGATGTCGATCTCGCCCATGTGAATTTCGCAGTCCAGACCGAAATAGGCCGCGGCGGTGGCCAGCGCGACGCCGTGTTGCCCCGCGCCGGTTTCAGCCATCAGCTTCGTCTTGCCCATGAACTTGGCCAACAGTCCTTCGCCCATACAATGGTTCAGCTTGTGCGCGCCGGTGTGGTTCAGGTCTTCGCGCTTGGCATAGATTTGTGCGCCACCTGACAGGTTCGACAGGTTCTTCAGATACGAGATCGGCGTCGGGCGCCCCTGGAAATGCTTGCGGATGTGGCGCAGCTCGGCAATGAAATCGGCGGATTTCGAAATGCGGTCATAGGCTTCGCGGATGTCCTTGAAATGCGGTTCAAGCGGTGGCGGCAGCATGGCGCCGCCATAGTCGCCGAACATGCCGTCACGGGTCGGGGTGGATTTCAAATATGATGCCATCTTGTGTCTGATCCTCGCTTGCTGGGTTCAGGGGATCAGACAGCGACTTGGCATTTGTCTCAAGGCGAAAATTGCCGCAGGGTTGCATTTGCAATGAAAAAACGGCCCGCACCGGGTCGGGCCGCCTTGGAATCTTGTTATGCTTGCTCAGCTGGGGATGCGCAGATTCTGACCGGGGTAAATCAGGTCAGGGTCTTTCAACATCGGTTTGTTCGCCTCGAAGATCTCTTTATAACGTGCGCCATTGCCCAGTGTCTTTTCCGCGATGGCCCACAGCGTGTCGCCCTTTTCCACGGTGTGGAATGTCGGCTCGTTGTCCAGATCGGCTTCGACCTCGGCCACGCCTTCGACATTGCCGACCGCAAGGATCACCTTCTCACGGTCTTCCGCGCTCAGGTTCTCGCCGCCTTTCACGGTGACCTTTTCGCCCTCGACCTTGATATCCAGCCCGGACGTGTCGATACCCAGATCGGCCACTTCCTTGTTCAGGCTGTCGGCAGACGCCGTTTCATCACCACCGCCGAACAGCGATTTACCTGCGCCCTTCACAAAACTCCAAAGACCCATAGGTTCCTCCATTACATACATTTTGCATTGGCGGTATCCTGCGTGAAATCGACCCAGATGCCTAGGGGGAATACATATTCAAAATTTTCCTTTGACCCGGTCAGGATTACGCCTAGTCTCGTTGTCGAATTGGGCTTCGGCCCGTTGGTATAATTATGGGAGACCAAAATGGGTAAACGTGACGAACTGATTGCAAAATATGCCGACGATCTGAAGTCGAAATGCGGCATGACCCCGGACATGGACCTGCTGACCAAGGTGACCATCGGGTGTGGTCCGGCGATCTATAACGACGATGCGTCGACCGTTGCGGCCACCCAGGACAGCGAGCTTGAGACCGTGAAAGACAATTTCCTGGTCAAGAAGCTGGGGCTGGCGGACGGGCCGCAGCTTATGGAAGCAATCAATGCCGTCATCGACACCTATGGCCGCAGCGAGCGTAACAAGTATCGCGCCGTGGTCTATTACATGCTGGTCAAGCATTTCGGCAAGGAATCCGTTTACGGCTAAGCCGATACGGACCTGATGCAAGGGCGCTGCCGGTTTGGCGGCGCCTTTTTCATGCGGTGTTCGCATTGATACGGCGTTAACGCATTGATTTTGAATTATATTGTAAGCGAAGCGCGCTTGCGCGGCGCCGGATCGGGCGCTAGTGTCAAATCGAAGGCTAGGATGGCCGGACCCGAATTTCATAGACGCTTGTGGTGCTGGGGAGCACGTGGGGTGGAAAGGAGGGGCCGAGACGTCAGCCCCTCCTTTCTCGTTTCTCCGGCCCGTCAGAACAGGGCAAGCACCAGCCCGATCACGGTGCACCCACCTGCGGCATAACCTCCGTCGATCCAGATCAGGCTTTTGTCGCGGCCGCCAAACATCACGTTGTTCACGATCCACGGTGCGGCCACGAACAGGCCCAGTCCAAGACCTGTGGTCAGTCCCTTCCCGACCGTATCAATGCCGGCCATCACGAAGATATGCCGCATCATGCCCGCAACGACGAGCGCCGAGATGAAGGCGACGATGAAGGGCAGCGGTGATTTGTCAGCGGGTTTTCCGTTTTCATCCACTTCGATGCCCGTGGCTTTCACCCATTGTTTGGCAAGCGCCATGTACCAGACCGCCCCGAATGCGTATCCGGCGATGGCCGAGAT
>JAUHWP010000207.1 GCA_030424645.1 Alphaproteobacteria bacterium
GATCGGTGACGGGTTTGTCAGAAACATCGACCATATGAGCCTGACCGTCCGCGTCGAAATGGGTAAGGGGGGATGTATCGCTCATGCAGGCACCGGGTTGGCAAGGATTTCGCGGGTTGCGGCTTCGACATCGTCCTGCCGCATCAGGCTTTCGCCGATCAGGAAGCTGCGCGCACCACAGGCGGCCATATCGGCCAGATCCTGCGGCGTGAACAGCCCGCTTTCGCAGACCAGATGACGGTCGGCGGGGGCCAGCTTCGACAGGCGGCGGGTCGTGTCCAGCGTGGTTTCGAAGGTCTTCAGGTTGCGGTTGTTGACGCCCAGAAGCGGGGATTTCAGCGCCAGCGCGCGTTCCAGTTCCGCTTCGTCATGCACTTCGATCAACACGTCCATACCCCAGGAAAAGGCGGCGTCTTCAAGCTCTTGCGCCTGTGTGTCCTCGACCGAGGCCATGATGATCAGGATGCAGTCGGCCCCCAACGCGCGGGCTTCGGCGACCTGATAAGTGTCATACATGAAATCCTTGCGCAGGGCGGGCAGGGACACGGCGTCACGCGCGGCAACAAGAAACTCATCCGCCCCCTGAAAGGACGGCGTGTCGGTCAGCACCGACAGGCAGGTCGCGCCACCTGCCTGATAGGCGCGGGCAATGGCGGGCGGGTCGAAATCGGCGCGGATCAACCCCTTGGACGGGCTTGCCTTTTTCACCTCGGCAATCAGGCCATAGCCGGTGTCAGCCGCCTTCATCAGCGCCTGCGCAAAACCGCGTGTGGGGCTTGCGTCGCGGGCGGCAGCCTCGACATCAGACAGGGGGCGGGCGGATTTGCGCGCGGCCACATCGTCCAGCTTATAGGCTTTGATCTTGTCTAATACAGTGCTCATGGGCGTGGTTTATGCCTTCGTGTGCTGGGGGGCAAGGCGCGCAATGTCACGCCGCCGAGGTCAGCTTCGCCAATGCTTCGATCTTCGCTTTTGCAGCCCCGCTGTCGATGCTTCCAGCGGCCAGTCCGACACCTTCTTTCAGATCGCCCGCCTTGTCTGCCACCACAAGGGCTGCGGCGGAATTCAGCAGGACGGCGTCGCGGAACGCCGAGGCTTCGCCGTCCAGAAGCGCTCGGAAGGCCGCCGCGTTCTCGGCAGGCTCGCCTCCAAGGATCGTGGCCAGCTTGTGCACGGGCAGTCCGGCGTCCTCCGGGTGAATCTCGCGCGCACGGATCTTGCCATCCTCAAGCGCCGCCACCGAGGTCGGCCCGGTGATCGAGATTTCATCCATCCCATCCGCGCCGTGCACCAGCCAAGCCTTCTCGGACCCAAGCGCCTGAAGCGTTTCGGCCATCGGGAAGATCAGGTCAGCGGCAAAGGCACCGGTCAGCTGGCGCTTGACTCCCGCCGGGTTGGTCAGGGGACCTAGGATGTTGAAGATCGTCTTGCAGCCCATTTCCTGGCGCACCGGCATGACGTGTTTCATCGCCGGGTGGTGCATGGGGGCCATCATGAAGCCGATCCCGACCTCGTTGATCGCGCGTTCGGCAATGCCTGCATCGACCATGACGTTCACGCCCATTTCGGTCAGCGCGTCCGCCGCGCCGGATTTGGACGACAGGTTGCGATTGCCGTGCTTGGCCACCGTCACGCCAGCACCTGCCACGACAAACGCCGTCGCGGTCGAGATGTTCAGCGTGCCCATCCCGTCCCCACCGGTGCCGACGATGTCCATCGCCCCTTCCGGTGCGCTGACCTTGGCGCATTTGGCGCGCATCACGGCAGCGGCAGCGGAATATTCCGACACGCTTTCCCCACGTGCCCGCATCGCGGCCAGAAGCGCGCCGATCTGGGCGGGCGTTGCACGGCCTTCGAACAGCTCTTCAAACGCGGCTTCTGCCTGCGCGCGCGACAGCGGCCCTTCGGTTGCGGCGTAAATCAGTGGCTTCATCGCGTCACTCATGCAGGCACCTTTGTTCTCTTCAGAAAGTTCTCAAGCATCGCGTGGCCGTGTTCGGACCGGATGCTTTCCGGGTGGAACTGCACGCCTTCGACCTCAAGCTCTTTGTGC
>JAUHWP010000208.1 GCA_030424645.1 Alphaproteobacteria bacterium
CCAGTTCTTTCACGGCAGAAGCAGGGCGTTCCACAACCTCGCCCGCCGCGATCCGGTTGATCGCGGCATCGTCAAGCTGGCGAATGACAGGGCGGTCAAAAACGCGCTGAGGGTGCGATGGGGGGCTTATGTGGGGGCTATCTTCGGGCATACCACAAGACCTAGCATATCCCGCGCCGATTCGACCATTGGCAATTACCCGGCTTTTCACCAGGACCGGTTAGTTCGAGACAACGCCCTCGGGCTGGCCGACAACCACGAAATGAAGCCCATCAGGGTCGTAAACACGCGCCGCCACCCGCTTGGCATCCTCAAGCGTGACCGCCATCACCTGATCGTTGCGGGTGGCGATGTAATCGACGGGCAAGCCCTCCATCTGCATCGACACCATGATGTTGGCGATGTTGGCATTGCCGTCAAAGCGCAACGGATAGGACCCGGTCAGATAGGTCTGCGCCGCCGCCAACTCGTCCTGCGTGATGCCATCCTGCGCAACCTTCGCCCATTCGGCGCGGACGACGTCGATTGCTTCGGCCATGGAACCGTTCTGGCTGGAAAAATGACCCATCACGGTCTCGGACAGGTCGGCATCGGCCAGATATGTGCCAATGCCATAGGTCAGCCCGCGCTTTTCCCGCACCTCTTGCATCAGGCGCGAGTTCGACCCCCGCCCGCCCAACACCTCATTCACCACGAAGGCCGCGAAGAAATCCGGGTCATCGCGGGTGATCCCGGTATGCCCAAACATCGCAACCGATTGCGGCGTGTCGAAGGGTACCACGGTGACGCCGCCCGACAGGGCAAAATTGGCCCGTGATGGCAGGGGCGCACCCGTCGCGGGCAACCCATCGAACAGATCGTCAAGCAGCTGGCTCAACTCCTCTGCCGTGATGTCGCCCACAGCCGCCACATAGATCCGGTCCAGCGCAATCGCATCGTTCAAAGCCGTCACAAGATCATCCCGTGTCAGCCCCGCAACGCTGTCGGTCGTGCCAACACGATAGCTGCCATAAGGATGGTCGCCATAGGCCATCCGATCCCAGGTTTCACCGGCAATGGCATTGGGATCTGTCACGCGCGACGCCAGGTGCGACATCACCTGTGCGCGCACGCGTTCGATGGCGGCGTCGTCGAACCGCGGTTCGGTCAAGGCGGTGTGCAGCAGCTCCAGCGCGGCGTCGCGATTCTCGCTCAGAAACTGGGCCGAGACCGTGACCGCATCGTCATAGGCCCCGAACCGGTATGACGCCGCAAGACTTTCGCGCGCTTCGGCAAAACCGCGCGCATCCAGTTCACCCGCCCCTTCTTCCAGCAGCCCGACCATGAAATTCACCGCCCCGCGCTTGCCGGGCCGATCCAGTGACGTGCCGCCCCGGAATCGGATTTCCAGCGCGGTGAAGGGCAGGCTGTGTTCCTCGACCAGCCAGGCATTCAGGCCCGCCGGCGTGGTAATCTCTTGAATGGCGATCTCGGCGCGGGCGGGGAAGGTCACGACCAGAAGCGTGACGAATGTCAGGAACAGTCGTTTCATTTCATTTCCTCTCCGCCTTCGGGAACCAGCCAGCCGGTGACGGATCGACGGTCGTCAAACACCGCGCGCGCGGCCTCCATCACCTGCTCGGGCGTGACGGCCTGCAACACATCCGGCCATGCCTGCACATCTTCGATTGTCAGGCCCGAGGTCAGCGCACGCCCATAGCGCTGTGCCCGCGACATGGCACTGTCCAGCCCATAGACCTGATCGGCGCGGATCTGGAACTTGATACGTTCGAACTGTTCTGGGTCGATGCCGGTTTCAAGGAACTCTTCGATCTGCGCGTCCAGTGCGGCCTCGGCCTCAGCAAGGCTGGTGCCCTGGGTCGGATAAACCACCAGCGAAAACTCGGTATCGTCCAGCATGACCGCGCCATAGCCCGCCCCCGCATACACCGCGATCGGGTTTTCGAACTGAAGCGCCTGCCCCAGAACCGATGTGGCGCCGCTGCCACCCAGGATGTCAGCCAGATAGACCAGCGCGGCGGCCCGTTCCTGCGCGCCCGGATCGCGTT
>JAUHWP010000105.1 GCA_030424645.1 Alphaproteobacteria bacterium
ATCGCACATGGTAATCCGCAGCGCATACTGGCCACGCGGGACATCAGCGTCGTCGCCGCGACCGTCGCGCTGGATGCCCCGGAAACGGCGGTTGTCGGGGCCGAAATCGACGTGTCCTATGTCGGGCCGGACAATCAGAATGATTTCGTTTCCATCGCGGCCATCGGGGCTGAACCCGGTGAATACCTGCAATACCAATATACCCGGCGCGGCAATCCCGTCCGGCTGACCGTGCCGGTGGAAACGGGCACGTATCTGATCCGTTATATCGCGCATGGAAACCCGCAAAAGGTGCTGGCACGTCGAATGCTGAAGGTGGTCGAGGCCAGCGCCGCCGTTGTGGACGAGGCGGTTCTGGAGGCTGCCGGAACGGCTGCGGCCGGCGGACAGATTGAAGTGTTCTGGGTCGGGCCGGACAATGAAGGGGACATGGTCGCCATCAAGAAGATCGGGTCCGATGCGGTCGAGGTCTCGGTGCCGACAGCAAGCGGCAACCCGGCCGTATTGCAACTGCCGACGGAGCCTGGCGACTATATGCTTCATTATCTGTCGGGGCAGGGCCAAGCCTCGATCGGCAGGCGGCCGGTATCGGTGAACTGACGCCAGGATCACCGGGGCGGGCGAACCGCGTTCAGGCTCGCCCCATTGTTGCTTTTGTCAGCCTTGCAGGTGTGCGTCGTCGGCTGGGCGACGATCCTGGACCGGATCGGTGGCCTGTTTCTGCGGATGTCTGGGCGGCCCTGCGCGGCGGATCAGCCATGCCGCCCCCAGAAGGTCGGGGATACCGACCAGAGCCCGCCGCAGGTTGGAGTATTTCGATTGCCCGCCATGACGGGCCTGATGGGACACCGGCACGGTTTGCACCTCCCACCCTTCGCGCAGCATCATGGCGGGCATGAACCGGTGGATGTGGTCGAACCAGGGCAGGTCGAAATAGGCTTCGCGGCGAAAGGCCTTCAGCCCGCACCCGGAATCGCGCACCCCATCGCGAAGCAACGCGACACGGATGGCGTTTGCGGCCCGCGACCCCCAGCGCTTCGCGGCGGTGTCCTGCCGCCCCACGCGCTGCCCCTGAACCAGACCCAGCGCGTCGCAATTGTCGGCCTTGAACGGGGCAAGCAGGGCCGGAATCTGATCGGGCGGGTTTTGCCCGTCACCGTCCAGCGTCACGATAATCGTCCCGCGCGCGGCCCGCACGCCACGCCGGATCGCGGCAGATTGCCCGACGCTTCGGTCATTTTGCAGCCAGTTGAACCATTCATGCGCCGAGGCCAGCCGCATAAGGGCATGATGCGTGCCGTCGGTCGACCCGTCGTCAACCACGATCACCTCGAAGGGCTGGCCTTGCAGGACTTGCCCGACCCCTTCGACAAGGGGGGTGATGGCGACAACTTCATCGCGCGCCGGGATGATGACACTGATCTCCGGGGATGTGGCGGTCATGACGGGGACTCCGAACTGGGGGCATCTGCCACGCGCCAGATGGCGTGCGGCACGTTGCGAAACAGGATTTGACGATAGGGCGGCCACATGGAGCCGACTTCTTCCGGGCGGCCGATGATCACGCCATTGGGTCGGTCGGCCTGCCAGGCGGGCAGGGCGGCAGGATCGAGGATTTCGGCGACGGGCACCGTCAGGCGCCCGGCGAAATTGAACTCGGCATTATACTGGCGACCGACATAGGCGATGCCGTCCTCTTGATACGGGGCGACGATTGCCGCGATCTTCTTCGTGTCAAAAACATCGTGGATGGCGCTGACACCGATCAGGAAGTTCAGTGACAGCACTGTGCCCAGTGTCAGCGTGACCGCGCCGGGCAGGCCGCCCCGATGCACCGCCATCCAGCACACGGCCAGCATGAAAAGCCCCCAGGCCAGCAGGTTCGTCACTGGTTCCAGAAGCCGGGTCGCAGACCCAAGATCAATCAATCCCGTTCCGGCCAGGATCGCGGCGGCGGCGGCCAGCAAGAGCGGCACCGTCGCCAGCGCCGGGCGGACGGTCGTGCCCGGGGACAGAAGGCGCGCCACGATCAGGGCGAAGGCGGGAAGATCGGGCACAAGGTAATGCACCTGTTTGCCACTGATCAGGCTGAACAGGAACAGCGCTGACAGGCCCCAGACGGCGGCCAGTCTCAGCCCGGCATCCCGCCATTGGGCCTTGATCGCGGCCTTCCAGACCGCGGGCACAAAGAACCATGGAAACAGGAACAACGGCAGCATTGCGGTGAACCACCACCACGGGCGGGCATGGGCAAACGAACTGCTGATCCGGCCTGCGCTTTGGGTCCACAAGATCTCGTTCCGGTAGGCCGGGCCACCGATCACGATGGCAGGCAGCACCCAAAGCGCCACAACGCCCAGTGCGGTGGCAACCGCGATGCCGGTGCCCGACAAGGCCCATCCCCAGCTGTGCGGGTGTCGTGTGCGTGCCCAGACCGGGGCCAGAAGCATGGCGGGGCCCAGATGGACAAGGATCACCGGGCCCTTGGCCAACACCCCCATTGCCAGGGCGACGCCAAGGGCGGCCCACCAGCGCCGGTCCCCGGTGTCGACCGCGTTCACCAGCGCCAGGAATCCGGCGATGGCCGCTGTGGCCAGCAGGGCGTCGAACATGGTCAGCCCGCTTGAAATGGTGAAAATGATCATTGCGGCCAACACCATGATGGCCCGTGACCCCACGGTCGGATCGTCGGGCCAAAGCTTGTGTGCCAGCCGTCCCGTCAGCCAGATGGAAAGCACACCAAACAGCGGGCCGACCAGTCGCGCCGCCAGTTCGCTGACCCCGGTGAAGACCCAGATCAGGTTGATCGCCCAGAACAGCAGTGGCGGTTTGTGGGTATAGATATCGTAATTCTTGGTCGGAACAAGGTAATTGCCGCTTTGCCACATTTCCCAGGCAACGGCGACATAGCGTGTTTCGTCAATCGGAGTCAGCGGGCGCAGCACCGCCCCTGCTATGGCGACAAGGAAGACCGCAACCAGCGTCCAGCGCGCAGCCACGGCCGGTCTCATGACGGGGCCATGTTGCGACGGCGCCTGATCAGGATCAGGTTGCGCACATAAACGACCATTCCCGTGGCCTGACCCAGAATGAACACCGGGTCTTGTCGCCAGATGGCATAGGACAGTAAGGTCAGGCCGCCCGCCAGGCTAAACCACCAGAAGGCCAGCGGCACGACGCTTTCGCCCCGCCGTTCGCTGACAATCCACTGAACCAGAAATCTGGAGGTAAAAAGCGCCTGGCCCAAAAACCCGACCCCGAGCCAAATCGTGCTGATCGACATGAGAATTCCAACTTTGCCAACCGGCGGGCTGTGCCGGCGCCGGGGTCATTGCATCCCTACCTTACCGATTGCTGACGGATGTCGTAATGTGGCGAAAAAAGATGGACGAAGGTCTTAATGCGGTTGTTGGTCGTTGAAGATGAGCGAAACCTTGCTGAGGTGGTGGCTGACCATCTGCGTGCCGCGGGTCATGCGGTCGATATCGCGGGAACATTGCAGGACGCGCAGGCGGCCGTGCGCGCGATCCGATATGACCTGATCCTGCTTGATCTGCACCTGCCGGATGGTGACGGGTTGACGCTGGTGCGCGATCTGCGCGACAGGTCTGTTGGAACCCCGGTCCTGATCGCCACCGCGCGTGACCGGATCATGGAGCGTATCGAGGGGTTGGAGGCAGGGGCTGATGATTATCTGGTCAAACCCTATGACCTGCACGAGATGATGGCGCGCATATCCGCGATCCTGCGCCGCGCCGACAGCGGTCGGGCGGCCCAGCGGCAGTTTGGCCCGGTCAGCGTTGTGCCCGCCGCGAAAACCGTGCTTGTGAACGGTCAGCCGGTCAGTCTGACGCCGAAGGAATGGGCCATCGTGGAGCGGCTTAGCCGTCGACCGGGGATCACCGTCGCAAAAGCCGAGTTCGAAGACGCCCTTTACGGGTTCGGCAGCGAGGTCGAAAGCAACGCCATTGAAGCCCATATCAGCCGATTGCGCGCAAAGCTGGGGCGCGGTGCAATCGAAACGGTGCGTGGCTTCGGATACCGGATGGGGCAGGGATGAGGGCGCGCAACAGCCTGGCCCGGCGCCTGTCGCGTCTTGTGATCCTTGGCTTTGCGGCGATCTGGTTGCTGGCACTGGTCGCCACGGCGGTGGTCCTGCGCCACGAACAGCAGGAGCTTGCCGACAAGATCATCCAGGAAACCGCCCGGATTTACCTGCCGGCCATGGTGATAGACTACAACGGCGCACAAGCAACCGGGGCGACCATACCGATCGAGCTGGGGCGCGAAACTTCGTTTGACCTGATCGGCGCATCGGAACCGGGGGGCACCGACCTGGTGTATCGCCTGCTTGACCGGTCCGGGACCGCCGTGATGATTTCATCCGGCGCGCGGGAGACCGTCTTTCCCGCCCCCGGCGCGGCGGGGTTTACCACCACCGCGAGCCACACGTTTTACACGACCCGGCCCAACGGCGACGGTTTCCAGATGCAGGTTGGCGATTTGCGTCAGGAACGAAGCGATGCCTATCTTGAAAGCCTGACTGCCCTGGTGATTCCGATGATTGCGATCCTTCCGTTGGCTTATCTGACGGTGGCATGGATCGGGCAGCGTGCGCTGTTGCCGCTGGAGCGGTTGCGAGGTGAAATCGAAGTGCGCAACGATGCGCGTCTGGACCCGATTGATGCAGGCGGTCATCCCGCCGAACTGCGCGCCATCACCGCCACGCTGAACGGTTTCATGATCCGTCTGTCACAGGCTTTGGACGGCGAGCGCGCCTTTGCGACCAACGCAGCCCACGAGTTGCGCACGCCGGTTGCAGTGGCGCTGGCGCAGGTTCAGCGCCTGCGCGCTGAAATCGGCGATGACGATAACAGCAGGCTGGCCTCGGTCGAAGAGGCGTTGAAACGGATGAGCCGTCTGGTTGGCCGGTTGCTGCAACTGGCCCGCGCCGAAGCGGGCATCGGGGTGTCGCAAGAAACGCATGATCTGGGCAAGCTGTTCGAGGCCGTTCTGCGTGACAGCCAAACGGACCCAGACCGTCGGAACCGGCTCAGGATTAAGCGGCCAGAGCGGCCCGTCTGTGCCAAGCTTGACCCTGACGCATTTGCAATGATTGCCGGAAATCTGATCGACAACGCGTTCCAGCATGCCCCGCCCGATACCCCGGTCGAGGTCGAGCTGTCACGCGCGGGGGTGCTGCGGGTCACGAATGATGGCCCCGTCCTTTCGCCCGCTGAACTGGAGCTTTTGCCAAGGCGGTTTCAGCGATCGAAGACCAGAACCGATGGCTTCGGCCTGGGGCTTTACATCGCTGACAAGATTGCGCGCCATTCTGGCGGTCGCCTTGTCCTCAGATCGCCACCTGTCGGGAAGACCAGAGGGTTCGAAAGCTGTTTCATCGCTCCGACGGACCAACCTGACGATCTTGATGGTGCAGGCGAATCGAAGGCCCAGGGTGCGCGATGACGGTCCGCGAGGTTGCCGCGACTCATTGCCGACCGGTTGTTCAACCCCAATGGCGAAGTCGCGCAACAAAAAAACTTTCAGTGTTTAGTAATTAACGGATCAAGAAAATAACTTCGAAACAGGTTCATGAAATATCTTTTATAAACAGATAATTAATCCATATTTCCACCAACGCATTCAAACGAATGAATTTTTCCTGTGAAGCAATAAGCTCGCGAATTCGGTAATTTCTTTGATTCAGGTCAATAGGTCGCACCTGTGTGGGGTCTAAAGAGTGGGGACAAGCCAGCAATAAGCGAGCGATCCATATGTCTGCTTCTCCGACCAGACGCGCCTTCTTGAAAGGCAATGTTCAAGAGGTTCCGCGCCAGCGGCCGCCGGGCGCGGGCGCAGAGGCAGACTTCCATGATGCCTGCACGCAATGCGGCGATTGTGTTGCCGCCTGTCCCGAAGGCATCATCATGAAAGACGCAGGCGATCGTCCGTTCCTGGATTTCAATGCGGGGGCATGCACCTTCTGTCATGCCTGCACGGATGCGTGCGATTTCGGGGCGCTTAGCCCCGACAACGAATGGCTGTGGCGCGGCGCTGTCGAAAAATCCTGCCTGTCGATGAACGGCGTGAACTGCCGCACCTGTGAAGACCATTGCGACCAGCGCGCCATTGGCTTTCGGCTGCAAACCGGTGGCCGGGCGCAGCCTGTGCTGGATGAAGACCTGTGCAATGGATGCGGTGGGTGCTCGATGGCGTGCCCTGTCGGGGCCATCACCTTCAAGAAGATCAAACCAGAAACGGAGGCCCGGTCATGATGAATATCTGCGGCTGCCTTGTGCACACGATGCCGGACATGACCGCCCAGGTCATCGCGGCGATCGGCGCCACCGAAGGCGGAGAAGTGCATGCCCACGAAGATGGTCGCATTGTTGTGACCGTTGAAGACACGCCGGACATGCGCGCATCCGACCAGATTATGGAGATGCACCAGATACCTGGTGTTCTGACCATCACCCTTACTTACCACCATTTCGAAGACCTTGACGGTGAACCGACCGCCGCTTCGACGACCAAACACCAATAACGGGAGACCTAACATGTCCATGACTTCATCCCGCCGATCCTTTCTAAAGGCCAGCGCCGCCGCCGCGACCGCTTCGGCCGCCGGCATCACCCTTCCGAACGGCGCCCTTGCGCAAGCCAGAAGCCCCGACATTCGCTGGGACAAGGCGGCGTGCCGCTTCTGTGGCACCGGATGTTCCGTGCTGGTCGGCGTCAAGGATGGCCGCGTCGTGGCAACCCAGGGTGACCCGGAAGCCCCGGTCAACCGGGGCCTGAACTGCATCAAGGGCTATTTCCTGTCCAAGATCATGTATGGTGCCGACCGTCTGACCACACCGCTTCTGCGCAAGTCGAACGGTGTTTATGACAAGAATGGCGATTTCGAACCCGTAAGCTGGGATGAAGCTTTCGACGTGATGGCCGAGAAGTGGAAAGCCACGATCAAGGACAAGGGGCCGACCGCCGTGTCCATGTTCGGGTCTGGCCAGTGGACGGTCTGGGAAGGCTATGCCGCCGCCAAGCTGATGAAGGCCGGGTTCCGGTCCAACAACATTGACCCGAACGCGCGTCACTGCATGGCCTCGGCCGTGGCAGGTTTCATCCGCACCTTCGGCATCGACGAACCGATGGGCTGCTATGACGACCTTGAGCACGCGGATACCTTCGTGCTGTGGGGATCGAACATGGCCGAGATGCACCCGATCCTGTGGTCGCGTCTGACCGACACCCGCCTGACCAAGCCGGGGGCCGAGGTGCATGTGCTGTCAACCTTCGAACACCGCTCGTTCGAACTGGCGGATAACGGCATGATCTTCGCCCCGCAGACCGATTTGGCGATCCTGAACTATATCGCCAATTACATCATCGAAAACGATGCCGTGAACTGGGAGTTCGTCGAAAAGAACACCCATTTCAAGCGCACCGCCACCGATATCGGCTATGGCCTGCGCCCCGAACATGACCTGGAGCAAGCCGCCGCGAACCCGTCGCATGACGGCAAGCACGGTGCGATGACGGACATGACCTTCGAGGAATACAAGGAGGCCGTCGCACCCTATACGCTGGAATACGTCTCTGAACTGTCGGGCGTGCCGGCAGCGGATCTGGAACGTCTGGCCAAGCAGTATGCCGACCCGAACCGCAAGGTGATGAGCCTTTGGACGATGGGCTTCAACCAGCATACGCGCGGATCCTGGGTGAACTCGCTGTGCTATAACATCCACCTGCTGACCGGCAAGATTTCCGAGCCGGGCAACTCGCCCTTCTCGCTGACGGGTCAGCCTTCGGCCTGCGGCACGGCGCGCGAGGTCGGCACTTTCGCCCACCGTCTGCCCGCCGACATGGTTGTGGCGAACGAAGCGCACCGCGACATCTGTGAAACCGCATGGGGCATCCCGAAAGGCACCATCCCCGACAAGCCCGGTTTCCATGCCGTGTTGATGCACCGCAAGCTGAAAGACGGCGATCTGAACTGTCACTGGGTGCAGTGCACCAACAACATGCAGGCCGCGCCGAACATGAACGAGGAAGGCTTGCCGGGCTATCGCAATCCCGACAACTTCATCACCGTGTCCGATCCCTATCCGACCGTGACCGCGCTGTCGGCTGACCTGATCCTGCCCACCGCCATGTGGGTCGAGAAGGAAGGCGCCTATGGCAACGCCGAGCGGCGCACCCAGTTCTGGCGCGAACAAGTGTCGGCGCCGGGCGACGCAAAGTCGGATGTCTGGCAGGTGATGGAGTTCTCGAAACGCTTCACCACCGACGAGGTCTGGCCCGCCGAGCTTCTGGACACCATGCCAGAGCTGAAAGGCAAGACCCTGTTCGAAGTTCTTTACGAGAACGGCAAGGTCAACCAGTATCCCGTGTCCGAAGTGGCCGAAGGGTTCAACAACCACGAAAGCGAGCATTTCGGCTTCTATGTCCAGAAAGGTCTGTTCGAAGAATATGCCGATTTCGGGCGTGGCCATGCCCACGACCTTGCCCCCTTCGATACCTATCACCAGGCACGCGGTTTGCGCTGGCCTGTCGTGGACGGTAAGGAAACGCTGTATCGCTTCCGCGAAGGCTATGACCCTTACGTGAAAGAAGGCGAGGGCGTGAAGTTCTACGGCAAGCCCGATGGCAAGGCGTTCATCATCTTCGCGCCCTACGAACCCGCCGCCGAAGAACCGGATGACGAGTTCAACCTGTGGCTTGTAACCGGTCGCGTGCTTGAGCATTGGCACTCGGGCTCGATGACCCGCCGCGTGCCGGAACTTCACCGCTCGTTCCCCTCGGCCGTGGTGTTCATGCACCCGGATGATGCCAAGGATCGTGACTTGCGGCGTGGGCAGGAGATTTCGATCGCCACCCGGCGCGGCGAGATCCTGTCTCGGGTCGAAACGCGTGGCCGGAACAAGATGCCCCGCGGTGTCGTGTTCATGCCGTGGTTCGATGAGGGCCAGTTGACCAACAAGCTGACACTGGACGCAACTTGCCCGATCTCCAAGGAAACCGACTTCAAGAAATGCGCCTGTAAGGTCCAACGCGCCTAGGCGCCGAGCAGAAGAAAGAAAATACCATGTCCGCCGCCAAACAACGCAACGCCAAGCCGCTTGACCGCCGCCGCTTCCTTCAGGATGCCGCGCGGGCTGCGGGGGCGTGCGCGGTGGCGGGCATGGCCTTAAGCAAACTGGCAACGGATGCACGCGCGCTGCCCGCGCAGGCGATCCGCCCGCCGGGTGCCCTGCCGGAAGAGGATTTCCTGGCCGCCTGCATTCGCTGCGGGCTGTGTGTGCGGGATTGCCCTTATGACACGCTGAAGCTGGCCGAGTTGGGGATCGAAGGTCCCGCCACAGGCACACCATTTTTTACCGCCCGCGATATTCCGTGCGAGATGTGTGACGACATCCCCTGCGTCGTGGCCTGCCCGACAGGTGCGCTGGATCATGGGCTGACCAATATCGACGACGCCGACATGGGCCTTGCCGTCCTGATCGACGAGGAACATTGCCTGAATGCCCTCGGCCTGCGCTGCGATGTCTGCTATCGCGTCTGCCCGGTGATCGACAAGGCGATCACGCTTGAACGTCGGCACAACGAACGCTCGGGTCACCATGCGATCTTCATGCCGGTCGTGCATTCCGATCACTGCACCGGTTGCGGCAAATGCGAGAAATCCTGCGTCCTGCCGGGCGAGGCCGCGATCAAGGTGTTGCCGGTTCGCGTGGCCACCGCCGAGGCCGCGGATCACTACAAGCTGGGGTGGGAGGATCGGAACCCGCTGGTCGATGACCTGATCGACTTGCCGGATCGCCTGCCCGGACCGGGCACCGACAACCTTGTCGCCCCCGGGGGCTATCTGCCCGACGGGATGCCCGATCCGTCCATGGACGGCGGCTTCACCCCGTCCTTCGGACTTCCCGGCACAGGGGGGACAGGACAATGAGCGAGAAGACCGCCCTTCCGGTTGGACAAGAGGCAATTCGGGAAAAAGGCTGGTGGCTGGCCCACCGCTTTTTGATCCTGCGGCGTGTATCGCAAGCCTTTTTCCTTGGCCTGTTCCTGCTGGGTCCGTGGTTCGGGATCTGGTGGGTGAAAGGCAATCTTGCCGGCTCGTTGACATTCGACATCTTGCCGCTGACCGATCCTTTCGTGTTGCTGCAGGGGATCGTTGCCCAGCACTGGCCTAAAATGACGGCCATTATCGGTGCTCTGATCGTGGGTGTGACCTATGCCCTGATCGGTGGTCGCGT